>JACROV010000004.1 GCA_016214285.1 Candidatus Omnitrophota bacterium | reverse complement strand
TCATAAGACGATATCCCTTTCATGTTTTTTAGGTTGGCGAGACCTTTTGAAAGTAAGATATCGTCTTTTTTTATGGACTCCTACAGTAAATTTATATTAGGGTTATGCCCTTGACTACCACTTCCAGCATACGATGGGCACGAAATCCTGTTGCACTGTTCATCAAAGGCATAACCCTATTATATTTTTTTATCAAAGAGCAGCAAGGCGTTGTGTCTTGCTTGCAAAATTATGATGGCTTAAGTGATAACGCATGAGAGTATTATACACCGCGCGGAAGCTTAATCAACCGCAATTCTCGTGTATTTTCACCACTTTTTGAAAATAAAAAATACGGCGAGGATGATCAGCGCGAAGCCGACAAAATAATTCCAGCGGATCTCTTCCTTGAGATACAGGACGGAAAAAACGCAAAAGACAATGAGCGTGATGACTTCCTGGATGGTCTTCAGCTGCGGGGCGGTGAACGTCCCGTGCCCGATACGGTTGGCCGGCACCTGGAAACAATATTCCGCGAAGGCGATCAGCCAGCTGACCAGGATGGCGAGCATGAGCGGGGTATTTTTGTATTTCAAATGCCCGTACCACGCGAAGGTCATAAAGACATTGGATATGGTCAAAAGGATGACGGTTTTCATAACGCCGCTTTTTTCGAGTTAAAATTCGACCTTGGGAACGGCTTTCGCATTTTCTTCCGCCTTAAAATATTCCGTCGCGGGCTTATACCCAAACATGCCGGCAATAATGTTCCCCGGAAATACGCGGACAGTTACGTTGTAATCGCGCACCGCGTCGTTATACCGCATTCTTTCTACCGCAATACGGTTTTCTGTCCCGGCCAGCTCATCCTGCAGCTGCAGGAACGTCTGGTCCGCCTTCAATGTTGGATAATTTTCCGCGACCAGAAGCAGGCGCGCGACGGCGGAATCCATGGCGCCCGCGGCCTTGACCTTGTCGTCGACAGAACCCGCCCTGGCCCACTGTGAACGCGCGTTGGTCACCTCTTCAAAAACGGTTTTTTCATGCCCGGCGTAGCCTTTGACCGTGTTCACGAGGTTCGGGATAAGGTCGTTGCGTCTCTGCAACTGATTTTCCACCTGCGCCCATTTGGCCGTGATCGTTTCATGTTTGGTGACAATGCCGTTGTACCCCGAGATCGCCAGCAAAACAACGACAAAAGCAATCCCCAGAACCGTCCATAATGCCTTCATGATTATCCTCCTGTTTTGTTTTTTAAAAATTCTCTAGAATCTGCCGCCGGCGCCGCCACCGCCGCTGAAGCCGCCGCCGAAGCCGCCAAATCCGCCTCCCCCAAATCCGCCGCCGCCAAAACCTCCCCCACCGAAACCGCCGCGGCCATAACCTCCCAATCCACCAGGGATCCAGATCAGCGGATAACGCGACATCAGGATTAAAATAATCAAAGCTACAAGAATATACCAAACCGCGGACACATCCGGGGATCCTTCCTGAAATCTGACGTCCTTTAATCCGTCCAGCGTGACATTCGCGTCTTTGGCGATAATATTCGCGACGGCGGCGGCCCCATAATAAAGGCCTTCAGAATACTTCCCCTCCTTAAAATACGGGACCATATAATCGCGTCCGATTTGTCCGCAAACCCCGTCGGGAAGGATCCCTTCCACCCCGTAACCGGTATGGATCCGCCATTCCCGTTCCTTGACCGCCAAAAGAATCAAAACACCGTTATCCCTTCCCTTCTTCCCGACTCTCCAACTATCAAAAAGCATCTGGGCGTAATCATCGGCCCCGTACGGCGCGATGGACTCGCGCGTGACGACCGCGATCTCATCGGAAGTTTTTTGCTCCACCTCGCCGATCAAAGAGCTGATCCTGTCTTTATAATCCGCGGAAATGACGCCGGCGAAATCATTGACCCGCCCCTGCGGCGCGGGGACCTGCGCGCGGGCCAGCCCGGAAAGCGCGAAAACCGCCAGGGCCGCCGGCAACAATCGTTTCAAGGAATGGTTCACAGCCTGTCCACGGTCTTGATGATTTCATCCAGTTCCAGCGCGAAATCTCCGAGCAATGCCCGGAGATCCTCCACGTTAAGACGCGCCGGATTTCTTTTGGCCTGCCAGATCTTTAAAAACACCGCGGTCTCCACCTGAAGATCGACGGCGATTTCTTTAAACACGTCTTCCTTGGCGCGCGGCGGCGTCTTTCCTTTAAGCCGCAAAATATTCTTTAAAATATGCGCGGCGGAAGTGAGGCTCCTGAAAAGCAGGTTCGCGAGGGCCCTTTTGTCCTTCGGATTAAGGCGCAGATACTGCTGCTGGAGGAGGATCCGTTTTGATTTTAATTCCTGCTCGCACTGAAACCGCAAATTTTTCAGGTTGATGGTTATTCCCTTGAAGATATCCTCGCCGTAAAGACACACATAATTTTCTTTCATGTCCAGGAATTCGATCGGGAAAACGCCGCTTGAATTGAGCACGTATTCACGGCTTAGAAATAGCGGTTCAATCCTGCGGTGCGAAGGCTTGCCGACGAGCCGACGGGATACCTCCAGCGAGGGCAAATTCGTATTTTTGAGCACGACCAGAAGATTGATGTTCGAATGGGATTCGGTCAACTCGCCGCTGACCGCGCTGCCGTAGAGGATAACAGAGATCATCTCGTCACGGTAAATTCCTTTTAGGGATTCAACGAACGCGCCGATATTTTTCTTGATGCCTTCCGGCAATTTCAATTCCTTCATAAACACCCCCCATCCTTACTACAAAAAAGACTTGATTTCAAAAAGGTCATCGAGTATTCTTAGGAATGCTTTGAAAGTCACCTCTCGTCTTTGGAGAGAGGTCCTCGATCTTATCATTTTGAGCGAAGCGGCGAGAACTCTTTCCCATAAGTTGTTTCAGCAAAACAATATGAGATCTCTCATCCCGCTTAAGGCTGGATTCGAGATCCATAAAATCTTCGAAAAAAATTTTATGGAGAGGTGGCGGAGTGGTTGAACGCAGCTGCCTGCTAAGCAGTTGGACGGCGTAAGCCGTCCCTCGGGTTCGAATCCCGGCCTCTCCGTTGTTATTTCCTTTAACCAGAAAACTTCTTTCCCGAATGGGAGAAGTTTTCTGGTTTTTTAGAAAGATAACAACGGACACCTGCAGTCCTCCCTGACCAGGGTGTCCGTTATCGAAACTCCGTCCGAATCAGAGTTTTTGATCTTTCCAACCTTCCCCAATAGTAATCTTGTCAAGGTTCCAGATTAAAAGAATAGGGTTATGCCCTTGATGACCATTACTACTAAATCTTGTGGATATGATTCAATCTTTACCGCCATGAATATCTTGAGCCGTAACCGGAGCGATATTTACCGCTTGTTGGATAAGGCGGTAGAACAACAATCCACGAGAT
>JACROV010000050.1 GCA_016214285.1 Candidatus Omnitrophota bacterium | reverse complement strand
TTTCGGATTTCGTGCTTCGGATTTAGAATTGTCCATTAGGGTTATGCCCTTGACTACCACTTCCAGCATACGATGGGCACGAAATCCTGTTGCACTGTTCATCAAAGGCATAACCCTATTGTCCATTATTTTAGATGGTGCAGTGCAAAAACGATCTTCTTTTCCGGATTCTCAAAAGTATGCACGCGCGTGCCTGGAAAATATTTTTGGATGCGTTGCACCAACTGGTCCACGATAACCCGCGGGACCGAGGCGCCTGAACTGATACCCGCTTTCTTTTTGCCTTGTAAGAGTTTCATATCCAATTCTTCCGCCGAATCGATGATGTGGCTGGGCACGCCTTGCTTTTCGCCTGTTTCGCGCAGGCGGTTGCTGTTGGAACTCTTGGGCGACCCGCAAATGATCACGATATCGCATAATTGCGCGAGGTTCTTGACCGCATCCTGGCGGTTTTGGGTCGCGTAACACAGATCCGAGCGCGGCGGGCCGATCAGATTCGGGAATTTTTTGCGCAATTTATCGATCATCGCGGTCGTTTCATCGACGGAAAGCGTGGTTTGCGTGATGAAGGCGACTTCCGTGGCAGGGTCGATATCGAGATGTTCAATGTCGTCTTCATTTTCCACAATATAGAGCAATCCGGGGTCGACATAACCGGCGGTGCCAATGAGTTCCTGGTGACCTTTGTGCCCAATGAGGACGATCGCGTGGTGTTTGGCGGAAAATTTGGTCGCTTCGTTGTGGACTTTGGTGACCAAAGGACACGTGGCGTCCACATATTTGAGCCTGCGGTCTTTGGCCGTTTGAATGACCGCGGGCGGCACACCGTGGGCGCTGAAAATGACCCGCTGGCCTTGCGGCACAGCGTTGAGGTCTTCGACAAAAATGACCCCGCGGTTACGGAAATCATTGACCACGTAAGTATTGTGCACGATCTCATGGTAGACGTACAGCGGCGCTCCGTATTTAGTTAGCGCCTGCTCCACGATGTCGATGGCAAACGACACTCCCGCGCAGAACCCCTGTGTTTTGGCTAAATAGATTTCCATATTGAATTCCCTGCCTATATTATCTATAATCGTGGATAATTATAACATTCTAAAATTGTATGTAAAATTATTTGTTATTTGTAGGGACGGGGTTAAAACCCGTCCCTACGGTTAATGATTATGAAAATCCAACCTAGACGAAAAACACCCGGTGTTGCCATCGGGCCCGTCCTTTTAGGCGGTGGACACCCGGTAGTCATCCAATCCATGACCGATACACCAACCGCGAACGTTGAGAAGACGTTGCGGCAGGTCATTGAGCTGATCGAGGCCGGTTCTGAAATGGTGCGCCTGACCGTCAACGATGATGACGCGGCCCGCGCGGTGCCAGGAATCGTCAAAGCCTTGCGCGGACAAGGATATACCGCGCCCATTATCGGCGATTTTCATTTTAACGGCCACACGCTTCTGGCCAAACACCCTGACTGCGCGCGGTTTCTGGATAAGTATCGGATCAACCCCGGTAACGTTGGCAGGGGACAACGTCATGATGAAAATTTTACCCGGATCGTCAAGATCGCCGTTGAGCATAATAAACCCGTGCGCATCGGTGTCAATTGGGGATCGCTCGACCAGGAGATGCTGACCGCGCTGATGGACCAGAACGCCAAATTGAAAAATCCCAGGGACGCCAAAGAAGTGGCTTACAAGGCGATGATCCAAAGCGCGCTCTCAAGCGCCGAACTCGCCCAGAAATGCGGCTTGAAGAAAGATCAGATCGTCATCAGCGTCAAGATGTCCGTGTTGCAGGACATGGTGACTGTCTATTCGTTGCTGGTAAAAGAATGCGATTACGCCCTGCATTTGGGGCTGACCGAAGCCGGCTCCGACGTGCAGGGGATCGCTTCGAGTGCCGCGGCGCTGGCGATCCTTTTACAGCAAGGCATCGGCGATACGATCCGCATTTCCTTGACGCCGCAACCGAACGTCAGCCGCACCAAAGAGGTCGAAGCCTGCAAGCATCTTCTGCAATCGATGGGATTGCGTTATTTCGCGCCGAGCGTGACCAGTTGCCCGGGCTGCGGGCGCACGACCAGCGATTATTTCCAATATCTGGCCAGGGATATCAATGAACACATCCAGCGGAATATGCCGGGCTGGAAAAAACGGTATCCCGGCGTGGAGCGGCTGAAGATCGCGGTCATGGGCTGTGTGGTCAATGGCCCCGGGGAAAGCCGCCACGCGGATATCGGCATCAGCCTGCCTGGTGCCTCCGAAAAACCCATCGCGCCCGTTTACGCTGACGGCAAGCAATTGACCATCCTTAAAGGCGGCCATATTAAGGAAGAATTTATCCACCTCCTCGAAGATTATCTGCGTAAAAAGTTTGTTGCCAAAAACCTCCGTTAATTTTTTTAAAAAAATTATATACATCGCATTTTTAGGGAGATAGAATGTTTGTAAGACTTTAGTTCTTTGACAATTAAACTGCCAGTTTGAAATGTTCCTCTAAAGCGACCCGGGTCTTGATTGAGGTTTTCGCCATGGTTAAGAGGGCCTCAACGGGGTTTTGCTTTTGCAATTGCAGGGAGCGGAA
>JACROV010000049.1 GCA_016214285.1 Candidatus Omnitrophota bacterium | reverse complement strand
TGGCGAAAGTTTTTTCTTGAGTTTTTTCTCGATCTCGGTTATCTTTTTCATAAGACGATATCCCTTTCATGTTTTTTAGGTTGGCGAGACCTTTTGAAAGTAAGATAACGTCTTTTTCTATGGACTCCTACAGTAAATTTATATTTTTTTATCAAAGAGCAGCAAGGCGTTGTGTCTTGCTTGCAAAATTATGATGGCTTAAGTGATAACGCATGAAATGAAACTACTGTACACGCCGCGCTCGCCCTACGCGCGCAAGGTCCGCGTCGTGGCGATCGAGAAGGGCATTGACTTGGAATTGGTCAGTGAGGATCTGGTCAAGAAATCCCCCGGATTGGTGAAGGCCAACCCATTGGGAAAAATCCCCACACTTATCCTGGATAACGGGCAGACGATATTTGATAGCCCTGTCATCTGCGAATACTTAGATAATATCCAACCCAGCCCGGCGCTTATTCCCAAAGATCCGCAAAAACGTCTGGCTGTCCTGATTTTAGCCGCGGCCGCCGACGGGTTGATGGACGTGACAGTGGCGATGTTCATGGAAAAAGCGCGGCATCCCAGGGATTTCAACGCGGATTTTATCGCCGCCAATGAGGTCACGGTGAAACGCTGTTTTGTTTATTTTGACGGGCAGGTGGATCAGTTGAAGGAATTGAACATCGCTTCGATCGGTCTGGCCAGCGCCATCGGGTATCTGAATTTTCGCATGCCGCAGCTGTGGCGATCAACGGATTATCCGCGGCTGGCGCGATGGTATGAAGCATTTTCCAAACGCCCGAGCATGAAGGAAACAGTGCCTCGTGAAAAGTAATCAGTGAAAGATTTGCTTAAATCCGAAACTCGAGGCACGTCAGCCAGAGGCTGATCCGCCTTTGGCGGAAAATACGAAACAATATTTAAATCGAAAATTCAAAACGATATAAACGGTTTAGTGTTTGGAATTTAAGTATAGGGTTATGCCCTTGACTACCACTTCCAGCATACGATGGGCACGAAATCCTGTTGCACTGTTCATCAAAGGCATAACCCTATTTAAGTATTTAGATTTGTTTCGGATTTCGATATTCGGATTTCGAATTTAACGTGGCGGAATGGGTTGTGGCGTCAGAATTTTTTGCGGTGTTCGTTGTAAAATGTTTTGTCCAGCTCTTTGTAATCTTCCAGCTGCCAGAGGTAGATCTCTTCAGCGGTTTCCGGCATTTCGCGGATGGCGACGTTCTGGGCAAATGTGTCCGCGAATTCTTTGTTGAGTTTTTGATAATCTTCCAATTGCCAAAGGAAAAGATTTTCGCCTTCGGAAGGAGCAGGCCGGGGGTGAGCGTTCGTTTTGATTTCCTGTTTGAATTCCTTGCTCAAGGCAGGGTACTTTGCCATTTGAGAAAGATAAACCTGCCGGTTGGTATCGTCCTGTATTTTTTCTTCGGCAAAGATCGCTGGCGCGCTGACCGAAATGGCCGCGCCGATCATGCTTACCTGAAGGAGCCTTATCCAATCTTTCTGCATAGATAAACTATACCATATCGATCGATGGATTAGCAAGTCAAGAAAAGGACATTTAGAAAAAGGACATTTAAACGTATCTCGTTGATTTACCATTATTGCCAATAATTGTCCCAAAGTAAGATTGACAGAACAGGTGGACATGATAATATCCCATAGGAGGGATTTTTTATGCGCATAAGAGCGTGGATCATTCTGACGGGTTGGCTTTTGTTTGCTTCCACGACCGGATACGCCGGGGAAGAAGACGTGCTGTACGCCAAGGCCATTCAGGCCGCGCGTTCCGGGCGGATCGATTTCGCGTTCATGTATTATAACCAGCTTGACCGCGAGTATCCGCGCTCCCGTTACCGCGAGCAGGTTCTTCTGGCCAAGGGCGAATATTTTTATGAATTGCCCGCCTACGTCCAGGCCAAGGAAGCTTTTGAAAAACTTCTTCAAGAGTACCCTCAATCTCCGGGTAAATTGTTCATCCTGGCATATCTTTACAAGATCGCCGCGGCGGAGGGCAAGACCGACCTGGCCGGGAATTTAAGAAAAGAGATCCTGACGTTCCGTCAGGTCGGGCTCGTTTTTGAGGAAACCAAGGAATATAAATACGCTTCGCCGCTTTACCGCAACTTCCGGGCGGTATTTTATATCGATAAAGTGGAGTTTTACAGGGGGGGAGAGTTATTTGCCACTGTTTCGCAATAAGGTCTTATCCTGGGCTGCCATTATCCTTGCCCTGTTCGTCCTCGTTGTTTCCATCATTTTCAATATCCTGCTTGGTTTAAACAAGACGAAATTCGTCGATGCCGCCAATACACTGATCAGCGACCGGCTTGATGTGGGGTATATGGCGTATATTTTCCCCAACATCGTCGTCATTAAGGATGCCGTGCTCGTCCCGAACGATGACCTTGACCCGGCGCTGGTCATCAAACTTCCTGCCATCACGGCCGAATTTTCCTTCCTGGAATTTATCCTGCGCCAGAACGTGGTCGTGCGGAAGATCAAGCTCTACGGCCCGTATCTTCATCATGGCTATTTTAGCGATTTTTTAAAAAGGAACGGCAAGCAACTGCTGGATTTCTTGCTGCAGTTGCCCCGTAACGATTTCCGGTTTTCCGTCAAGGAAGCGTTGTGGGATTTTACTCCGACGCCAGAAAGCCATGGAGTTATGTCGAGAGGTGAACGGCTTTCCGGGTCGGAGTTCCGACCTCCTCCCATGGAGGAGCGTCGGAACGGTGCGCGCGAAGAGGCAGAAGCTATAACCCCTGACTACCTCCAGTTGAATTTCGTGTTCTGGATGAAAAAAGATACCGTTTGGGTCCAGGGCGCGGCGCGCAAGGATAAATACGTTTATACCCCGCAGCACAAGACACGTTGGCAGCGTCAGGCCGCAGGGTTGCCGCTGGAGTTCGACTTTAAAGCTGTTTGGGCAGGGGAGGGATTGTTCATCGACCAGTTGACGATCGCCCGTAAAAATATTTATTTGAAATTATGGGGAAGTCTGTTCAAGGAAAAACTGCAGCTCAACGGTTTTTCCTTCCTTAATACCTACCCGAATGAGGAATACAAGATCGTCAAATCCGCGAAGCAATCCGACCGGATCCGTGAGTATTTGCGCAAGGTCCAAAAACCCGTTCCCGTGGACCATCTTCAGGGCAAGGACCTTTATATCATGGATGTGGACTGCCTCGCCCGGCTCTCCTTGCCGCGCATTGACCTGGAGCGTCTGAACTTCAATCTTAACGATGTCCCGGTCACGGTTAAAGGGGCGCTGTTGTTCAACGAACCCTTTTCGGCCGATCTGGACATCGGGCTGGACCCCGCGCGGTCGAAGAATTTTGCCATGAAGAACCTTAACAAGATCCAGTGGCATCTCGCCGGCGCCTCCGATGGCAAAGTTTTTACCAGCGACAATGATATCCACGTTTCTTTCGACAAGGCTTCGAAAACGAAGAACCCCAATTTCCCCGTTGAAAAGATCGACAGCAGCCTTAAAGGATTGCGATTTCTGCTGGACCAATACGCGCGTCCGTCGGCGCGTTTGAGCCGGGCGGAGACGACGATCACGATCGGAGAAAATCTCCACAAGTTGTTTTTGGAGAACGCGGTGATCTCGTTGAACGCCTTAAAGAGCACATTACGGCTTGTGGAGGTCAAGTCGCCGTTTTACGGCGGCAGGATGGCGGGAAAGTTCTGGCTGACGACCGGCCAGGCGGTCCCCAAGGTCGACGGGACCATCGCGTTAAACGACGTGGATGTCCATCAGCTCGATGAACTATTTTTTGATTTTGCCAAGGCCGAAGGGCGGCTGTTCGGCCGGATCCATTTGACCAGCGTCCCGCGGCTTGATCTCAACGGGCAGTTCGACATGTACAACGGCCGGCTGAAGAATTTTTCGTTTTTCCAGTGGCTGGCCGATACTTTTAACCTGCCCTCTTTGCGGCAGGTCGATTTCAGACAGGTATCCTCGGGGTTCACGGCGGATATGGACGCCTTGAAGTTCAAAGGGATCCTTTTGAACTCCGCGAACGTCAACATCAGCGGTGATTTCGCCATCGATAAAAGCAATCTGGTCACCAGTTATCTTTCGCTGGCCTTTAGCAAGGAACTTCTGAAGGAGTCCGCCAAATTCCGTCCCATCCTGAAGATATTCGGTGACGATATCCCGATGGTCGTTTTTAATTTCCAGCTTTCCGGCCGGCAGGAGGCGATGAATTTTCAATGGATGCCTTCACCGCACAAGAACATGATCCAGGAAAGGATCCCCGATTTTGTCGAGCGGATCATTGAGCGCAGGATCGATGAGATGATGGCCCCGGCCGAAGTACCGCAGAAGGCGGCAGAGCAAAAAGAATAATTTTATCCCGGATTTTTCAGTAGAAAAATCCGCCCTGAGCAAAGCGAAGGGCCGCAGGGACAAACTCTCATCGAGTTTGTCCCGCTTTGCGGGTTCATTCGCCTTCCCCATATTAAGTGAAGGTGAATGAACAAATTTTGCGACTGCACAAAATGGTGCGACAAAAAAATCCGGGATTACCTTGCAAAGCCGACAAAATCCTATTAGGATTTTGTCGTGCAACCCCTTCGCCCCAGTCAATCCGAAGGATTGCCTGGGATTAGTCCCGTGGAATCTTTTTAGATTCCATGGGAGGGCAAATTTTGCTATTGCAAAATTTGGGATTATCGTTCAAAATTTTTCTGGTTTGGGTTATACTGTCAGAGAACTGACAACGGCAGCAAAATTCGATATCCCGCCTTTATGGGCGGCGGTTACGGGTTTCGCGTGCGATTGTATAACGAGGAAAAGATCAAAGCCGTGTTCGGGTTCCAGCATATCAGCATCCATCCGTATTCGGTTTTTATCGGCGACACGAAGAACAAGGCGGTCCTGGATGACTGGCAGTTTTCACTGCTGGGCTCCCGCGATCTGAAGTGGTTCACGCCGTATCTTGGCGCGAAGTGGTCACGGATGGATTACATCCATTGGGCCGAGGACTTTCGTAAACGCAAGCAATCGGATCCCGATAAAAGCGCGGGGCTTATCGCGGGGATGGACATTCCCTTCGGCAAGCGGACGTGGATCAACGTGGAAGGCCAGTTCTTGGACAGCCAGGCCGTGGCCGTCAGCGTGAATTATCAATTTTAGCGCGATGAAACGTGAAAATATAAAGTCCTTGGAATATTTGGCTCTGTATGCCCATATCAGCGGGCTGATCACGATATTTTTGGGCATCGTCGTTATCTCCATGGATCTTGTGAATCAGGACTTCCGTCATGTTCAGGTTGGAATATTTATCTGCGTCACTGGCTACGCTTTCGTCAAGATTGCCGAGAAGAGCGTCTTTATATTAAAAGATGAAAACAAAAATAATGTTCACGAAGCATGATTTGCCGGCCTTCGGGAGGAGGCTGCTATGCGAAAAGCCGCGTATTTTCTTGTTTTTATCTTCTTTGTTTCGGGATGCGCCACGGCGCCTGCCAGGCCTTCCCGCGGGTCGAAGATCAAATTGCCCGGCACGGTTGTTTTCCCTGAACAGGAAACCTCCGGCGGACTTGCGAATGTCGAGAACAAGGACATGGGGGAATATGTCCACCGCAGGGGCGTTGTTTTTGCTAAAACGGATTTTCGGGGTGTCCTGCAGGCGACGTACGTGAGGCTGCGTATCGAAGGAACGGGCAAATACACGCGCAGTTTTTTCCTGGGCATCGAAGGCAAGCCTGAAGAGAACTCGTTGTTTGGCAGCGGCAAGATGGTCAAGCCCGGATACTTTTTTATTGAGCTGCCTGCCGGAACGTATCAGATTTCTTCGGTAGCCATTCCCGTGGGTTCAACCCTTGCCGAGGAGGACATCAGTATTTCGTTCGAGGTCCTGCCCAACGCGGTCGTGTATATGGGCACGCTTCAAGTCGTCGGGACGAACGAAAAGGTCAAGCTCGGCGGCGTTCCCCTGATCAAGCCGGGTTTTGATTATGAAGCGGCCATCCTTGATGAGCGCGCTGAAGGGGTTTACGCGTTTCATAAGCGTTATCCGAACATTCCCGTTGAGGTCGAGGCACGGCTGATGCGCGTGAACCGGTGATAAAAAAATCCCCCCTTTCTCAACAGTACCCGGGGATAGATACCCTCACTGTTTCGTTTTAAATTCTTGATGAACAAAACGAAACAAAACGTGAGGGTTGTTTGCCATAGGTTATGGCAAACAAAAAATATAAAGAATGAATTAGGAAGTCAAAGGCTTTATGCTACAATATTTTTTGTTAATGATTCATGTCGGATTTTTTTGCCGGCTAGATTAGCCGGCAAAATCCCAACGCTTTGTTTCATTTTGCTCATCAATAATCACAAAATGAAACAGTCGGGATAACCATTTAAGGAGGAAGGAAATGCATTTAGCGGTCAAATTATTGGGTGGGGTGGTGTTGGTGGGGGCATTAGCCGGATGCGCGAGCACACAGGGCGGTAACGCGAATTTGCAGGCGCGCGTTATCCAGCTGGAGCGTACCGTGTCCCAGCAGGAACAAACGATCGATGAATTACGCCAGAGGGCGAGCATGTCATCGGGGCGTTCGACGCGTTCGTCTTCATCGCCGCGCGCGGCGTCTTCTTCGGCGGAGAACCGCGGGATCATCCGCGTGCCCGTGGAGCCCAGAGAGGTCCAGGCGGCGTTACAGGGCGCGGGATATTATTCCGGAAATATCGACGGGAAGATCGGCGGCCGGACCATCGAGGCGATCAAACAGTTTCAGAAAGACAATAATCTTAAAGTTGACGGAATTGTCGGTGCCGGCACCTGGTCGCAGTTAAAAAGCGCTTCCGCCCCCGCGGCCGCTTCCACAGCCGCGACGGATACGACTGCCGCCGAATAATTTTTCGTTCCAGAGAGGGAGCCTTGGATGCCCGCGCGAGCCGTCAGTATTTTGGGGTGCGGATGGTTGGGGTTGCCTCTGGCGAAACATCTGCTGAAACTGGGATATTCCGTTCTGGGGTCTACCGCGTCACCGGAGAAGATCCCTGTCCTGCAAAGCTGCGGTATCCGGCCGTTTTTGCTAGAGGCTGTGCCGCGGCTTAAGGGCGAAAAGATATCCGCATTTTTTAAATCCAGCCTGTTATTTTTGAACATTCCTTTCGAGTGCCACCTGAAAGATCCTTCATTCTACAAAGAACAGATCCGTTCGGTTGTTCAGCACATTCGCGAGGGTACGGTGGAATTCGTCATTTTTGCCGGCTCGACCGCGGTGTATCCCGAAACGCTGGAAGACGCGACGGAAGACACCGCGCTTCGTTTCCCTCAGGGCAACCCCCGCGCGCAGGTGCTTTGGGAAGTTGAGCAGATCTTGTTGGCCGACCCGAAATTTAAAACGACAGTGGTGCGTTTCGGCGGGCTTTACGGGCCCGGCCGGCCGATCGGCCTGTTCCTGGCGGGGAAAAAAGGTTTATCCGGCGGCGACAAGCCCGTCAATCTGATCCACCAGCAGGATTGCCTGCGCGTGGTCGCGGAGATCATCGGCCACGACGTCCGCGGGGAGATCTTTAACGCGGTCAGCGATTGTCACCCAACCCGTAAGGCGCTGTACGCCGCGGCGGCCAAGCGGGCGGGACTGGAAGCCCCGGAATTTTTAAGTGAAGGACGCCGTCCGTACAAGATCGTGCGTAACGACAAATTGAAAAAGCGGCTGGACTTTGTTTTCTGGCACCCGGACCCGCTCAATTTCAGCGAATCTGACGAATGAGCAAGGGCATTTTAGCGGTGACGGTCAATCCGGCCGTGGACGTGACGGTGACCCAGAAAAAAGCACCAAACGGGTCTGGCGTGGTTGGCGCGGTTACGTTGACTTCTTTGAGCGCCGGCGGCAAGGGCGTGAACGTGGCGCGCGCGTTGCGGGTTTTACGCGCGCGAGTTTTGGCTGCGGGAATCACCGGCGGCGAGACGGGAGAATTCTTTCAGAAACTTTTGCGCAAGGAAAATATTCCGGCCGCGTTCCTCCCTGTGAAGGGACCCACGCGTTTGAACGTGACTATTCCTGGACCGCGGCCCGGCGGACGCAGCCGGGTGATCCAGGAAGGGCCGCGGTTGACGCCCAAGGACATCCGGCGGTTTGAAATTCGCTACCGGCAGTGGCTGCGGCGCAGCCGTCTGGTGGTTCTCGCCGGACGTAACGCCGTCGGCGCGCCGGTGGACTGGTGCGCGCGATTGGTACGCCTGGCCCGGAAGGCTGGTGTCCCGGCCGCGGTGGACACCAGCGGCACCGCCCTGGAAGCGGCCTTGAAGGCCAAACCGTTTTTGATCAAGCCTAACCGCGCCGAGGCGGAGGCGATTCTACACCGTCGTCTTGATTCTCCGGCGCAGATCAAAAAAACCTTGAGATATTTTCACGGCCGCGGTGTTTGTGTCGTTCTTCTTTCGCTGGGCGCGCGCGGCGCCGCCGCCTCTGATGGAAAGGATATTTGGTACGCCCGGCCGCCGCGCGTGCGCGCCGTTAACGATGTCGGCTGCGGGGACGCCTTGCTGGCAGGATTTCTCTCGGCCTTCAAAAGAAAGTCTTTGCCAGAGGCGCTGCGCCGGGGTGTTGCCTGCGGCACGGTCAACGCGTTAAATCCGGTACCGGGATCGATCGACCCCAGGCAGGTGCGGCAATTGGAAAAGAAAGTGACCCTGAGGTCCTGGGTCCCGCGGAAAATGTCACGATGAAACCTTTCATTAATTTGGACACGATCAGCGAAGAAGATCTTCTTGCCAAACGCATCTGCGATTTGCCGCTAAGAATCGAAGGGACGTGGGTCGCGGAGTGCATCGCCCAGCTTTACAAAGAACTGGAAGATAAAGGGATCGTCTTCAGGCCGGAATGTTACCTGGCCGACGAATGGCTGACCCCCGGGGGCGAGACCTGTATCGGGATCCCGTTCTATCTCGCGCATCCGGTTTTGATCCGTCTGGAAAAAAAGATCATGATCGAGGCCGAAGGCGACACCAGGGAGTGGTGCATGAAGCTTCTGCGCCACGAGGCCGGTCACGCGATCGAATACGCCTACAGTTTTCACAAGCGTCCCAAGTGGCGGCGGATCTTCGGGCCTTCCAGCCTTGAATACGCCGACACCTACAAATTCCGTCCGTACAGCAAAAACTACGTGCGCCATCTGGACGGCTATTACGCCCAGTACCATCCGGATGAAGATTTTGTCGAGACCTTCGCGGTGTGGCTGGCCCCCGGACTCAACTGGCGGGAGTTGTACAAGGGCTGGAAGGCCCTGGCCAAGCTCGAATATGTCGACGAGCTGATGACACAGATCAAGGGCAAGGCGCCAACGGTCAAAGATAAGCGCAAGTACTGGCGGCTCTCTAGCCTGCAGATGACGCTGCGCCATTTTTACAACAAGAAACGCCACTTCTGGGCGGAAGATTTTCCGGACTTTCATGACGCGTTCCTCAACTGCGCCTTTACGCCGGCCGATGGACAAGATGCCAAGGCCGTTGCCGCCGCTGACACCATCCGTAAATACCGCAGTTCCCTCCTTAAAAGCGTCTCGAAATATTCCGGCGAGCGCAAACACGTCATCAATGATCTTCTCGGGGACATCCTCAAGCGCAGCCGTGAGCTGAAACTCGCCACCACCGACGATGAAACCGTCGTTACGATGTATCTTTCTACTTATGTGACTTCGCTGATCATGAACTATCTGTACACGGGACGTTTTCGCGGCGAAAAACAACGACATAAAAGAAGAGGCCATGAAAAAGAAACTTAAAGTCCTGATGTTGTTTAACGCTCCGTATCAAAAGCCGCGCGGCTATGATTATAAGGGAGAGTTCGCCGACCCCGAGAATATGTACACGGAAAACGACGTCTATCAGGCGCTTTTGGCCAACGGCTGCGAGGTCAGCATTCTGGGGCTGTACGACACGTTGACGCCGCTTTTTGAGGAGATCGCGGAAAACCGCCCCGACGTTATTTTCAATCTCGTTGAGGTCTTCAACGACAAAACGCATCTGGAAAAGAACATGGCCGCGCTCCTGGAAATGCTGGGCATCCCCTGCACGGGGGCGAGCGCGGATAATATGTTCGCCTGCAGCAACAAGGGGTTGAACAAAAAGATCCTGGCCTTCCACAAGGTGAAGGTGCCGTGGTTCTACGCCTTTTACCGCCGCCGCAAAGTTTGGCTTCCTAAAAAGATGAAACTCCCGGCGGTCATCAAGCCGTTAAGCGAGGAGGCCTCGCGCGGCATCTCCCAGGCCTCGATCGTCGACAGCGAGGAGGCGTTCCTCGAACGCGTGCGGTTCATCCATGACAACATGAACCTGGACGCGATCGCGGAGGAGTACATCGAGGGCCGGGAATTTTACGTGACCATCATCGGCAACAAGCGTTTGAAGGTGCTCCCGTTGCGCGAACTCATCTTCGGCGAACTGCCGGAGGACGCGCGCATCGCCACCTATAAAGCGAAGTGGGACGATATCTATCGCGAGCGCTGGGGCATCAAAAGCGTGTACGCGGGCAAACTTCCCGACGGTCTGGAGCGGGAGATCGTCGACGTTTGCAAACGCGCCTACCGCGCGATGGACATCCGCAGTTATCTGCGTTTCGATATCCGCGTTGGAGGGGATGGAAAAGTCTATATCATCGAGGCCAACGCCAATCCCTGTATCGCCAGGATCGATGAGGTCGCCCAGTCCGCGGCCAGGGCGGACATTTCCTACAACCAGCTCATTAAAACAATTGTTCAACTGGCTTTTCAGCGCAGTTAAAATATCCAAATTCCAAATATCAAATTAGGGTTATGCCCTTGACTACCACTTCCAGCATACGATGGGCACGAAATCCTGTTGCACTGTTCATCAAAGGCATAACCCTATATCAAATTACAAACAATACACAATATTAAAATTCAAATGACCAAAACAAAGTATTTGTAATTTTAGTCATTGATATTTGTTTATTGTTTGTGGTTCGGGATTTGTTTATTGTGATTTTAAAAATGTGATAATTTTATTGACGCTCCACACGCCTGTGTGGTATACATGGAATCCTATGGATAAACCGAAACTGACAGCGAAACAAAGAGAAGTCCTCAAATTCCTTTACAAGGCGGTCAAGACCGACCACCGGCCGCCGACCATCCGCGAGATCGCCGCGCATTTCGGATTTTCCTCGACCGGCACGGTGCGCGATTACCTGCGCGCTTTGATCAATAAGGGATATATCAAAGTCGCCGCCAACAAATCCCGCGCCATTGAGCTCATCCGCGAGGCCTTGTTCTCCATTCCTATATTAGGAAGGGTCCATGCGGGGCTTCCCCATCTGGCGGTGGAAGAGATCGAAGGGTATCTTAATCTGGACAGCCTGGTTTTCTCCGATGAAAGCACCTTCGCGCTGCGGGTCAAAGGCGACAGCATGACCGGGGCCGGCATCATGCCCAACGATCTGGTCCTGGTGCGTAAACAGAATGTGGCCCAGACCGGAGAAACCATCGTCGCCCTCATTAACGACGAGGCGACCGTGAAAAACCTCGGCCGGCGTGACGGCGATTATTATCTTGAACCGGCTAATCCCGATTATCCCCCCATCAAGGTCGATTCCAACGTGTCCATTGTCGGCAAAGTCATCAGTGTTGTGCGGCGATTTCAATGAGCCGCAGGCGATTTCAATGAGCCGCAGCAGGTTCCAGTAACGTCCTCACAACCAATTCCAGTAATTCTTATTTTTCCTGTATTTTTTTATGGTAGAATCACGCTGGACAGCGTAGGGTAAATTTGATATAAATGAAACTCCATAAATAACCAAGATACAAGATACAAAAAAATTTCAAATACCAAACACCAAACTTACTTTGAGAATTGTTTATTGGTTATTTTCTGGTTATTGTCTCTTGGTTATTGGGAATTATGAATTTGCGCCCGTAGCTCAACTGGATAGAGCGATTGCCTACGGAGCAATAGGTTGGTGGTTCGAGCCCACCCGGGCGCATGCTTCGTAGAGGTTCTCCCGCTTATCTGGATGACTTTATAATTATGGTAAGCGGGGAACCCCGCCTGCCGTAATAATAGGAAAGGCGGGGAATTCCTCTCGGGCGCACTTCGTTGGACGCTCAGCCAAACTCCATGGTTGATTATGATAAATTATTTCGGCTTTATAGATGAAACGGGTGTCCTTCACAATGATCCTGATCAAAAGTTCTTTGCGATTGGGTTATTGAAGTGCGAAAACACCTCTGCCTTGTATGAAGAATTGCGTTTTCTCAAGAACAGAGCAGAATCCAAACTCGACCATGATCGGCAATTAAAGGGCTTGCCAAGCAAAAAAGGATCCTTTGAGTTTAAGTTTTCAAGCATCACCAAAGGATCTCACGAATTTTATTATGAGCTTATAAACCTGTATTTTAAATTTACACGGCTTCAATTCTGCAGTTTAGTGATTGACAAGGCCAATCCAGGAGTAAAAATTGAGGAAATATTCCCTAATACGTGGGATGCCTATATTGGCTACTCGAAAATGCTTATTAAAAACAACATGAATAGCCAAGATCGGATTTGTGTTATTGCGGATTTTCTGGGGAAGCCAAAGGCAAGCAACAAGTATTATGAACCCGAAATAAAAACTTTGTCGACCGTTTATAACGCGACGGTTTTAGAATCGCACGCTTCGCTTTTTATTCAACTTGTCGATGTTATGGTAGGGTGCGTTGTCCTGGATTTTAGAAGGGCGAGAGAGCAAGGAAAGAAGTTTGATGTTTTTAAAGTTAAGGTGTGCGATTTTCTTAAGGGTAAGCTCAAGGTGGAAAGCTTGGCAAAAAATATTACGAAAAATGAACCAAATTATTTCAGTGTGTGGGAATTCAAGCCTATAAAATAAAAATGCGAGCCATCGACCCAGTCAACGCCCGCACGATAAGTATACAAGATAAGTGGGTTGTGTCAAGAGTTAGTCTATGAATTAACGCGACGCTCAGCCAAACACCGAGTGTCTGTACAGGATGTCTAAATAGAGGATTTAAAATGAGTGCTGAGAAGAGCCAAGAACAGTTATCAGATGATGAAAATATTATTTTGCTAACACTAGTAAAGTTAGGTGGAAAGGGAGAACGATATAGAATTCTCAATGAAATAGGCAAAGGCGATATTAAAGTCTTATTACCTGCTAATTATTTGGAAGAACTGAAAAGCGGTAATCGTACCAGGTATGAAGCTAATGTTAGCTGGGCTAGCGATCGTCTAAAGAAAAAAGGATATTTAAGAAGAGATTCTCCTCGTGGTCTTTGGGAAATAACGGATGAAGGCAGAAAAAAGCTTAAAGATTGGCTTGAGATGATTCTACAGAAATAAATATACTTACCATGGATTGATTTAAGACGAGTTTAGCTTAATGTTAAATGGTTGGCCTAAAGATAGCAAAATTTTTCGCTTGCGAAGTTTGTAGAGTTTCACAATTAATTTAACCACATGTACTTGTGTGGTTAGGCTAGCGTCCAAGAAGGCGCATTCTCCTTGACGGTTAAGGTATATATGCCCCCAAAAACATTTTCAATGAATCCTTCCAAATCATTTTTACAACATCCCCAGGATTCTTTCCTTGTTCCTCAAGGCGAGCTGGAGCTGTTTCATTATATGATCGACAATATCGGTGACGAAGTGATGGTCATCCGCCGGGACGGGCGCATCGTTTTTGCCAACCGGGCCGCCGCCAAGATGCTCGGATACCCGGTGAAAACCCTTTTGGCCAAATCGGTCACGGACCTGTTCCGGGAGAAGATCGCCATCGCCCAATGGCGGAAGATATATTGGACGCGTCTGAAAAAAGGACGGGTGCCCCTATCGTATATTGTCGACCGGGTGGGCAAGGGAGGGCATGCCCACACCGTTGATGTCACGGCGGTGTACATGCCTTACAAATCCGGCGAATATATGTTGTCGGTGGCCCGGGATATCACGGAACAGCTGGGCTTGCAGCAGCGGCTCCAGGAATCGATGGGCCTTTACCGTCTGATGAGCGAACAGGCGGCCGACGGGATCCTCATGATCGATGCCGACGGGATCATCGAGTATGCCAACCCGGCGGCGAGCCGCATGGTCAAGGTGGCCGCCTCGCGGGTATTCGGCATGCATTTCAAACATTTTATCGACAAGGCTTCGCTGCCGAAAGCGCTGGAGTGTTTCCGCAGCGTCCTGCGGGGGTTGCCGGTTGTCTGCGACGAATTTTATATCCGCGACCGGCAGGGAAAGACATTTCCCGCCGAGTTTACGGCCACTCCCATTTTTAAGGGCGGCAAGGTCGACCGTATCCACACAATCCTGCGGGACATCAGCCGCCGCCAGGAACTGGAATCGCTGCACCGCGACACCGAAAAGATGAAGGCCCTGCAAAATTTTATCGCCGGCACCGTCCAGGAAATTCAGCATCCCCTTCAGGGCATCCTTGACCATTCCCATGCCCTGGTCGAAAAATACAAGGGCCGTTATTTTGAATATATCGGATATAAGGAATTTAAAGACATCATGCAAACGTTGGGCATCATGCATGATCAGGTACAGTCTTGCTTTGACACGACGAATCAGTTGCTGGACATCAACCGCAAGAAAGTAAAAATGAACGGCACGCATTGCGACGCCAACGCGGTCATCCGCGAGGTCGTCCGGCGGCTCACCCAATCTTTGGAAACGGCCGGGGTCCAGTGCACGTTAAAACTGGCTGGTCACCTGCCCGCGGTCGCCGTCGGGGCTCTTGAGCTCAATCAGGTGATGACCCACATCTTGACCAACGCGGTCCAGGCCATGCCGCGGGGAGGCAACGTCGAGGTGAGGATTTTTTATCAGAAAGCCGACGGCAAAGTCCAGATCGAATGCCGCGACGAAGGTGTCGGCATCGCGCCCGAAGACCTTCCGCGTGTTTTTGAACCTTTTTTCACGACGAAGAGCCGTGGTCTCGGCAAAAGCCCGGGACTGGGCCTGGCGATCGCGCATTCTCTGACAAAATCATTCCAGGGCGAGATCATCCTTAAAAGCAAATTACGACAAGGTACCCTGGTGAAGATCGCTTTTCCCATCTACAACCTGCCTGCCGCCCGCCTGTCCCGCGGAGCGGGACCTGCTCGGCCGGTGAGGCAGGGACAGGCCGGAAGGAATCATCGTTCGCGCTAAATGCCGGCTATTTTTTCCTGATATGACCGTCCCTGTCCCGCTCACTTCTGATGAGATGTTCATGCGCGAGGCCTTGAAACAGGCCCGCATCGCCGCCGATAACGATGAGGTGCCGGTAGGGGCGGTCATCGTTCATGAGAACAAGATCATTGCCCGGGCTCATAACCAGGTGGAAACTTTGAAGGATCCCACCGCTCACGCCGAGATGATCGCGATCACCCAGGCAAGCGCTTCACTGGAAAGCAAATGGCTTTTGGAGTGCGCGCTTTATGTGACGCTCGAGCCCTGCAGTATGTGCGCCGGGGCGCTGGTCTTGGCCCGGATCCGGCGGATCTGTTTCGGCGCGGCCGATCCCAAAACGGGCGCCTGCGGGTCGGTGTTGGATATCGCCGGACATGAGCCGCTCAATCATCACCCTGAAGTCCAGGGTGGAATTTTAGAAGAGGAATGCGGCCGGCTGGTCAGCGGATTTTTCCGGCGGAAAAGAAATTCTTTTATAGGGTTATGCCCTTGACTACCACTGCCCCAATATGTAATATATCGGGGCTATGGAAGACTATCCTAAAACGATGCTTGAGTTTAAGAAACTTTTCAATACTGAACAATCGTGCCAAGAATATCTTTACAAAATGCG
>JACROV010000044.1 GCA_016214285.1 Candidatus Omnitrophota bacterium | reverse complement strand
GTGGATTGTTGTTCTACCGCCTTATCCAACAAGCGGTAAATATCGCTCCGGTTACGGCTCAAGATATTCATGGCGGTAAAGATTGAATCATATCCACAAGATTTAGTAGTAATGGTCATCAAGGGCATAACCCTATAAAATTTTTCAGGCTTTATTCATTGTGCCATTACTCGCCGGCTGTGCTAACTTGCATGATTTGAATGTACATTCCCAAAAAGACATTGAGGGTACAGGCTATGTATATGAAAAGCAATTTAGTTATAGGGTTATGCCTTTGATGAACAGTGCAACAGGATTTCGTGCCCATCGTATGCTGGAAGTGGTAGTCAAGGGCATAACCCTATTTAGTTATTCTTACGATGATGCTTTTTTAGCCATTGTAGATGTGATACACGATTGGGGTGCGACAATTTTTATAAAAGATTATGATAAAGGTATAATTTCAGCGAGGGATTTCGGACCTAATTTTAACATCCCGGGAAAGATCTTTGGTTTTAATTTGAGCAAGGTTAGCGATACAGATACAAAGATAATATTGAAGGTTACAAGAAAAAGCTATGGAATAGATACTGCTGCACCAGAAGATGTTTTTGATGCGATAGAAAAGCAAATTTTGTTTAGAGAAAGAGCATATCAAGGGAATAAGAAAGAATAAGGGAACTGCTTTTCTCAATTTTTGAGGGACACATATTTTAAAGGAGGGTATCCCTATGATTAAACCACTGGTTATTCAGCGTTCCAAGGATGTTCTGGGTGGAACACCTGTCTTCTCCGGCACCCGGGTCCCGGTAGGCACGTTAATTGATTATCTCGAAGCGGGAGACAGATTGAATGATTTCCTTAAAGATTATCCGTCGGTTACCCGCAAGCAGGCGCTTCAGGTTCTGGAACTCCTCAAGGAAAAAGCATTGGCCAAATGAAGATACTTCTCGACGAATCTCTGCCTGCCAGACTTGCGCATGAATTGCACGGCCATAAGGTTGTAACGGTCGCGGAGGCAGGTTGGTCAGGGAAGAAAAATGGAGAATTATTAAAGCTGGCTGAAAGCAAATTTGATGTTTTTATCACGATCGATCAGAACCTGCAATATCAGGTGAATTTATTACGGGCAAAAATTCCGATCATCGTTTTGTCCGCTAAAACAAATCGTCTGGATGATCTGACGCCTTTGATCCCAAAGGTTTTAACAGTGATGAAGGATTTGCCGAAAGGGATTATCCGCGTTAAACTCTAATGTCAGCAACGCAACTTTTGAATACCGCAAATAAGGGAGTAAGCATGTCCATCAACATCGAATTTGCCGACCGGTTAAAGGAATTGCCGCCGTATTTATTTGTTGAGATCGATAAAGCCAAACGAGCGGCAATGGCCCGGGGCCGGGATGTCATTAATCTGGGCATTGGTGATCCCGATTACCCGACGCATCAGCCGATCATTGACGCGATGAAAAAGGCGCTCGATGACGGCAGCAACCACCATTACGCGCTGGATGCCGGATTGCCGGCGCTGCGCCAAGAGATCGCGCGTTGGTTTCAGGGGCGATTTAATGTCGCGCTCAATTCGGATACGGAAATTTATCCATTGATCGGTTCCAAGGAAGGGCTCGCTCATTTACCGTTAGGAATTATCAATCCTAAAGACAAAGTGGCGTTGACCGACCCCGCGTACCCGGCGTACCGTCCATCGCTGCTGTTTGCCGGCGCGAGGATCATTCCCGTGCCCTTGAAGGCCAGCCAGGGGTTTGTGCCTGACTTGGCTAAAATTGAAAAGATCAAAGATCTCAAAATGATCCTCGTTAATTATCCCAATAATCCGACCGCGGTCACCGCCCCCCGGGAGTTCTATGAGGGCCTGGTCGCTCTGGCGCGCAGCAAGGGATTCATCATCGTCTCCGACATGGCTTACTCGGAAGTGTATTTCGATAATGAAAAGCCGGTAAGTATTTTAGAGATCGAAGGGGCGAAGGACGCGGCCATTGAATTCCATTCCTTCTCGAAAACATATTATATGACCGGCTGGCGCATCGGCTGGGCGTGCGGGAACCCCACGCTGATCGCCGCGCTCGGCAAAGTTAAAACGAATTTTGATTCCGGGATCTTTCAGGCTATTCAAGTCGCCGCCATCGCGGCGTTAAAAAGTCCGCCGCATTTGGGTGAGGAAATGCGCGCGCTTTACCAAGAGCGCCGGGACCTTTTGATTAACGGCCTGCGCAACATCGGCTGGAAGATCACGCCGCCGAAGGCCGCGTACTATGTCTGGGCGAAAATCCCGAAAGGGTTTTCCACGTCGATGGAAACGGCCAAGGCGTTTTTGGACAAGGCGGACATCGTGGTCACGCCGGGCAACGGTTTTGGCGAGGCCGGTGAAGGGTACATCCGCATGGCTTTAACCGTTCCCAAAGAACGCCTGCACGAAGCCGTGGAGCGCCTTAAAAAGGTTTTGTAACTTTGTCTATCGCTTATATCGCATTAGGTTCGAATCTGGGTGACCGTGTTTGCTATATTAAGAACGCTGTCGCCTTGCTGCAGGAAAAGGGCGTTTCGGTGCTCAAGCAATCCACGATCATCGAAACTGATCCTGTCGGTGGTCCGCCGCAAAGAAAATTCTTGAACGCGGTCGTAAAGATCTCTACCGAATTATCTCCATTGGAATTGTTCTCAGTGTGCCAGTCCATCGAAACGGAACTGGGACGGGTCAGAGATGTTATCAACGGGCCGCGCACGATCGATCTGGATATTCTTTTGTATGACCGTCTCACTATCGATACGCCGCAATTGAAAATCCCGCATCCGCGCATGTTTGAGCGGACTTTTGTTTTGGAACCTTTAAAGGAAATTGAACCCGGGTTAGCAGAAGAACTCTCCCGAAGGGAGCCGGTCGGCTAATGCGTGTCATAAAGTCCGTTAAATCCATCCAGCAGTTCATCAAGAAAGCGAAAGCGGCCGGCAAGACCGTCGGTTTTGTCCCCACAATGGGGGCGCTGCACGACGGCCACCGCTCGCTTTTGCGCCGTTGCCGACGGGAAAATGACATTGTCGTATTGAGTCTTTTCGTCAACCCCGGGCAATTCGGCCCCAAGGAAGATTTCGCGAAATATCCCCGTCGGGAGCCGGCAGATAAAAAGCTGGCAAAGAAGGAAAATGTTGATATAATATTTATCCCGACGGCAAAAGAGATGTATCCCGCAGGGTATTTGACATATGTTGAAGTGGAGCGGATGACGCAGGGGTTGTGCGGCAGATTCCGCCCCGGGCATTTCAGAGGGGTCACGACGGTCGTCGGAAAGTTGTTGAATATCGTGATGCCTGATGTCTTGTATCTGGGGCAGAAGGATGCCCAGCAGGCGGCGGTCGTAACGCGGATGGTCCGGGATCTGAATTTTCCCGTGCGCTGCAAGATTTGCCCGACGGTCCGTGAGGCCGACGGTCTGGCGATGAGTTCACGTAATCAATATTTATCGGCGGGTCAGCGCAAGGAAGCCGCCGTGTTGTACCGTTCATTAAAAGAAGCCCGGCAAAGCGTGGCCGCGGGAAATCGTTTGGCGACGGTGATCGTCGGCAAGATACGTTCGCGTATCGCGCGGGAGAGTTCAGGACGGATCGATTACATTGGATGCGTGGACGCGGATACGTTCATGCCGCTTAAAAGAATTCAAGGAAAAGCGATTGTCGTGCTTGCCGTGTGGTTCGGCAGGACGCGTTTGATCGACAATATTACCGTGCAGGCGTGATGTCTTATCGAAAACGCAGATTGAAAATCGGTATTGTAGGCTGCGGTGCCATCGGCGGAGGGATCGCGCGCTATATTCTAAAAGAATTAAAAAAAGATTGCCAATTGACGGGTCTATATGATATTGAATATGGAAGGGTTGAGAGGTTACGACGAGAATTTTCCGCTGGTCCGATAGGAAAGAGTTCGTTACAAGCGCTTTTGAAAAGTTGTGACCTGATGATCGAAGCCGTCAACGCCAGTAGTACCAGAGAAATCGTCCGGGGGGCTCTCCTGCAGAAACGAAATGTCATCGCGATGAGCGTTGGAAAACTTCTTGATGCCCAAGACCTTTTTGATCTGGCCCGCAAGCGCGGCTGTCATCTGCTGATCCCCTCCGGCGCCATCGCCGGTATTGACGCCGTCAAATCCGCCAGCCTCGCGCGTATCCGCGGGATCAATCTCACGACCAGAAAACCATTGAACGGATTTGCCAATAATTCCTATCTTATCAAAAAAGGGGTCGATCTTGCCGCCATCAAAAAAGAAACGATTCTTTTTAAAGGAAACGTGGCCTCCGCGGTAAGATTCTTTCCGCAAAATATCAACGTAGCGGCCACGCTCGCGCTTGCTTCGCAGGCGAAAGACAAGATCACCGTTTGCATCATGACTTCGCCGGAATACAAAAACAATTCGCACGAAGTGGAAATTATCGGCGATTTTGGACGCATCGTGACGCGTACCGACAATGTGGTCTCTCCGGAAAACCCCAAGACAAGTTATCTGGCGGTCCTCTCCGGCATGCAGACTTTGAAACAATTCTGTCAGGGGACAGGTATAGGGACTTAAACCCCTAATTAAACCGTAGTTCAATAATAAGGAGGTGAGTCAATGGCTCAGAAAGTAGCGAAAGTAGGCGTCAAGAAGGAAAAAGGATACCTCTATTTTGTGGACAAGCACGGTGACGTGTCCTGCGCGAAGATGGCCCGCGGCAGCAAAAAAGGCGGGCAGACAAAGAAGGTCGCCAAGGTCGGCATCAAGAAGGTGGGGGGATACCTCTACTTCATCGACAAGCACGGTGACATTTCTTGCGCCAAGATGGTCCGTGGAGGCAAAAAGAAAAAAGCGGCAAAAAGAAAATAGCGTAACGTTTTCTCCAGCGTCGCCATGTCTCGGGAAGACATCCTCGGGGCATGGCGATTTTGGTTTTTCGCCATTTCCGTTTATATCGAAAAATGGCGAAGGGTTACTTTATTCCATCCTATGAATTCAGATTACATTATCATCCGCGGCGCCAAAGAGCACAATCTCAAGAACATCGACCTGAAGATCCCCCGCAACAAGTTTATCGTGGTCACAGGATTAAGCGGTTCCGGGAAATCTTCTTTGGCCTTTGACACGATCTATGCCGAGGGCCAGCGTCGTTATGTCGAGAGCCTTTCGGCCTACGCCCGGCAGTTCCTCGAGCAGCTCCAGAAACCCGACGTCGAGCATATCTCCGGACTTTCTCCAACGATTTCTATCGAACAAAAGACGACCAGCCGTAATCCGCGTTCCACCGTTGCCACCCAAACGGAAATTTACGATTACCTGCGGCTTCTTTTCGCCCGCGCGGGCACCCCGTACTGTTATAAATGCGACAAGCCCATCGAGCGCCAGACGGCCCCCGAGATCGTCGGGCAGATCATGGGTCTTGAAGAAGCGACGTCCATTACACTTTTAGCTCCACTGATCCGCGGGCGCAAAGGCGAATACCGCGATATGGGCGCTAAGGTGGCGAAGGCGGGATTCGCGCGATTGCGTGTTGATGGGAAGATCTACGGCGTTGAGGATCCGATCAAGCTGGATAAATATAAGGCGCACAATATTGAAGTCGTGATCGACCGCTTGAGCGTCCGGGCGGATATCAAGAAACGGCTGACCGATTCCGTGGAAACCGCCCTTGGGATCGGCCAGGGCCTTTTGATCGTGGAATTCCAGGACAAACACCCCGAGAGAATATTCAGTGAAAATTACGCGTGCATCGATTGCGGGATCAGCATCCCCGAGATTGAGCCGCGCAATTTTTCTTTTAATTCGCCGTATGGAGCGTGTCCGACCTGCAACGGATTGGGAACGCGCATGGAGATCGATGTGGAACTTCTCGTGCCGGACCAGATCAAACCGTGGGTCAACGCGATCGCTCCGGCGCAAAAAGGGCGCCGGGGCTATCTTATGTATTACCGTGCCGTCATGCGCGAATTTGCCGCGCGCCACCGCATCGATGCTTACGAGCCCTTCGCGCAACTGGCAAAGAAAATGAGAGATATCATATTTTATGGTTCGAACGACGAGATCTGGGGCAAACCTTATGAAGGTGTTGTCCGGTATCTTGAGCGGATGTTCCGCGAAACCGGCAGCGATTGGCTCAAAGATGAAATTTCCCGTTACATGTCGGTTTTGCCGTGTCCGGCCTGCAAGGGCGCGCGGCTCAAGGACGAATCCCTGGCTGTAAAGATCGACGGGCAGAATATCGCCCAGGCAACGGCATTGTCCATCACGCAGGCGAAAGTATTTTTTTCTTCCTTGAAACTCGCGAAGGAAGAATTTTTGATCAGCGAGGCGATCTTGAAGGAAATCCGGCGGCGGCTGGATTTTTGTATCGATGTCGGATTGGAATATCTGACGCTCGACCGCAAAAGTTCCACGCTTTCAGGAGGAGAGGCCGAGCGGATCAGGCTGGCCACCCAGGTCGGCTCAGGGCTGGTGGGAGTCGTTTACATTCTGGATGAACCAAGCATCGGACTTCATCAGCGGGACAACGAACGGCTTTTATCGACCTTGCAGGCTTTGCGGGATATCGGGAATACCTTGATCGTCGTTGAACACGATGAGGCGACCATCCGCAGCGCCGATTATATTATCGACCTCGGGCCGGGGGCGGGGGAACACGGCGGTGAGGTTATTTACGCGGGGACTGTGACGGGATTGCTGAAATCCGCGAAATCTCTTACGGGACAATATCTAAGCGGGCGTTTTCATATCCACGCGCCTTCGCGCCGGCGCAGCTTGGAAGGGGCGAAATATCTGAAAGTTGTGGGGGCGCAGGAAAACAATCTTAAGAATATCGACGTGCGCATTCCGTTGGGAAGATTTGTCTGCGTGACCGGCGTTTCCGGGTCCGGTAAATCCACGCTGGTCAATGATGTTTTATTCAACGCCCTTGCCCAGAAAATTTATCGCGCCCGGGAGAAACCGGGGAAACACAAGCGGATCGAGGGAACAGAGCATATCGACAAGGTGATCGTTGTGGACCAATCGCCGATCGGCCGAACGCCGCGGTCGAATCCGGCCACTTATACGGGAATGTTCAGTCATATCCGGGACATCTTCAGCCGTTTGCCCGAGGCGAAGATCCGCGGATATAAATCCGGGCGGTTTAGTTTTAACGTCAAAGGCGGCCGTTGCGAGGCCTGTCAGGGAGACGGCATTTTAAAGATCGAGATGCATTTCTTGCCTGATGTGTACGTGACGTGTGAAACCTGCCAGGGCAAGCGGTTCACGGAACAGACGCTGGCCATTGAATTCAAAGGAAAAAATATCGCGGACGTCTTGAACCTGTCCGTGGAAGAGAGCATGAAGTTGTTTGAAAATATTCCCCGGATACAGAAAACCCTGCAAACGCTCAACGATGTCGGCCTCGGTTACGTGCGGTTGGGGCAGTCCGCCACGACACTT
This sequence comes from Candidatus Omnitrophota bacterium, assembly GCA_016214285.1. Classification (GTDB taxonomy): domain Bacteria; phylum Omnitrophota; class Gorgyraeia; order Zapsychrales; family Zapsychraceae; genus UBA10015. The sequence goes on along the minus strand of JACROV010000044.1, from coordinate 46,891 downwards.
TCCGGCGGAGAGGCGCAGCGGGTCAAGCTGGCCAGTGAATTATGCAAGGTCGCGACGGGGAACACGTTTTATATTCTGGATGAACCGACCACGGGATTGCACTTCGCCGATGTGGATAAGCTTTTGCAGGTTCTGCAGCGGTTGGTGGAAAAGGGCAACACCGTTCTGGTCATCGAGCATAACATGGAAGTCATCAAGAACGCCGATTACATCATTGACCTTGGACCGGAAGGCGGGGATAAAGGCGGGACTCTGGTTTTTGGCGGGGCCCCCGGGGAACTCATCCGGCACAGGGGATCGTATACGGCAAGATATTTGAAAGAATATCTTAAATAAACCTGTTATAATGCCGATTAATTGAACATTATCCGGGATTTTTAAAATTCGAAGCACGAAATACGAAATCCGAAACAAATACAAAATTCAAAACACCTGAAATTCTAAACAATTCACTATTTGAATTTAAGATTTTGAATTTGTTTCGTGCTTCGTGCTTCGGATTTCGTGCTTATCCTGTCACCCATATGCGTATTTTTGTCGTTATTTTCTTTGGTATTTTTTTATCCGCGATGGCAGCTCCAGGCTTTGCCCAGCCTGGTGAAAAAGAGCTTTTCCTCGTCGCGCAAAAAGCCTTCGAAGACGGTTTTTACGACGTCGCCATGCGCTATATCCAGCAGCTCCAGGAACAGTTCCCCCAAACCGACCGGCGCGTGGAATCCAATCTCCTTTTAGGTCAATGCTATTTCTTCAAGGGACAATATCTCAAAGCTTACAATATTTTTCATGACCTGCTCAAGGAATCCGCGTTCAAGGATGCCACGTTATTCTGGCTGGGAGAAACGTACCTTAAAGGCGGCGATTACGCCCAGGCCGAGGAGCAATATAGTCAATTGATCAAGCTGTACGTGGATTCCATTTATACACCGCAAGCGTATTATTCGCTTGGCTGGGTCTATTTTGAGCAAAACCAGATGGAGAAAGCGCAAAAAGTATTTGTGGAGCTCATTCAGAAATTTCCGGCGCATCAGCTGGCGGAAGAGGCCCATTTCAAGATCGGCGAAATCGCGTTCCAGCGGCAGCAATATAAAGACAGCGCCGGGTATTTCAAGGATTATATCGGGCGCTATCCGCAGTCGACCCATCAGGCCGAGGCCTATTTTTACATGGGCGAGTCCGCGTATTATCTGGAAGATTTTTTGACGGCGGTGACCTATTACGCCAAGGCGGAAGAACTCGCCTTTGATCATAAATTGACGCTTATGGCCAGGGTGAGCCTCGGATGGAGTTATCTGAAACTGGAAAAATTCAAACTGGCCCAGCAGTATTTCGACCAGGCCTACTCTTACGCCCGCGAGCAAGCGATCCTTTCCGATGACGTTCTCCTCGGCAGGGCAAACCTGTACTCTGAAATTGGGGAATACCCGGAGGCGCTTGAATCCTATGCCGAGCTCATTGAAAAATTTCCTGCCAGCAAAAAACTAAGCGACGCTTATCTGGGCCAGGCGAATATTTATTATTTGCGGGAAGATTACGGCAACGCCATCGATTCCTATCAGGGGATCATCAACCAGTTCACCGCGCAGAAAGACAATGTCGATATCCTGGAAAAGGCCTATTTCGGACTGGCCTGGTCGCATCTTAAAAGAGGCAATATTGATGAATCGATCAAAGATTTTGAGCTTATCAAGAATACGACGGCCAACAAGACCGTGAAGATCAGCGCCCTGACCCAGATTGGCGACGCTTATCAGGACATCGGGCAGCTTGAGAAAGCGGTGGAAGTATATGATGAAATTCTCCGGGATTATCCGGAGAGCCCTTACACGGATTATGTCCAGTACCGCCAGGGCATCGCGTTATTGAAGAACGAAAAGATCGACGCCGCCACGTTATCGCTGCGCAGCCTAAAGACCAATTTCCCCAAAAGCAAATATTTGACCGATGTCGATTATTATCTGGCGCTCGCGTATTTTAAAAAGGGCGATTGGAGCGCCGCCCGGGACCAGATCACCCAATTTATCGGCGCCGCTACCAAAGAAAATCCATTCACGGCCGAGGCCCACTATATCCTGGGGATGTCCTATTTTAACCTGCAGGATCACGCGAACGCGTTAAAGACCTTTCAGGTCATTATCAAAGATTATCCGAATGAAACGACGATGATAAAAAACGTTGAGATGAGCATAGCCAAATGTTACTATAAAACCGGTAATATTCAAGAGGCCGTTCAACGGTTTAGCAGCCTCATCGCCGCGTATCCGCAGACGGTGTTCGCCCAGGAAGCGATTGTTTGGCTGGGGGACCATTATCTCGAATCAGCCGATTACGACACGGCCATTGTTTATTATCAGAAATTTATTGAAGGATTTCCCGGGAGTCCCAAATTTGGTTTGGTCTTATACGAGCTGGGGCAGGCCTACCAGGCCAAGGGGCAATATGATCAGGCCATTGGGGCGTACAAACGGGTGAATAACCGCAGCGATGGAGAATTATATGCCAAGGCCCGCCTGGCCATCGCCGATATCCTTTCCCGGGAGCTTGACCCGACATCCGCTTTGGAAACTTATCAGGAGATCATCAGGACCTCGCCGGAATTCAGGCGCGACGCTTTCCTCAAGATGGCCGAGGTCTACCGGAAGAATCAGGACCATGCGAAAGCCATTGAGGCCTACCAGAGCGCCTTAAGCGCGCCCAAGGGATTTGGAGAAGTCAAGGAGGTCGAGCTGCAATTTGCCATCGGCGATCTCTGCGAACTCTCCAATCAACCGGATAAAGCCGTTGAAGAATATCTGAAACTGGCGTATTTATATCCACAGGAAACGGCCTGGATCGTCAAGGCATATTTAAGGGCGGCGCGCATTTTTGAGGGCGGTGAAAAATGGGATGACGCGCAGACGGTCTATCAAAAGATCATCCAGTATAAGACCGTAGAATTGAAATTCGCCCAGGAGCGGTTGGACTGGATCAACGAACATATTTTTCACAAGCTATAACGCGAATTGGGGAGGGGAACATGGAAGGCATATGGGGAATGAACGCGTGGGAACTCATCAAAACGGGCGGTCCGCTGATGGCCCCCATTTTGCTGTGTTCTTTGTTCGCCTTGGGGATCGTCATTGAGAAATTGTTCCACTTTTCAACGATCCAGACCAACGGATCGCAATTAAAGACGAAGGTGTTCGATCTCATTAGGGACAACAAGATCAAAGAAGCTATCCAGTTGTGCGATGCCGACCCCTCACTCGTCGCGAAGGTCCTGAGGGCGGGCGTCCTGAAATTCGGCGCGCCGCGGGAAGAGATCAAGGAAAGTATGGAGGATGCCGGTCTTCTGGAGATCCCAAAGCTGGAAAGCCGGCTGGGGGCCCTGGCGACGATCTCGCATATTTCACCGCTTTTGGGATTTTTGGGGACCGTGACCGGGATGATGACCTGCTTTCATACGATCCAGGCGAGGGCGGCATCTTTGAATCCCGTTACCGCCGGTGACCTGGCAGGGGGAATTGGCGAGGCCCTCATCACCACAGTGGCCGGACTGATGGTGGCCATCCCTGCTTTTGTAGCGTATAATTTTTGCGTGAGCCGCATTAATCGACTGACCCTGGAAATGGAAAGGGCGGCGACCGAGCTGGCTAATTTTATGTGCCATATGGCCGAGACCGGTGTTTTGTTCGAAGAAGGGGCAAACCACTTAAAGAGGGTGCCGGGGCATGAAATTTAAAAGACACAATGAACTCGAATACGGCTTGCGCCCGATCCATATCGCCCCGATGATCGATTGTTTTTTTTTGTTGCTTATCTTTTTTATGTTCGCTTCATCGTTCACGTTCCAGTCCAGTATCAATGTGAAGTTGCCCAAGGTGGTGACCAGCGACATGGTCCAGGACCAGAATGTCGTTGTGACGATTACCGGCGAAAACGTTATTTACCTCAACGGAACAGTGGTCACGCTTAAGGAGTTGAGCCGGAAATTGCAGGAGTCCGATCATCAGACCAGACCCTTGCTGATCAGATCTGACCGCAGGGCCTCGGTCGGGCGCGTTGTCGACGTGTGGGACCTGTGCCGGAATTTGGGAATTGAACGTATCCATATAGCCACCAACCAGGACCTATGAAACAGTTGTGTGTCTCTGTGCGAGGCCTTCCCATTAAAGCATTATTTCTTTCATTGGGGATCCATCTTATTGTCCTGAACACTTTTATATTTACCCTGCCATTGTTTCGCGTGAGTTTCAAACCGTCGTTTATTTTTTTAGGGCCGATCTTAAAGGCGCAGGATCTTGGAGATATTTCCCAATCCAAAGAGAAGATAGACCGAGCCTTGTCTTTCTCTGAGGACCCCTCCAGCCCCTCTCCCGGGGGGAGAGGGGCTGGAGGGAGAGGGGACGGAGATCTTTTTTTTCATTCCCAAAGCGTCGGGCGCCGGTTCATTGAGGGCGCGCCCCGCCAACCCGTTTCTCCCGGATCCGTTGGGACGAGGGAAAAGATCGTCACGAAGTCGCTTTTCGATATCCCGGCGGATGTCAAGCAAGAGCAGACAGGATCCGTTGCCGATTCCCTAGAGGCAGATCACGAGATAGCGCCTTATAAGCCCTTGGGGCTGTTCCCTCGGGAACTCCGATGATCCAGGTCGACATTGTTTTGGCCATAGCGATTTTCTTATCCATTCTTTTAGCCGTTGTTTTTGTGCTATGGATATTTTATAATAGGGTTATGCCCTTGACTACCACTTCCAGCATACGATGGGCACGAAATCCTGTTGCACTGTTCATCAAAGGCATAACCCTATTTTATAATTTCCATGGGGGCAAAGAAAAGACCGCGGCCGCCAGCGTTGAGCAGGTGCAACAGTGTCCATATTGTACTTACGTGTTTATAAGCGATAAACAGGGCGGCGTTGTTATGTGTCCGAGATGTAAAAGTTATATTGCCGGGCAGGCTCCTTCCCCGCGGCCATAGGTCCCCTCCCCTCGGGGAGCCTCTGGCTGAGGGGAGGCGACACGCCGTCCCAAGGATAGGGGAAAGCATTATGTTGCGTCAATTGAGACAAAATGAGCGCGGCGTGGTTTTTGTGACCGTTTTGATGATCATCATCGTTATGATGGCCCTGACGGTCAGCATCGTCAGCTTGAATGTGACCCAAGTCACGCGCACGGCCGGCGAGGTCAAACATGTTCAGGCTGAATATCTCGCCTTGGGCGCGGTCCCCTTTTCGTACGCCAACCAATGGACGGCCTCGCCGGATAATGTTATCACCTATACCGAAACCCTTGACGGCATCCCGTTCACGGTTATCGCGAATCTCAGCGGCCCGGGACTCGGGGGGTATAGTACAACTAATCTTGATATTACTGTTACTTATTAAAGCCATTTTGAACGGCCCGCGGCTTATTGTTCCTCCTGAAAATTCCAATTCCTCGCGGCAAAATTGCTGGTAAATCGTTTGACAAAGTAAATCCATTATAGTCTAATGAAAACCAGTTAAGATTAAACCTGCGCAACGGCGTTCCTGAGTTTATGAAAAATTTATTAGATGTGGAAGATCTGGCCAAATATTTAAAACTGCAAAAACAGACCATTTATAATTGGCTGAATCAGCGAAAGATCGCCGGGATCAAGATGGGAGGCGTCTGGCGTTTTGATAAAAAAGAGATCGATAAGTGGTTGCGATCCCAGTACAGGAAAGCTGGCAAGATCGGTTAATTTGGGGCGCTATCGGGGCGAGATATGGGCGAAAGCAAGCAATCAGGCATATTTTGGGGAAGAAATAGTCTTTCTGTCGTCGGAGTGACCTCTGGAAAGCCGAGTATGATCTTTAGCGTGCCGCTGCCTCGCGAGGCCAGCGTTGCTTCCATTGAGGCAGGGCCGTTTAGCCCAATGGGGATGGAGATCGTCTCTATCGTCCAGAATGCGCTCCGTCAGCATAAGATGAGCTCCGGAGCGGCCTATGTTTCGCTGCCGACAAAAGACATTATCTTCCGTTCGTTCGTTATCCCCTGGATGCAACCCAATGAAGTCAGGGGGGTGGTGGACTTCGAGGCCAGTAAATACGTGCCGTTCGCTTTGAATGACCTGTCTTATTCGTTTCATCCCATGACCGTCACCGAAGGGAACCTGCGGCGTATCCGCATCATATTCGTTGCCATCAAAAAAGCCGTCCTTGAAAGCTACAAGCAGATATTGGAGCAGGCGGCGTTGTGTATCCACATTGCTGAACCAGCGACGTTAAGCCTTATCCGGATCATGGCCGCGAAGGAATTATTGCCTAAAGAAGAGACCGTCGCGCTTATTGAGATGGGCGATGAGATGGGGAACATCATTGTCGTTGATAATCATATGCCGCAGTTCGTGCGGGAATTTCAGCTGCGCGTCCCCGGGGCGGCGCAAGAAAACCCCGATCCCCAGACAATAATGACGCGGATGATGAACGAGGTCAGGATCTCTTTGAATTATTTCAACCGTCAGGAAGATCAGTTTAAGGTCAAGAAATTGGTGTTTCTTTCATCATCGGATCCAGCGGATATTCTCCGCCGCATGGAAGATGATCTGCACCTGCCCGTTATTTCCATAACAACCGATTCCGTTTTGGCGAACGCGCCTTCTCAAGACGTTAATTTTCTTAAGGCTTATGGCGCGGCATTATATCCCTCGCTAAGCCTTCCATCCGATCTGAACCTGCTGGAGTTGAAGACTAAAACGCTCAAGCTGGTTTCCGGGCCGGGCACGCGGAAAGTTAATTACAAGAGCGTTGTTATGACGGCGGTGATCTGCGTGCCGATCATTGTTGCCGCGTTTTTTGTGACAAATTTCAAGGTCAAGGACCAGGAACTTCGCAGCGCCACGCTTGTCCAGCAGTTAAAAACGGCCAAAGACGTTTCTGCCCAAAAGCTGCGTTCGGAAAACGAGACTTTAAACAAGAAACTGGATTATTTCAAAAATCTTCCAATGGAAAGCGATATCGCGGCATTCTTGGCCGCGATTCCCGGGCTTCTGCCCGATGGTGTCTGGGTGGATCAGATCGATATTGTTTATTCGGATGTTTTGGTATCGGACAAGGATAAACAAAAAGAAGCTCCGGCAAACGCTGAGGCAGTGACGAAAAAGACAAAAGGTAAACCGGCGGTCGATATCCAGGGATACGCTTATTCAAGTAATCCCGGAGATCAATTCAAGCTGGTCAATGATTTGTTGGCGAACTTTAAGGGCAATAAAGAACTTTCCACTTTTTTTAGCAGCATGGATTTTGAATCGATCCAGGCCAAACCTTACGGAAAATATCCGGCAACATTCTTTCATTTAAAATGCCGATGAACGTGAACGTTGATAAGATCAAGGATTGGGCGGCGTCGCTGCGGAACATCAACATCAGGGATCTGCAGAATATCGATGCGCAGCAGCTCGGCGATATGTTGCGCCAGCGCGTCGATATTGTTTTGAACATCACGTTGGTTCTGGTCACGATGGTGGCGACGGTTCTCATTGTCAAGGGTTCTGGTAAAAGGTCAGAAATGTTGACATGGGAGATCAAGCAGCTGGAGGAGAGGGGAGAAGCGGTGAAAGAATCGGAACGTCTCAAGGGTGAATATTCGGCATTCCTGAAAAGCTTTCCTGAGCCGATCCTGACGGACCAGTTGATCAATAAGCTTTCCGAATTCGCCGCGGATCGACAGATCCAGATCCTCTCGTTCTCTCCCGTTAAAGAAAAAAGTGACAATTATATCAAGGTCGCCGGGGTGCGGATCAATGTCTCCTCGGACAGTTATAAAAATATCGTTTTATTCATGAAAGACGTGGGGGATGCCCACTATGCCTTGCACGTGGGGCAATGGTCCGCCAAGATGAAAGAACAAAGGGTGAAGGAGGGGACGGAAGAGTTTCGAAAACAGACCGTGGAAGCCGATATGCAAATCAGCGCGATCCAATTTAAAGATGAATAGGATAATTTTCTTCTTAATATTGTGGCATGTTTTATTTTTTGTCCTTATAATGGATGATATTGGAGCGCAAGGAGTTCGTTTGATCGTTGACAGTTCTTCTTTCGAGATGCTTTCCGCGCGTGATCCTTTTACGCCGCAGGTGCCTCAAGAAGAGGTCCGGGCGCAGCGCGTGGAGCCCATCAGGCCCGTCGTGGTCAACGAACCGGTTGTTTTGCCGCCTCCACCGGCCGTTCAAGAGCCTTCGGTGAGCATGCCTCGGCAGGGGGATATCACCCGGCCGCCGCGTATTCTCGATCCTTTGCCCGATATGAATATAGCTGGGGTGGTATGGAATACAGATCGTCCTCAAGCCATCATCAACGGACAAATCGTCGGGATAGGAGATACGGTCTCCGGAGTGAAGATACTCGATGTAAAAAAGATGGGAATTACCGTCTTGTTCCAGGGGCGGACCGAAACCCTGGAGATCAAGCAGTAACGGCCTCAACGGGTAACGCATCTGGTGGAGTGAGAAATGAAGGATTGTTTTAAAATATGATTAAGAAAATTATTCTCCTGATTTCTTGTGCGTATTTTTTGGCCGGTTCTCCGCAAGATTCCACCGCGCAGGAATTGACCAATATCGATGAATATTTAACCACTTCTCTCCAGGAAGTGAAAACAATTTCCATGGATTTCAAGGACGCGCAGCTCACCGACGTCCTGAAGATCCTTTCCCAGCAATCTGGTATGAATTTCATCGCTTCTCAGGAAGCCTCCGGAAGGACGATCAGCATTTATTTGGATCAAGTCCCTGTCGAGGAGGCTATGGAGAGGATCCTTTCCGGTAACGCGTTGACCTACGAACTAAAACCCGGGAGCAATATATTCGTTGTGCGTCCCTCAGACAGGCCGGCGCGGCGGCTCATCACGCGCGTCTACAGGTTGAAGTATGCAACCGTGAAGTCCTCTAGCCTGAAAAAAACTTTATCCGTGAGCCAGACGACAGGAGGCGCGAGTCCCGCCTCCGGGAGCTCCGCGGATGAGGGTGTTGCCGCTGCGGTCAAAGCTATGCTCACTCCGGATGGCAAAATCATTGAGGACAGCCGGACGAACAGCCTTATCGTGACGGATATTCCAGTCCAGTTCCCCCTTATCGAGCAGACGATCGCGCGCCTGGATGTGCGGGTCCCGCAGATCCTCATCGAAGTGGAAATGCTTGATATTTCCAAAATAACGGCGGATCTGATTGGGGCGAAATTCGGCGATACGCCTTTCACGTTTAACGGTGCTGAACGCGACACGCTTTATCCTTTTGATCGCAACAAGGCTATGGCCAACGCCGGCAAATCGGCCAATCAGGGGTTTAAGTTCGGAGAGATCGGTGATGAATACCGCGTCGGTACGCTTTCGTTCGCGGGGCTTAATTTGACGCTTCAGTTTTTACGGACGCAATCGGATACGAAGAATTTGGCGCGGCCGCGTATTATGACTCTTAATAACGAAACGGCGGAGATCAACATTAAGACAAATGAAGCCATTGGGATCGCCAGTGTTACTACCTCATCTAATGGTACTTCCAACAGTATTAGCCAGGCGGAACGCGTGGAAACCGGTGTTTTTTTGAGGGTCACCCCTCAAGCTGATGTGGAGAATAGTGAGATCACATTGGCCATTGAGCCAAAGGTCATACAGGCCAGGAGCGGCCAGACGTTTGGGAGCCAGACGTTCAAGGACCCGGAGGAACGGGGGACGAAATCCATTTTGCGTGTCCCGGATGGGGATACGATCATCCTCGGGGGGTTGTTGCGCACCAATGTGGAAGAGACCAAAACAAGTGTTCCTCTTCTTGGGAAACTTCCAATCCTGGGCGCCGCTTTTCGGCATAAGGACAAGTCCGAATCGCAACGTGAATTGGTCATATTCATCACGCCTCATATCATCCCCGAAGAGTATGCGCACAGGTTGCCCTCCACAGGATTCCCTGAAATGGTATATCAGCCCAACATATCATCGTATCGCGCTGAAGAGATCAATAAAGCACTTTCGCGCTTTGAGCTGCAAGGATTTTAGGCAAGCAATAAATACCATCCAGTGCCGTACCACACAATCGTCCCATGACTTATCTAAAACTAGGCGAAATTTTAATTCTTCAGGGGTTGATCACCGAGAAACAGCTTCAGGAAGCTATCGTGGTCCAGAAGAAGGAAAAGGGCCGGATCGGCGAGATCTTAGTCAAGCTCGGGATGATCACCGAGGAACACGTCGCGGAGGCTCTGGGGACCCAGATGGGGATCCAGCATTATTCCTCAAAGAACCTCGATCTGCTCAAACCTCAGCCGGACCAGGGACTCGAGAAATCGATCCCCGCGGAATTTGCCAAGAAACATTGTGTCCTGCCGTTATCGCGGCATCTTAATTCCCTGACCTGCGTTGTGCATGACCCGTTGGACCTTCTTTTGCGGGACAACCTTAAACGGATCTCCGGATGTGAGATCAATTTGGTCATCGCCACTCATACGGCTATCCAGGGAGCAATCAATGATTTTTATTTTAAGCAAAGCAACGATGGGTCGCCGTCAATGCTCGACCGCGCGGTGGAGCGCTCCTATACCCAGTCGAAAAATAATGATCTGACCGCGCTCGTGAAGGACGATGGTGGCGATACCGCCGAGCTTAGTCTGGACAAGCTGATCGCCAAGGCGGAGGAAGCCCCTGTCATCAAGCTCGTTGATCTGATCATCCGTCAGGCCATCGATGAGCGGGCCAGCGATATTCACATCGAACCGTTTGAAAACAAGATCACACTGCGTTATCGTATTGACGGCAGGTTGTATAATATCCCTCCGCCGGCCCCGCATTTGCATTTGCCCATCATTTCCCGTATCAAGATCCTGGCGAAGCTGGATATCGCTGAAAAGCGTCTTCCACAGGACGGTGCGATCATGGCCAAGCTGGAGAACCGGTCGGTGGATATCCGCGTTTCGACGATCCCGACTGTCTGGGGTGAAAAGGTTGTCATGCGTATTCTGGACAAAGGCGCTGTTCCTCTGGAATTGGCCAGCCTGGGATTCGACGCCAAACAGATCGAGGTTTTACGCAAGGCCTTGATGGCCCCTTATGGATTGTTCTTTGTCACAGGCCCGACGGGAAGCGGAAAGTCAACTACCCTTTACGCGGCCGTCAATGAAACGCTCGACCCGACTAAAAATATCATTACGGTCGAAGATCCGGTCGAATACAAGATCGACGGGATCAACCAGGTCGCCATCAAGCCCGAGATCGGGCTTACCTTTGCCGCGGCCTTGCGGGCGTTCTTGCGTCAAGACCCGGACGTGATCATGGTCGGTGAAATTCGTGACCAGGAAACGGCGACCATTTGCGTGCGCGCGGCCTTGACAGGGCACTTTGTTTTAAGCACGCTGCACACCAACGATGCCGCCTCCGCGATCACCCGGCTGATCGACATCGGGGTCCCGCAGTATCTCTTGACGCCGTCTTTGGTCATGATCATGGGACAGCGCCTGGCCCGGCGTCTTTGCCAGAAATGCAAAGAACCTTATGAGCCGACCCCGGAACAACATGGCGGCATCACATTCAAAAGCGATCTTATTTACCGATCGAGCGGTTGTGAGGCCTGCAAGGGATCGGGCTATAAAGGACGCATGGTTATCGCGGAAGTCATGCCCATTGATGATACCATCCGCGCCCTTGTTTCCAGGGGGGCCGGCCACGCGGAGATCAAGGATGCGGCAAGAAAAAACGGAATGGCCACCATCTTCGAATCGGGCCTTCGGCTGGTTGAGAAGGGCTTTACAAGCTATGACGAGATTTGCCGCATCAGTGTTGATACGTAGGGACTACGGAATAATTATGGCAAAATTTTCCTATACCATCAAAGATAAATCCGGGAAGACGCATAGAAACGTCGTTGATATGGCGAATAAAGACGTCCTTGTGGAGAAGCTGCATAAGGACGGGTATTTTATTGTCAATATCACCGAGGTTGTGGTCGCGCCTATCAAAAAAAAGCAGTCTGGGGCTGCAACTCTTGTTCAGCGCAGGAAATTCAGTCATAAGTCCGTTAAACTGCACGACCTTTTGTCGTTCTCGCGCCAGCTGGCCACCATGCTTGAGGCGGGCGTGCCGCTTATCCGCAGTTTAACGGTCATCGAAACGCAGGTGGACAGCGAGGACTTTTTCAAGGTCCTCGAGAGAGTTCGTCACGACGTTGAAGAGGGAAGTTCTTTTAGCGTGGCATTGGCCAAACATCCAAGGGTTTTCAATCAGTTCTGGGTCAGCCTGGTGGAGGTGGGAGAGTCCTCCGGGACGATCCCTGCGATCCTCCACAAGCTTTCGTTTTATCTTCAACAGCAGGCCGCTTTCAGTTCGGCGATCATCTCCGGCATTATCTATCCCGCGATCCTGTTTGTTGTCGCCTGCGGCGCGATCGTGTTCTTCGCGCTTTTTGTCGGTCCCAAATTCGAAGAGATCTTCACGTCCATGAACGCCCAGCTGCCCTGGATCACCGCCCAATTATTGATGATATTTAAATTCTTTCGGAACAAATTTTTCTGGGTTTTGGGCGGCTCCATTGCGGCCATTATGCTGTTTAAAAATTATGCGCGGACGTATCACGGCAAGATGGCGGTCGAGAAATTTTTGTTCGGGTTACCGACGGTCGGCGAGGTCTTTCAGCAGATTATCCTGGAACGGTTCGCCTCGCAGATGTCCATACTCATTGACAGCGGGGTCCCCATCCTTTACGCCCTGGATATTACCGAGCGTCTTGTGGACAACAATACCTGCGCGTTGGTCGTTAACCAGATCAAGGAAGCGGTCAAGCAAGGGGAACTTTTGGTGTCTCCTATGGAGCGCAGCGGTTTTTTCCCATCCATGTGTATCCAGATGATCATGGTCGGGGAAGAAACGGGCGAATTAAGCAAGATGCTCAAGCATGTGGCGGCCTATTACCAGGACAGTGTGGAAACCTTTATGAAACGTTTCGCCACCATCATTGAGCCGTTCATGCTTGTTTTTATGGGGGGAGTCATTGGCGTCATCATTGTTGCTATGTTCCTGCCGATGTTTAATATCGCCCAGCTAGGTGGCGCCAGTCCCAACTAGGGAAACAAAAATTTATCAAATTTGCCTTTATTCGCGTCCGCTTTTAGTATAAATTACTCGATATAGAAGGGCAATTGGCAATTGCCGATATTTGACAACCGTCTTTTCGTATGTTATACCTTCTGTAGAAGATAACAGCAGGCGTTATTGCTCAGGGTAAACTACTCGTAAGGGTAGGGCACAAAACTATCCCGACGTTCCAACTTTGTTGGAAGCCGGGACTCCGGCTGAGCGTCGGGGCAGGGTCCTGTATCAGAACGGTACAGGATAGCCAGTTGCCAATAACAGGCAGAGTGTGCCTATTCTACAGGGTGGAATAGGCTTTTTTATTTACCTGCGCAGAGGCGCAGGTAAATAACCCCCGCGATACGTATCAATAGGCAGGGGTGAGGGGATCATAGTTGTCAGGAAATATCGAAAACTAGTTCGGCCATATACGGATTAGAGTGGCGGGATCGATATACCGCGACTTAGGTATTTTCGCAACCGGGAAAACAACACAAACAAAAAAACGGAAAGCGGAAAATAGAGGAGAAAGAATGAAACTCAAGCAGAACAAAAGCGGTTTTACGTTGCTGGAAATTATCATCGTTATCATCATCGTCGGCGTCCTGGCCAGCTTGGCCTTGCCGCGGTTTTTCGCGACGGTGGAATTCTCTAAAAGTACTGAAGCGCTTAATGCGATGGGTGTCCTGCGGGGGTCTATGGAACGATGTTATCTTGCTTCCGCTGGAACATATGCGACTTGTGCTCTGGCGAGTCTCGATGTCGAGGATCCAAGTACCACACCGGGTACCCGTTTTGCGTATGCTCTGGTGGGTGCACCAAGTGCTACGGCGTATACCATTACGGCAACACGCAATGCTACGGATGGCGGTGATGGAGTTAGTACGATTACAATCACCCAGACTGCCGGTGTCGTGACCCGTACGGGGACCGGAAAGTTTGTCGGTATTAAGTAATCTGTGCCGTATTTCAATAAAAAGAACATGACAACATCGCAGGGAATGCTGATTTGCTTTCCCTGCGATGTTGTTGTTTCGGGAGTCGGTCATGCGGATATTCGGGAGAAACGGAGCGTTCACGTTCATTGAATTGATCTTCGTGGTCGTTATCGTTGGAATTTTGGCCGCGCTGGCCGTCCCGCGGTTTTCCGATACGGTCGAGAAATCCCGGAGCGCGGAAGCCATCAATATCCTTGAAACGTTAAGAAATGCCCAGGCAGTTTATAATCTTGAGAATGGCGTGTATACGGCCACTATCGGCGATTTAGACATTACAATTCCTGTGTCGAAGAATTTTGTGGCACCGACGACGGCCGCGGCGAACCCGATCGCTTCGATCCGGCGCAATGCATCCGGTTATGACTACACGTTGACCATTGACATCGATGGAACTGTCCGCTGTGCCGGGACAGCGCCGGCAAATATCTGTGCGAAATTAGGCTGCCCCGGCGATGTGTGCAATTGATTCGTCTCCATCCTTAAAGCGCGGACAAGAAATTTATTAACCAGAAAAGATGAATCAACCCCCGCGCTTCGCTTTGCGAAAGTAAAGCGGCAGGGGTGATTGTGGTGACAACAAAAATGACAAAAATACGACGCGTGCCTGAGCGGGGATTCACGTTGCTGGAATTAATGGTGGTGGTCATCATCATCGGGGTCATTGCCGCGTTCGCCATACCCAATTACAACAAATCCATTCAAAAGGCCCACGAGCGCGATATGCTCGCCCAACTGACCTCCATTCACGCCGCGAACCTGCTTTATCGTTCCTACGACGGGAAGTATTGGGATACCGTCGGGGTGTCTCAAGATTTGGCGGCGATCAACAGCACTTTGTCCATCAACATCATCGCCAACAGCGGGACGACCTACAACTATAAAAGTGACGACGGCAGCACTTTTCAGGCAACCGCCGCCTGGGGTGCTTGTACCCTGCGTGTAACCGAGGCCCCCATAGACGGTACAAACAACCCTTGTCGTTCGAGTGGCACATGTTTGTCGACATTGTCCGCTTGTCCGGGGCCGTGACAGTGGGCATTAAAGACATGCTTAAAATTCTTAAAGAAAAAGGGTTCGCGTCGGTCCTGGAGGTCATTGTCACGGCGGTCATCTTTATGCTCGCCGCCTTCGGGATCATGACGACCGTTTCGATGTTAAGGCCGCATAACCTGGAAGTTTCCCGCGAGATCGAGGCGTCGTATCACGCCAAAAACATGATGGATTATCTGCGCGGCCAGGTGGACGCCACGGCGTGGGAGGCCAATACGGGGCCGTTGGCGACAGGGATCACGCGCAGCAATGCCATCGGAGATTATACGATCAATTGGTCCCTGACTGACGTGAATCCCGCTGATTATCCCGCCGGTCTCGCGCCCCGGAAATTGTCAATGAACGTTTATTATCCGGACTAGATCAGCGGGAAATAGTAAATGGTGAACGGTAAAGGGTCAAATGCGAAAAGGATTAACGCTCACGGAGCTTTTGGTCGCCACTATCCTCATTGGCATCGTGATGACGGGCGTTGCCGCCTTTAGCCTTTTCGTCAAACAGGCCCGGGATTCAACCGGCGCCGGGACCATCCTCGCCGTGCAGACGGCGACCGCGATGCATTATTTGGCCGAAGACGCCAACAAGGCGGTGGGGGATAACAGCAACCGGGGCGTGGCAGTTGATCCAGCTGATCAATTATCAATTTGCTTTCGGCATGATGTGAGTGACCCTGCCTCCTACGCGGACGATACTTGGGCATGCTACTGGTATGACGCGGCAACGGACGGCCTGTGGAAATGCGCGGATCGAGGCGCGGGCGCGCCTGTCCCGCCCGCCAATTTTACTGGTTGCCAAACAGGAACAGGAGAGGTCAGACTGGTGACGCTCGACCGGGCGGCGGCGAATTATTTTAAAGTGGTCGATGACGCGAACGGCCGATTCAATTATGTTGACATCACGCTTAACACGATCGCTAATCCGGCGCGGGCGGCCAATACCATCACTAATCCAACGTATCAATTGTTCACGCGCGTCAGCCCCCCCGCGCACGGACGCTAAAGTATATCCCGCAAAAATCTTGTCAATGTCGCCTTCTTTTGATAACATAATGACCAATTTCCTGGGTCGGTAGCTCAGCTGGGAGAGCGCTTCGTTCGCAATGAAGAGGCCGGGGGTTCAATTCCCCCCCGATCCATCCTTCAAATAATCAAGATACAAGAAACAATAATCAAATAAATCCCAATAACCAAGCGTCAAATCACAAGCAATCTACAAATTTCAATGACCAAAATTACAAATACGCTTTGAAAGTTTTTCATTTTCGGGATTTTGGTGTTGTGTATTGTTTGTAATTTGTGATTTGTTTATTGGATATTTTTTGGTTATTGCTTTTTGGTCATTGGATAAACTATGCACCGCTTCTTTTGCCCCGAATCTGTCCGTAAAGATAAACCCGATCTTCCCGTCATTGTCCTGGCCTGCGCGATCCCGGAAAAAAGTAAATTTGAATTGATCATTGAGAAGGCGGCGGAACTGGGTGTGGACGAGATCATTCCGCTTAAAACAAAGCGCACCGCAATGGGATCCAAAGGGGATCGTTCGCGACGAACGATTGCCCGTTACCAAAGTGTTGCGGTCAATGCCGCCAAACGATCCCGACGGTCGCGCGTGCCGATTATTCATCCAATTGCCGATCTTGCGTCGGTCTTGAAATTTTTTCCTGAAGAAACAACTCTGTTTATTCCCAGTTTGCCCGAAGGGGAAGGAGAAGGAGGCGAGCGCAGGAATATATTTGAGGCGTTCAAAGATGTTCCGTCGCCCTCACGCATCGTTTTTCTCATCGGCCCGGAAGGGGATTTCACGCCGCACGAATACGGGCTTGCCCGCGCGCGCGGGTGCATCGGCGTTTCGCTGGGCAAAACCGTGCTCAAAGTGGAAACAGCCGCTCTCGTGGCGGTCGCGTGCGCGCAGCTTTGGTTCCGACGCTAAAGCGCGGCGAACGCGTCGAACCACCTTTAAAAAATGACGGAAATAAAACCCTCACAAAAAGATTTCACGCCGCCCGCCACTATTTTTCTTGCCGCATTTTTGCTGCGCATTTTTTATTGGATTTTTCTGAAGAACAATTATTTCTTTTATGAGCATCCCGGCGGGGATGTTCTCTATTATCAGCAGTGGGCCAAGGACATCGCCCGCGGGGATTGGCTGGGGAGCGAGACGTTCTGGGGGCTGCCGTTGTATCCGTACTTCCTGGCCGTCCTGGAACGCTGGAGCTTGGGCAACGGATTTTTCATCCGTCTGGCGCATATATTTCTTGGGTCGCTCAATTGTGTTCTGGTTTACCTGATCGCCCGCCGGATTTTCCAAAAAGAGGCCGCGCTTTTATCCGGTTTTCTAACGGCCGCCAGTTTCACCCTGATCCATTACGACTGGCTGATGGTGCCGGTGCCGCTTTTGATCTTCTGCGGTCTTATGATCGTCCTGGCATTCCTGAACAAAGATAAAATAAAAACCTGGCAGGCGCGGGGTATTGTTGGACTGCTTGTCGGGATAACGGCGCTTGGCGACGGCAAAATCCTGATCTTTGCCGTCCTGGCGTTGATCTATCTGTTCTGGAAAGAGCGGCCTGCGGCAGGCCGCCAGGGGCGAGCCTCGCCTGCGGCGGGGAAGAAAATAGTGAAAGTATTTTTACCCCTGGTCATGGGTGTCTTTATTGTTTTGGGCCTTACGGGCTTGCGTAACAAAATTGTCGGCGGCGACTGGATATGGGTCAGCGCGCAAAACGGGTTGAGTTTTTACGTCGGGAACAATCCCAGGGCAGCGGGAGTGTTCGAGAATCCGGATTTTATCCGCCCCACGCATGGGGGACAGGACGAGGATCAGGTGATCGCGGCCGAAGCGCTCGCGAAACGAAAGTTGAGCCCGGCGCAAGTCGTTCAATTCTGGCGCGGCCGGGCGCTGTGCTTCATAACGAATGATCCGATGAATTATTTGCGATTGCTGGTCCGCAAATTCAAGCTGTTCTTTACCGACACGGAATACGCCTACGATATCGACATGCTGCTGCAGCGGGACTGGAAGCGGTATCTGGATATCAACCCGCTCCCGCTGGTTTTCCCGCTGGCCTTAATGGGGATCTTTCTCGCGCGCCTTCGGGAGGAAACGGTTCCGATGAACATCATGATCTTGAGCCAGTTGCTCTTCACGCTTATTTTCTTTTTGACCGACCGTCATCGCGCGACGATCCTGCCGTTTTTGATCATTTATGAATCCCGCGCGCTTGTCTGGCTCGTTGGACAGGCGCGTTTAAAGCGGATTAAGCCGGTTTTAGCGACGGTCGGAGCGCTCATTGTCTTTGCGGCGATCTTTCGGCCGCAAAACATGGCGCAAGCGCAGGCCGCGTTTTATCGCGTTACAAAATCCGGGGCGGTTTATGAACGAAGGAAAGACTTTGTGAAGGCGCGAGAGCAATATGCGCGGGCGCTGGAGCTGCGCCCCGGGGACACCAACGCGATGTACAATCTGGGCAATACCTGCGCGGCGGCCGGCGAGTTGGCGTTGGCCCAAGGCTATTATGAGAAGATCCTTTCCCTGAATCCCGAACACGTCGATGCCCTTTTCAACCTGGGATTCGTTTTGCGTGAGGAAGGAGCCGACGCGCGGAGTTTCGCGATCCTTCAGCGGCTGGTCCATCTGCAACCCAACAGCCCCGATGTCCTGTTTCAGGCGGGGCAGATCGCATCCAAGCTTGGGGACTGCGCCTCTGCCAAAAATTATTTTGAAAAGTTGATCCGGATCAAACCGGATTTTACCCGGGGTCTGCGTGCGATGATGGATAGTTGCCGCCCTTGACGAACAGAAACATAACTTGATTGATTCCAATGCGTTATTGCCTTCACCCGCCGGATAATTCATTGACAATAAATAGGGAGTCTTGTATAATTTTGTCTCCTTTGGGGGTTTCGTCTTTACGAACAGTGAAGGCAAGACGAAGGCCAAATTTTATCCCGACGGATGTCGGGAAAAATAACAACCCAAATTTATGTTCACGTATGTCTGTCGTCCCCCGCAGCGGTTCCATAAATTTGGATTTTATGGGAGGTTGAGATGGTAGAGCAGAAGAAGACTGTTGATCTGGAAAATCGTAAAAAGGCGCTGGAACTGGCATTGGCGCAAATTGAGAAGCAGTTCGGCAAGGGGTCCATCATGAAGATGGACGGGAGCACCCACATGGATATCGAGGTGATCCCGACGGGATGTCTGGCGCTCGATCTGGCATTGGGCGTGGGCGGGGTGCCGCGCGGACGTGTTATTGAAATTTACGGGCCGGAGTCCTCTGGGAAAACGACGTTAACCTTGAGTATTATTTCCCAGATCCAGAAAGCCGGCGGTACGGCGGCTTTTATCGACGCGGAACACGCGTTCGATGCGACCTACGCCGGTAAAGTGGGAGTCAAGCTGGACGAGCTTTTGATCTCTCAGCCGGATACCGGAGAGCAGGCGCTCGAGATCGCGGAAACACTGGTGCGTTCCAGCGCGGTCGATCTGGTGGTCATCGATTCTGTGGCGGCCTTAACACCACGGGCGGAGATCGAAGGGGATATGGGCGACGCGCATATGGGGCTGCAGGCGAGGCTCATGTCGCAGGCGCTGCGCAAATTAACCGCCGCGATCAGCAAATCCAAAACATGCATCATTTTCATCAACCAGATCCGCATGAAAATAGGCGTCATGTTCGGCAACCCGGAGACAACCACCGGCGGCCGCGCCTTGAAATTCTACGCGTCGGCGCGTATCGATCTGCGCCGTATTGAGTCTATCAAGCAAGGCGAGCAATTTATCGGCAACCGCGTCAAGGCGAAGATCGTCAAGAACAAGGTGGCCCCGCCGTTTAAAGAAGCGGAATTCGAGATCTATTTTGATGAGGGGATCTCCCGCGCCGCGGATATCCTGGATATGGGCGTTTTGCACGAGATCGTCGAAAAGTCGGGGACATGGCTTGCGTTTGAAAATGAAAAACTCGGACAGGGAAAAGAAAACGCGCGTAAGTTCCTGAAGGAAAACCCGAAAGTCCTGGATAAGATCGAGAAAACGATCCGCGCCAAGATCCGTGAAGCGAAGTAGCCCGGTTAAAGATACCGTAACCGAGGCGAAGAAGTATATCTACCGGCTTCTCAAGATTCGGTTTCGCAGTGAAAAGGAAGTACGCGACAAGTTGCGCAAGAAGGGATTCAGTGAGCCGACGGCCGATGAGGCCGTCGGCTATTTTAAAGCGGTCGGTTTGGTCGATGACCGTCAGTTCACGCGCAAGTGGATCGCCTCGCGTTTGAACAAGCCCTTCGGCATCCACCGCATCCGGTTCGAATTAAAGGAAAAAGGTATTGCGCCTGAGCTGATGAAAGAAGATCTCGAGCAGGCGATGTCGGAGTATTCCGAAATGGATGTGGCCGTTCGCCTGGCAAAACACCAGGCGCTAAAACATCGCGATATCCCTCGGGAAAAAGTTAAACAGAGAGTGTATGGGTATTTGTTACGCCGCGGATTCAATCCTGCCATCGTGATGAAAGCTGTTCAAGGCATATGACGTTAACTTCCTGCGAGATCAGAAAAAGATTCCTGGATTTTTTTGCGTCCAAAGGCCACACGGTCGTTGCCAGCGATTCGGTCGTCCCGAAAGACGACCCGACGGTTCTTTTTACCACGGCGGGGATGCAGCAGTTTAAACGCCAGTTCCTGGGTTATATCGGCGGCTATACCCGCGCCGCGTCGAGCCAGAAATGCCTGCGCACGGATGATCTGGACAAGGTCGGAAAGACGGATTTCCACCACACGTTCTTTGAAATGCTGGGGAATTTTTCCTTCGGCGATTATTTCAAGAAAGACGCGATTTGCTGGGCGTGGGAATTCCTGACGAAGGAGCTCAAGATCCCGGCCGGGAAGCTCCGGGTCTCCGTCTACACCGAGGACGACGAGGCCGCGCAGATATGGCTCAAGGATATCAAGGTCGACCCCAAAAAACTTGTCCGCTTAGGCGATAAAAGTAATTTCTGGCCGGCGGAGGCCAGGGAAAAAGGCCCCAACGGCCCCTGCGGCCCGTGTTCGGAGATTTTTTACGATTATGGCGTCAATCCAAAATGCACCAATAAGAAATGTGACCCGGATTGTGATTGCGGACGGTTCTCGGAGATCTGGAACCTGGTCTTTACCCAGTTCAACCGCCAGGAAGGCGGCGTCCTGGAGCCCTTGCCCAACAAGAATATCGATACCGGCATGGGCTTGGAACGCCTCGTTGCCGTCGTGCAGGGAAAAAAGAGCAATTATGAGACTGACCTCTTTGCATCGATTACAGAAGATATTAAGAAAAATGTGCGAAATGAGTTATCGAAAGAACAGTATCATGTTATTGCTGATCATGTGCGCGCAATTGTTTTTGCTATCAATGACGGGGTTATTCCATCCAATAAAGAGCGAGGCGCTGTTGTCAAAAAGTTAATTTACGAGACTACCGATATTGCGTTGCGTTATGGGAATACGGGGCAGGCATCAATATATAAATTTGTTGATAGTGTAATTAATATAATGCACAAACCGTATCCTGAACTTTTAACGAATCGAGAGCGGATTGTAACTGTCATAAAAGATTGCGAGAAAGCTTACGTGGAGTTATTAAATGTCGAAATTCCAAAGCTAGAGGGAAAAATTAAGGACATTAAGAGTTTTTTGCTTAGTGATGATCTGAAAATTAGAAAGTATGGTGAATTAGCGTTTCTTTTTAGGGATACTCACGGATTGCCTTTGGATGCTATTCGCGATGCGTTTGCAGCTATGAAGATTGTTCCATCTGTGCGGGATTCTATATTTGAAATTTATAATGCGCAGATGGAAAAGCAAAAAGCACAGTCGCGCTCTGCAAGTAAAATGGCAGGAGATGTCTTTACCGGCACGGAAATCGACGTCGATATTCCAAAAACAAAATTCGAAGGATATGAGCACACTTATAGTAGCGGAAGAATTTTGCGTTTGTTTATCGATGATCAGAACGTGAAAGAGGTTTCCAAGGGCGACCAGGTCAAGATGGTGCTCGACAAAACACCGTTTTACGCGGAGGCGGGCGGGCAAATTGGTGACACTGGATATATCGTTGGTAAGAATGGAAAAATCCGCGTGGAAGATACGCAGAAGTTCAATGATGTTTATATCCATCGCGGTGTGGTCGAAGAGGGATTGCTGCGCGTCGATGATCTGGTTGAAACAGTGGTCGACGCCGAGCGGCGCCAGGCCATCATGCGCCACCACACGGCAACGCATCTTTTGCAGGCGGCGTTGCGGGAAGTGTTGGGAAAACATGTCCAGCAGCAAGGGTCGCTCGTTGCCGGGGACCGGCTGCGGTTTGATTTCTCGCACCCCAAAGCGATCAGCAAGGAAGAGATCAAGAGGATCGAAGACCGCGTGAATGAACATGTCGCGGCCGGGATCCCAGTCCAAAAGGAAGTCTTAAGTATTGAAGAAGCCAAAAAGAAAGGCGCCCTGGCTTTTTTTGCCGAAAAGTACGGTGACAAGGTCCGCGTCGTTTCCATCGGTGATGTTTCAAAGGAATTTTGCGGCGGGACGCATTTAAATAATACCGGCGAGATCGGGACTTTTAAGATCGCCTCCGAAGGCGCGGTCGCGCAGGGGATCCGCCGCCTGGAAGCGAAGACCGGAAAAGCAGCCGAACTTTTCATCAAGGAAAAAGAGAGCATGGAGCGCGCGAACGCACAACTCGCCAAAGCCAAACAACTGGAAGCCGGGCAGGAGAAGGCGCGCTGCAAGACGATCATCCAATCTCTTGGGCCGGAGGTCCAATCAAGCCCGGAGATCGCGGGAACAAAGATATTCAACAAAGTCATCAATGACGTCAAGGTCGACACCCTCAAAAGTATTTCCGATTTCGTCAAGCAAGCGGCAAAATCATCAGCGGTG
Source organism: Candidatus Omnitrophota bacterium (assembly GCA_016214285.1). GTDB lineage: Bacteria > Omnitrophota > Gorgyraeia > Zapsychrales > Zapsychraceae > UBA10015. The sequence continues at coordinate 23,895 of JACROV010000044.1, read as the reverse complement.
ATCTTGGGGTCCCAAACGAACGGGACCGCGACCATTGTCGTTGCCGTCACGGACGACCTGGTCAGGCGCGGGATCAGCGCCAGGGACATTGTCAAAGAGATCGCGCCTTTGATCGAGGGCAGCGGCGGCGGGACGCCGCAAATGGCGCAGGCGGGCAGTAAACGTGTCGGGAAAATCGAAGAAGCGGTCCAGAGGGCCGGCAAACTGATTGTTGAGCTTCTTCAAAATAAATATAACTTCAAATCTCCATAAAATGTGAGATTTGAAGTTGGAAAAAGGAAAGCTCAACAAGGAGAAAATCGGGAAATGAAAATATTGACACAGACCGGCGTGGGCATCCAGGCGCTGTATAACCGGCACCTGGGGTTCCGCAAAAAACATGTTGAGGAAAAGGTCCGCGGGATCATCGAGGACGTCCGGCTTTATGGGGATGACGCCCTTCTTAAATATACCCGTAAATTTGATAAGGTCAAATTAACCGCGAAAGAATTGCGGGTCGCCGAGAACGAGATCAGCGGGGCGTTTCAGAATATCACCAGTGATTTCATCAATGACCTGAGGATCATCCTGAACAATGTCACGGCATTTTATAAAAAACAGGTCCCCAGGGCTTGCCGCGTGCGTAACGATGACGGTATTCTTTTGAAAGAAAATATCCTGCCTTTGGAAACGGTGGGCATATATGTCCCGGCAGGAACGGCGCCCTTGATCTCGACCGTTTATATGACCGCGGTCCCGGCACGCGTCGCCGGCGTCAAGCGGATCGTCATCGCGACACCTCCCGATAAAAACGGCAATATCAATCCGTATATCCTGGCCGTGGCCAATTTGCTGAAGGTCAATGAGATCTATAAGATGGGCGGTGCCCAGGCGATCGCGGCGATGGCCTTTGGCACCAAAACGATCCCCCGCGTTGACAAGATCATCGGCCCCGGCAACATGTTCGTCACTGAAGCCAAGCGGCAGTTGTTCGGCTATGTCGATATCGACATGCTGGCCGGCCCGACGGAGCTGGTCATCATCGCCAACCGGCACAGCAACCCGGACTATGTGGTGGCGGATATGGAGGCGCAGCTCGAGCACGTTGGCGGACTGGCCGTCCTGGTGACGAATTCCCGGCAGCTCATCCGGCAGGTGCGTAAACGCGTTTCCAAAGGTTACGCGATCCACGTCAAGAACATGGATGAAGCGGCATATGTCGTCAACAAAATCGCGCCGGAGCATTTGCAGATATTGACGAACTCTCCGGCCGCCGTCGCCAAAAAGATCAAGAACGCGGCGGCAATCTTTCTGGGGCCCTACAGCCCGACGGCGCTGGGCGATTATGCCGCCGGCCCAAGTCACGCCTTGCCGACGATGGGCACCGCGCGGTTTTTCTCCGGTTTGTGCTTGTCGGATTTTATGAAGAAAAATCATGTCATTTCGTATTCTAAAAAAGCGTTGGAAGAAATACGCGGCCCCATCGAACGGGTCGCCAAGCTGGAAGGTTTGCCCAAACACTATGAATCGGTCAACATCCGTTTTCTCGGATAATTAATCTAAACAAGGACACGACATGGAACAACGAAAAGCACAACTGGAACGAAAGAGCAAGGAAACTGAGATCAAGGCGGAATTGAATATCGACGGCCAAGGGAAGGCAAAAATCAAGACGCATATTGGTTTATTGGATCATATGCTTGAGCTGTTTGCCTTTCATGGTTGTTTTGATTTAAATCTTGAAGTGGTTAAGGCAGATCTAGAGATCGATATTCACCACACAAATGAGGACGTGGGAATTGTTCTTGGCAAAATTTTCAAAAAAGCCCTTGGAGAGATGCAGGGAATTCGTCGATTTGGATCTGCTTTTGCACCGATGGAAGATACTTTAGGACATTCTGTCGTTGATATTAGTGGAAGGGGGCATTGTAAATTTAATTTTGAAGGTACCCGTCCCGGAGCACATGTGGGAGAAGAAGGTTATAATCTTTTAAATTTAGAGCATTTTATGGATTCTTTCGCGAAGCAGTTAGGTGCAAATATGATTATTACGATCAATAATTCTTCAACCACTGCTGATTTACATACAATTACGGAGACAGTTTTTAAATCCTTCGGCTTGGCGCTCGATCAGGCGACACAGGTCGATCCCCGGCGTAAAGGAGCGGTGCCTTCCACTAAAGGGATTATTGATTAGAAATTGTCCCGAACCAAAGGTTGCCGGTCAATGCCAATCTGGAGTGAGCGTTTTAGCGAACGAAGGATTGGTATTGACAACGATGGCGAATCTGGTCTGAAAGGGTTAATCACCGGAATGGTTATCAATTATCTGAATATAAACGAGAGAACATGATCGCGATCATTGATTACGGAATGGGGAATTTGCGCAGTGTCCAGAAAGCGATGGAACGCGCCGGCGCCCGGGCAAAGATCACCCAGAGGCCGGAGGATATCGCGAAGGCTTCCAGGATCATCTTGCCCGGCGTAGGGGCGATGCGCCCGGCCATGGAAAAGCTCGAGGCGCTGGGATTGATCCCCGCCGTGAAACAGGCCATCAGCGCCGGAAAGCCGTTTTTGGGGATCTGTTTGGGGTTGCAGCTGCTTTTTGAAAAGAGCAATGAAGGCGGGGATGTGAACGGTCTGGGAATTCTCAAAGGCAAGGTGGAACGGTTTTCTTCGACGAAGCAGAAAGTCCCTCACATGGGATGGAATCAACTTAAATTTAAAAAGGCTCCGTCGGAGAATGGTTTATTCAAAGGGATCGCGCCGTTGAGCTACGTCTATTTTTGTCACTCCTATTTTGTCAAGCCGAAGGATGCCAGGTCAGCCGCGGCAACGACGGATTATGGCGGCGAATTTGTATCGGCCGTCGCTGTCGATAATATCTACGGCGTTCAGTTCCACCCGGAGAAAAGCCAGGCGGTCGGTCTTAAAATCCTTGGGAATTTTAACGCATTATCCACCTCCGCATGATGCCACGATTTTTTTTTAATGATATAAAACAAAAATCCGTGGCGCTTCGTCGGATTTTCGCAGAAAGTTTTACGAGGGCTCAATGATCATCTTTCCCGCGATTGATATCAAAGACGGCAAGGTCGTCCGTTTGTTCCAGGGAAAATTTGACGAAGTCACCGAGTATTCCGGCGATCCGCTGGTGGTGGCGCAGAAATGGCAGCAACAGGGCGCCCAATGGCTGCATGTCGTCGATTTAGACGGCGCCAGGACCGGAACGATGCAAAATCGCGACGCCATCATTGAGATCGCGAAAAAGGTTTCTGTCCCCATTCAGGCCGGGGGCGGGATCCGCAGCCGCGAAGATGTCCAGCGGCTCATCGACGGCGGTGTCAAGCGCGTTATCCTGGGCACGAGGGTTATCAGTGACCGCGAGTTCCTTCTCGGGGTGCTGGGGCTCTGGAAGAAAAAGATCGCCATCAGCCTGGATTGCAGCCAGGGGTTCGTGGCCCGGCACGGGTGGACGGAAAGTTCAAATGTCAGGGCCGTGGATTTTGTGAAGGGTTTGGAGGGCTTGAACATCGCGTGTTTGATCTATACGGACATCGCGCGCGACGGCATGTTGACCGGTCCCGACGTTCTGGGATTACGGGGGTTGTTGAGCATGACGAATATCCCCATCATCGCTTCGGGCGGTGTGGCGAGTATAGAAGATTTGAGAAAATTGATGGATTTGGAACCCGAAGGGCTTCTGGGCGTGATCGTCGGAAAGGCGATCTACGAGGGCAGGGTGAATCTGGAAGAGGCGATCCGCGTATGCTTACGAAAAGAATAATTCCCTGTCTCGACGTCAAGGCCGGACGGGTGGTCAAGGGGACCAATTTCATCAATTTGCGCGACGCCGGCGATCCGGTCGCCATTGCCAGGATCTATGACGAGCAGGGCGCCGATGAGATCGTTTTCCTGGATATCACGGCCAGCCATGAAAAGCGCTCGATCATGCTCGACGTGGTGCGCGAGACCGCGGAGCAGGTGTTCATGCCGCTGACGGTCGGCGGCGGGATTAATTCCGTGGAAGATATTCGCGCGCTTTTGAACGCCGGCGCGGACAAGGTTTCGATCAATACCGCCGCGGTCGAGGACCCTGACCTGATCCGGCGCGCGGCCGATCAGTTCGGCAGCCAGTGCATCGTGGCCGCGGTCGACGCCAAAAAGACGAACGGCCGGGCAGGCTCCCCGAGGGGGGGGAGCAAATGGGAAGTGTATACCCACGGCGGCCGCACGGCAACCGGCAAAGACGCGATTACCTGGGTCAAGCAGGCCGAAAGATTGGGCGCCGGGGAGATCCTGTTGACCAGCATGGACGCGGACGGGACCAAAGACGGGTATGATATTCCCCTGACATCCGCGGTCTGTAAAGCGGTGAGAATACCGGTTATTGCCTCCGGAGGGGCGGGAAAATTGGCAGATTTTTATGCCGTGTTTCAAAAAACCGGCGCGGACGCGGCCCTGGCCGCTTCGGTATTCCATTACCGGGAATTTTCCGTCGGTGAAGTGAAAAGTTATCTTAAAGAAAAGAAAGTCGAGGTCCGGTTGTGAGTAAGGAAAAATCCAGCGAAACGATACAGATCACGGCGCGGAATTTGAACAAATTGAAATTCAGCGCCGACGGCCTGATCCCGGCCGTTGTGCAGGATTATAAATCCAATGAAGTGCTGATGATGGCGTACATGAATATCGATTCGCTGCGTCAGACCCTGAAGATCGGCAAGACCTGCTTCTGGTCGCGCTCACGCAAGGAATATTGGGTCAAGGGCATGACTTCGGGACATTTCCAGTATGTAAAGTCCGTTTATTACGATTGCGATTGCGATACGCTTTTGATCAAGGTGCGCCAGGTCGGCGCGGCGTGCCATACATTCCGCAAGAGCTGTTTTTATAGAAAGATAAAGTAGTTAATGGTAAATGGTAAATGGTAAATAGTAAAACATTAATTACTATTCACTGTTAACCATTAACATTTTTTACCATATGTATTTTCCATCTGAAAAAGAATTCTTGAATCTGACGAAGCGGGGCAACCTGATCCCCGTGTACAGGGAAATATCGGGGGACCTGGAAACGCCGGTCTCCGCGTATTTCAAGATCGCGGGTAAGAGCAAATATTCGTTCCTGCTGGAATCCGTCGAAGGGGAAGAGAAGGTCGCCCGGTTTTCATTCCTGGCCAGGGATCCGGAGGTCGTTATCCAGACGAAGGACGGCGCCGTGAAGGTTATCCGCTATGCGCCGGGCAAGAAGCCGTCCGTTCAGACGGCGAAGGTCAAAGACACGCCGCTGTCGTTCATCCGCGATATTCTTCGGCAATACAAATTCGTTGCCTTGCCTCCTCCCGAAGGGAGCCTATCGGCGGGCCTGCCCCGTTTTTGCGGCGGGCTGGTGGGATATTTGGGTTACGACATCGTCCGCTTTTTCGAGAAACTTCCTCATACGACCAAGGATGATCTGAAACTGCCCGACACTTATCTTGTTTTGGCCAAAGACCTGGTCATCTTCGATCACATCAATCATAAGATGAAGGTGATCAGCTGCGCTTATGTCGACCCCAAAAGCTCAGCGCGGAAAAAACTACAGGAATATAAGAAGTCCGTTGCCCGCATCGACACGCTTGTGCGCGAATTGAACAAACCGCTTGTGGTGAATGTAAAACCGGCCCGGGACAAAAAGGCGGCTTCCTTGAAGGTCAAGTCGAATTTCACCTCGCCCCAGTTCGAAAAAATCGTGGAAAAAGCGAAAGAGAGGATCCAGGCCGGGGACATTATCCAGGTGGTGCTTTCCCAGAGATTTGCGGTTGACTTGACGACAGAACCGTTTAATATATATAGAAAGTTGCGCTCGCTTAATCCGTCGCCGTACATGTATTACCTGAATTTTGCCGACGTTTGCATCGCAGGCTCTTCGCCGGAATTGCTGATCCGTTGCGAGGATGGGGTGGTGGAAACGCGGCCGATCGCCGGCACGCGTCCCCGGGGCAAGGACGAGGCCCAGGACGCGGCGCTTGCCAGGGATCTTTTGGCCGACCCCAAAGAGAAGGTCGAGCACATCATGCTCGTCGACCTGGGACGCAATGATCTGGGCCGCGTGTGCGAGCAGGGCACGGTGCAGATCACGGAGTTCATGAATATCGAGAAATATTCGCACGTCATGCACATCGTTTCCAACGTGCGGGGAAAGCTCCGCAAGGATAAGGACGGGCTGGACGTGTTGCAGGCCGCGTTCCCGGCGGGGACGGTTTCCGGCGCCCCGAAGATCCGGGCGATGGAAATTATCGATGAACTGGAAAGGGTTGACCGCGGCCCGTACGCGGGATGCATCGGGTATTTCAGTTTCTCGGGAAATCTGGATACGTGTATCACCATAAGGACGATCATTGTGAAGGGAAAGAAGGCTTACGTCCAGGCCGGGGCCGGCATCGTGGCTGATTCGGTGCCGAACAGGGAATACCAGGAAACAGTCAATAAAGCAAAAGCGCAGCTCAAGGCCATCGAACTGGCGGCGCAGTGTTAAGAGTGTCCCGAAGAAAAGGTTACTGGTCAATACCAATCCGGAGGGAGCGTTCTAGCGAACGAAGGATTGGTAGTGACAACGATGGCGAATCTGGGCAAAAAAGGTTGAATCACCGGAATGGTTATCGGTTAATTATCGTAAAAAACAGGAGACGACAAACATGGAAGTACGTATCAGGTTGCAAAGAGTAGGGAAGTCCGCGAACAAGCATTACAATTACAGGGTGGTCGCCATCGGGCGGAACATTGCCCGTCAGGGAAGGAACCTGGAGATCCTCGGGCATTATGATCCGTCCAAGAAACCGGCGGCCGTGTCCATCAACAAAGAGAAGCTCGAGCAATGGATCAAACGCGGCGCCCGCATGAGCGATACCGTTCGCTCGCTCGTCGCGAAAATATAAAATAAACTGTTCGTATCTCGTATATCGTATTTCGTTAATTATCGGCGAGATACGAAATACGAACGACGAGATACAAATGTCGAAAGGAACAAACAATGCCCGCTGAAGGAGCCGTTAATCCGCTCGTTTCGTTGCCGATCATTCCGTATATCCTCATTTTTCTGGTCTTCTGGTTTTTGGTCATCAAGCCGCAAAAGGACAAACAAAAAGAGCAGGCTGATATGCTCAAGAATGTCAAAAAAAACGACGAAGTGGTCACTGCCGGGGGCATCCACGGGACCGTTGTCCTGGTCAAGGACAAGACCGTGGTCGTGCGCGTGGATGATAACGTGAAGATTGAGTTCGACAAGGAGTCCATCACAAAAATTAGCAGTGCCAATTCGTAACATACCCTTGACAAAATGAACATTTTGTCAAGGGTGTACTCATTAGAGGGAGACAAGGATGAACAAAAGCCTTCGTAACAGAATATTGATAATCCTGGGCGTCATTGCCGCCGCCGTTTATTTTACGTTTCCGTTAGAAAAGCATATCAACATGGGGTTGGACCTTAAGGGCGGGATGCATCTGGTCCTGAAGGTGGAGACGGAGCAGTTGCCCGAAAAGGTCCGCCAGGACGCGGTCTCGCGCGCCATCGAGATCTTGCGCAACCGTATCGACGGCATGGGGGTCGCCGAAACGATCATCCAGCGCCAGGGAGAAACTGAGATCTTGGTCCAGCTGCCCGGCGTGACCGACCGCGAGGCGGCGCTCGCCATGGTCGGCAAAGTCGCCCAGTTGGAATTTCGTTTAGTCGATGACGACCCCAGCCGTTTAAAATCGGCCCTTGGGGGGAATGTCCCGCAAGGATTTGTTTTGAAATATGTCAAAGAGAAGGAACGTGAACCTGTATTGCTGGAGGACCAGGTCGCCTTAAGCGGAGAGCGGATCAGCGACGCCCGGGTGGATTTTGATACACGGGGATTTGGCCAGCCGTATATTTCCATTACGCTTAACAATCAGGGAACCACCGAATTTGCCAATCTGACCCGATTGAATGTGGGCCGCAGGCTTGCCATTTTGCTTGATGGGGAGGTCCTTTCCGCCCCGAATATCAAAGAAGCGATCTTAGGGGGTAGCGCCCAGATCTCGGGCCAATTCACTCTGGATGAAGCGTCTTTGTTGGCCCTGGCGCTGCGTTCCGGCGCGCTTCCGGCACCGATGCACGTGGAAGAGGAGCGGACCATCGGCCCGCTACTGGGGCAAGATTCCATTCTGGCCGGGATTGACGCGACAAAGATCGGCGCGGCGGCGGTTTTTATTTTCATGCTGGTCTATTACATGAAAGCCGGATTCATTGCCGACATCGCGCTTTTGTTGAACCTGCTTTTGATCTTCGGCACGATGGGATTTTTGAACCTGATGTTGCCTGATAGCCAACTGACGCTGACCCTGCCCGGCATCGCCGGTATCGTGTTGACCTTGGGGATGGCGGTCGATGCCAACGTGCTTATCAATGAACGTATCCGTGAAGAGATCAAAAACGGACGCGCCATCCAGGCGGCCATCAACAGCGGGTTCAGCCGTGCCTTGTCGGCGATCATCGATTCCAACGCGACGACCTTGATCGCCGCGTTCATGCTTTTTCAATTCGGGTCCGGTCCCATCAAAGGCTTCGCGGTCACGTTAACGATCGGTCTGGTGACGAGCTTGTTTACGGCACTCTTCGTCAGCCGTACGTTGTTCACTCTTTTTTACAATCTGGGATGGATGCAAAAGCTTCCCATGTTGAGCCTCTGGTCAAATTCAAAGATCGATTTTCTTTCCGTGCCCAAGAGAATTATCGCGTTTACTCTCTCCATCGGCCTGATCCTCGCCACGGTCGTGGTATTGAATCTGAAAAAGAATGACGCTTACGGTATCGACTTTGTCGGCGGACAGGTCCAGGAGTATAAATTTGCCAAACCGGTGGAAGTTGACCGGTTAAGGGAAGGATTGCAGAAGGCGGGGGTGGACGCGATCATCCAGCAGTTCGACCAGTCGCCGGAGGTCGTGATGATCCGCAGTTCCGCGGACACTTATGAAAAAGTTTCCAGGGAGTTCCAGGCGCTTTTTCCTGACAATAAATTTGAGATCCTGCGCATCGAGAACGTCGGCCCGGTCGTGGGCAAGGCCTTGCGCAAGGCCGCCATGCTGGCCATCGTTTTCGCGCTGGGCGGCATTCTGATCTATGTCGGGTTTCGATTCAAACACTTTGATTTTGCCACCGGCGGGGTCGTGGCCATCTTGCATGACGTCTTTGTCACGATGGGGATCCTGGTCATGCTGGGCCGTCAATTGGATCTTTTGGTTGTGACCGCGCTTTTGACGATCGCGGGCTACTCCATCAATGACACGATCGTCATTTATGATCGCGTGCGCGAGAACATGCTCAAGCTCGGGCGCAAAAGCCTGCGCGAGATCATTAACGAAAGCATCAACCAGACGTTAAGCCGGACCATTCTGACGACCTTTGCCACCGCGCTGGTCGTTGTGGCGCTTTATTTTTACGGCGGCGAGGTCCTCAACACCTTTGCCTTGTGTCTGATGATCGGGTTCGTGGTGGGGACGTATTCGACCGTGTTTATCGTCTCGCCCATCGTGCTGGCGCTGCAAAGGAAAAAATAAATGTTATGTTCCAGTCTGTTGAGCTCTTCATTGACAAAACACTGAGGCCGGATGAACTGGTCCGCAGCATAGCGGATTTGCGTTATCGCCGGGTCAACAGGGTCATGGAGCAAGGAGAGTTCAGCCAGCGCGGCAGTATCGTGGACATTTATCCGGTCGATTTCGACGCGCCGTTGCGCGTTGACCTGGAAAATGACCACGTCCGTTCCATCGCCACGATCAACAGCCAAACCGGCAGACCGATCTGGCAGCACAAGATCGTCATCATCCTGCCCGCCCGCCCGTGTCTCAGGCGAGCGGCAGGCGGGCCCAACAGGCCCCCGGCGCGCAGCGTCTTTAACGCCGATGTGCCGCTCAACAATTTTCTTGAACTCCAGAAAGGCGATTATGTCGTCCATAACAACCACGGCATCGGCAGATATCTGGGCATCGCGCCCGTGGACGCCGCCCGCGGGGAAAAAGAGCACATGGTCATCGAGTATAAGGGCGATGACAAGCTCTTTGTCCCGGTCCATGACATGCATCTGGTCCAGAAATACGTGGGGTTTCACAAAAAACCTCCGCGGTTGTATCCGTTGGGCAGCAAGGAATGGAAACGGGTCCGCGCGTTAATCCAGAAGCGCCTGCAGCGCCTGGCGGGAGAACTGCTGCACGCCCAGGCCGCGCGCGCGAGTTTAAAAGGGTTCGCCTTCTCGCCGGACGTGGATTGGCAGAAGGAATTCGAGAAGAAATTTCCGTTCGAAGAAACGCCCGATCAGACCAAAGCCACGCTCGAGGTCAAAAAAGATATGGAATCCGTAAGACCGATGGACCGCCTCTTGTGCGGGGACGTTGGCTACGGCAAGACGGAGGTGGCCTTGCGGGCGGCGTTTAAAGCGGTCATGGATAACAAACAGGTGGTCGTGCTTGTTCCAACGACCATCCTGGCCGAACAGCATTATTACAATTTCAGCAATCGGCTCAAAGATTTCCCCGTGAAGGTGGCCATGTTGAGCCGCTTTCGTGCCCGGGGGGAACAAACGGCGACCCTTAAAGAACTGCGGGAAGGCGGGGTAGACATCGTCATCGGAACACATCGCCTGCTTTCCAGGGACATCGCCTTTAAGGACATCGGGTTGATCATTATTGACGAAGAACAGCGTTTTGGCGTGCGCGCCAAAGAGCGTTTAAAACAATTCCGCCTTTTGACGGACGTGTTGATGTTGACCGCCACCCCGATCCCGCGCACCCTTTATATGGCGTTAACCGGCGTGCGGGACATGTCGGTCATTGCCACACCCCCGCAGAGCCGGATCGCGGTCAAGACCGCAATCGTGGAATTCGACGAGGAACTGATCCAGACGGCCATCGACCGCGAATTGAAAAGAAAAGGCCAGATATTCTTTTTGCACAACCGGGTTGAAGATATCGAACGGATCGTTAAAATAATAACGCGGCTGGTGCCGCGGGCGCGCACCGGTATCGCGCACGGCCAGATGTTGGCGCATGAACTGGAAGACACGATGCTTAAATTCCTTAAAGGGATGATCGATGTTTTGGTGTGCACCACGATCATCGAATCCGGCATTGATGTGCCCAACGCCAATACGCTGATCGTCAACCGCGCGGACCGTTTCGGGCTCTCCGATCTGCACCAACTGCGCGGGCGCGTGGGCCGTTTTACGCGCAAGGCGTACGCGTATTTTATCATTCCGCCGCGCGGGCAGCTTTCCGCGCAGGCGAAGGCGCGCGTCGACGCGGTCGAGAAACACAGCGGGCTCGGGGCGGGGTTTCAGATCGCCTTCGAGGACCTGCAGATCCGCGGCGCGGGGAATATCCTGGGGCAGGAACAGCACGGATACATCGCCACGATCGGCTTCGATCTGTACTGCCGCCTCCTGAAAGAATCCGTCGAACATCTTAAACACGAAATGGCAGGGACATCTCATGGAACGCTCAATTAGGTTTTTATCTTTTGCGATCGCGGCGATAATTTTTATCGGCGCCATGCCCGGCATCGCCAACAGCGTCGAGGACGGTATTATTGCCGTGGTCAATGACGAGGTGATCACCTTCAAAGATCTGCAGGATTATATCCGTCAGACCTATGCCAGTCTGGCCGCGCAAGGCCTCCCTGAAGATCAGGTCAAGCAAATGATGGCCGGGCTCCAGACCAACGGCCTCAAACAGCTCATCGAAGACAAGTTGATTCTTAGCCGCGCCAACGCAATCGGCATCGAGGTGCGCGATAAACTCGTCGACCAGCGCGTCGAGGAGATCAAGGCCAGGTATCCTTCCGAGCAAGTTTTTCTCGACGCCCTGGTCAACAACGGCGCGAACGTCACGGATCTGCGCGGCAAGATCCTGGACCAGCTCAAGATCAAGTACGTGATCGACCATGAGGTCAAGTCCAAGGTGTTCGTTAATCCGCAGGAGGTCACGGAATTTTACGAGCAGAACAAGGACAGTTTCTTAAAAAGCCGGCGCGTCAATTTAGACTCGATCCACATTACTTTTATCGACGATAAGGAGGCGGCCCGCGCGCGCGCGAAGGAAGCCCTGGCCTTGATCAGGGAAGGCAGGGATTTTGAAGAAGTGGCCAAAAAATATTCCGATTCCTCCTCCATTGGTGTCGTCGAAGAAGGGCAGTTCCTTCCCGATATCGAAAAGGTCGTTTTTAGCCTGACGCTGGGCCAGGTTTCCGATTCCGTCGAGACGGATAAAGGCATATTTATTTTCAAGCTCAAGGGAGAGACCCCCGCCCAGGTGGCTGAACTTAAAGAGGTCAAGGACCAGGTCTACGATCTGCTCTACCGCAAGAAATTCCAGGAACGTTTTGAGCAGTGGCTGGGCAATCTGCACAAAAAGGCCTATGTCGAGATCAAGCAATAAGGCGATCGGCATCACGCTGGGCGATCCCGCAGGCATCGGTGCCGAGGTCACGGCCAAGGCGCTCGCGAACCCTTCCCTGCGCCGTGCCGCGCGCATTACGATCATCGGCGACGGGTGTCTTTTCCGCAAATATTTCCCCGTCCGCTACAAAAATTGCGTGTTTATCGATGTCGGTTGTCTTCGGGCCGGAGAGTTTCGAATCGGCCGGCCCAGCCGCCTGACCGGCAAAGCCTCGGTAGCGTATCTGCAAACAGCCATTGATCTGGTCAAACGCGGGCAATTGTCGGCGCTGGTCACCGCCCCGGTGTGCAAAGAGGCGATTGGCAAAACGATCCCATCGTTTCACGGGCACACGGAATTCCTGGCCGAGGCGTTTGGCGCGAAGGACATCGGCATGATGTTCGTTTCCGGGCCGCTGCGCGTCCTTTTGGTGACGCGCCACATTCCGTTGGAGCAGGTGAGCCGGGCGATCAATGCCGAGGTTGTTTTCCGGGCGATCCGCTCGACCGATACCGCGTTGAAAAAACATTTCTGTCTCAAAAAGCCGCTCATTGGTGTCTGCGGGTTGAACCCCCACGCCGGTGAAGGAGGCACGCTCGGCCGGGAAGAGATACGCCGCATCATTCCCGCCATCAAGCGCGCGCGCTCACACGGGATGCGCGTGCAAGGGCCTTTCCCGGCGGACACGATCTTTTATCCGCACAATTCCAGGCATTTTGACGCGCTTCTGGCCATGTACCACGACCAGGGGCTGATTCCGGTGAAGACCTTGTATTTCCGGAAATTAGTGAATCTCACCATCGGACTGCCGTTTGTCCGCACCTCGCCCGCGCACGGCACCGCCTTCGACATCGCCGGGAAAAACAAGGCGGATGCCTCCTCGATGGTCGAGGCCGTCAAACTGGCCGTTCAACTGGCCAGGGGCCGCGCGTGAGCGGGATGTTTTGGGAGGAAACGGCAGTGCTCGTTGTGGTGATTTTGTCGGTGCCGGCGCTGGTCTACGCGCTGTATCGATTGACGGGCCGGCGGTTCGATCACAAACTGGTCATTTTGCTTTTGTATGTCGTGATTTTTTCCATTTTTCTGGAGATTAACGAGCGGCGCGTCAAACACCAGCCCGGCGAAGACACCTGGCTGCCGCAGATCCTGGTGCGTACCTTAAGCAGCTGGGTTAATAGAGATTAAGGAATCAAGAAATTAATTGACGAACTTAAAAGGTATTGGCATATTCAGTCAATTCCCCCTCACCAAAAACTTATCATCCCCCTGTTGAATTAACTGTTAATCTGTGGTTTAATCTTAACTATGAAAGTCCCGATTTCTTCTCCCCTCCGGGGAGCCTGCCCGGCGAAGCGCGAAGCAAAGCCATTCCTCAAGTGGGCCGGGGGCAAGGGCCAGCTCATCAACCAGATCAAAGAGTTTCTTCCTCCGGAATTCGTCAAGGCCGGGCGCATTGAAAAATATTTTGAGCCGTTTGTTGGAGGCGGGGCGGTATTTTTCTGGCTTTCGCAACACTATCAGATAAAGAAGGCATATCTCTACGATATTAATCCCGAGGTTGTCATCGCCTATCAAACGATTCGCGATTCCGTTCCTAAGCTTATCAAGAATTTAAAGGGTTTAGAGTCGGAATATTCGAGTTTGCATAAACCGGCACGGGAGAATTTCTATTATTCCAAAAGGGAAGAATACAACGAATTGCTAAACAAAAAGGGGAGTAATGGTTTTATCCTCAGGACGGCGTTGATGATTTTCTTGAACAAAACCTGCTTTAATGGACTCTTCCGCGTTAATTCCAGGGGATTGTTTAATGTGCCTTCTGGCCGGTATGAAAACCCTGCGATATGTGACACGGAGAATCTGTTGGCCGTTCATGCGGCCTTGGGTTGCGCCGAAATTGAATGTCGGGATTTTGCTCATTGTTTAAAGAAGGCGGACAATCAGTCTCTGGTTTACTTTGACCCACCTTACCGCCCCATTTCCAGGACAGCCAGTTTCACAGGGTATATTAAGAATGGTTTTGCGGATGGAGAACAAATCCGTCTCAAAGAGGTTTGTGATAGGTTAACGGAAATCGGCGCGAAAGTCATCTTGAGCAATTCCGATCCCAAGAATATTGACCCCCATGACCATTTTTTGGACGATCTTTTTAAGCGCAATTATGAAATCAGGAGATTAGCGGCCACCCGCATGATCAATTGCAATGCCGAGAAACGCGGCGTGATCAAAGAAATCCTCGTCAGAAATTACGCGTTAAAGGATTAATCTGACGAAATTCCGGGGACACGTATCTAATTAAATCGATACGTGTCCCCGGAATAGCCCTAAGGTCACATGCCACATGAGCACAAGAGCACATGACACGCGCATAAAAAATGCCTAAAGCACTAGCCAAAATTGACGGTTATAAAACCCTCGTCAAAAGAATCACGCAGGAATTCGCGGAGCTGGAGTTGTTCGTCAAGAACCGCGTGGCGAAGGGGTATTGGAACGTCGGCAAATACATCGATGAGCATCTTCTGGAGAACAAGGACAAGCCGGAGTACGCGTCGGGTTTTTACGAGGAATTGGCCGAAGACGTCGGCCGGGACAGAACAACACTGCAGTGTTCAGTCCGGTTCTACCGGGCCTACCCAATTCGTGTCCCGGGACACGAATTGACCTGGGGCCATTACCGGAGACTTATTACCGTTAAAGATCCGGGCGAGCGAAAAAAGCTTGAAGAGCAAATCCTCCGAAAGAAATGGGACACGCATAAGTTTCAAAAATATTTAAACACCAAACGCAGGCTCGCCGCGCCGGCTGATGACGACAAACCGATCGCGCGGTTAACATTCACCCGCGGACGGCTGCACACCTGCCAAATCGTCCCGGCGAACAAGGCTTTGGTCCACCGGGGTCCTTTGGCCCTGGACCTGGGCTTTCGCGAGCAATATGAGATTCCCAAGGGCGCTCCCAAATTAAAGGAAACCGAGACGGTTGAACTTGTCTTTAGGAAGGGGACGCTTGCCGGGGCCAGGAAGGTCGAGGTCCCCAAGGATGAACTGTTTACCTACAAAGCCGAAGTCGAAAAGGTCATTGACGGCGACACGCTTTTGGTTTCCCTTGATTTTAATTGCCCGATGTCCATCAGTCAGAAACTGCGCCTGCGGGGCATCGATTGCCCGGAACTCGACACCGAAGAAGGTCGAAGAGCCAAGCGGTTTGTCGAATCGCGCCTTAAGGGCTGTGGTTTTATCGTCGTTAAAACGTACAAGGACCGCACGGACAGGTTTGACCGGTATCTGGCGGATGTATTTTATGAGTCGTCAGACATCAGACGTCAGTCGTCAGAGACTGATGACAGAAGACTGAAGACCGACGACTTGATTTATTTGAACCAGGAACTTTTAAACGAACACCTGGCCGTCGTGTATGAGTAAAGGCCGGCCGCGATCTTCAGAAGTATTTTTTCCTAAAAGATCCCTCGGCCAGAATTTCCTGGTCAATCCCCGCGTTGAGCAAGAAATCATTGAGGCCTGCGCACTGCAGCCCGATGATATCGTGCTTGAGATCGGGCCGGGCAAGGGGGTCTTGACGCGGCCGCTCGCGGACAGGGTCAAAAAAGTCCTCGCCATTGAGAAAGACAATTATCTTGCCCCGCAGCTGGAAAAAGAGTTCGCGGGAACGAACGTCACCATCGAGCATGCCGATGTGCTGAAATATCCTTTCGAGCAATTACCCGCGCCGATGAAGGTCGTGGGGAATCTGCCCTACAATATTGCCACGCCGATCATCGAAAAAGTTCTGGTCTTCCGTCACAAATTCTCCGTGTTTTATATGACCGTCCAGCTCGAATACGGCAACCGGATCGTGGCCCGGCCGCATTCGAAAGAGTACGGTTCGTTGTCCTGTTTTGTTCAGTATTACGCGCGGGCGCAGAAATTATTCAAGATCCCGCCGTCGGCGTTTCGTCCCTCCCCAAAGGTCGATTCCTGTTTTTTGTCGCTGCGCATGAGGCCGGAGCCGGCGCGCAAGGCCCATGACGAGGAATTCCTCTTCAAACTGATCCGCGCCTGCTTTAGCCAGCGGCGCAAGATGTTGAAAAATTCCCTGGCGGTGATCTATGGCAAGGAAGAAGGGGAGGAACTTTTACGGAATTTGAATATCGATCCGATGGTGCGGGCGGAGGATTTGGGTTTGGAAGATTATGTGCGTTTGGCTAACCGGGGCCTGTGAGGCATCTGCCGCGCGCAGTTCCGCAGCGGAGAGATTTCTTCGATTTTGGTTTAGCCATATTATCATTCGCTCAAACATCCTCGCACGACACTTTTTTCCAAAACTAACTTGCAGGAAAAAGTGTCGGCTGCGGAACTCGCTCGGTGATAATATGGCTAAACCAATTCAGGACTATCTCGACAGCGAGGACTGTTTGAGCACGGCAATTGCCTCACAGACCTCGGTGAATGCGGGTTAAGGGATGAGGTTTCAAGTTGTCCCGCCGTCCCAGTCTTTGTACCAGTGTTCGAGGATTTTCGGGCGCTACAGTTGAAAGGCGTGTTCCAGGATCTGTTGCTGGGCTTCGTCGCTTGTTTCGTAAAAAGCGATCCCCGTTAAATAGGCCATATCTTCCGCTTTTTGCCAGACCACCGTCGCGCGCAGGTCAATACCGGTCTTTGGGGAAAGAAAAACATTTAACGTGATCTTCTGTTGCGGGGCCAGGAATTCTTTGAGATAAAGGCAAGCGCCGGCGCAGCTTATATCTTTGGTATGTCCGTGACTGAGTTGGTGCTCGGGGCTGGGTTCAGTGCGGTAGATAACACGGTTGTTGACGTTCCAACGGGGGAAATACCGTTGATCGGAAGGGGGATTTTGTTTTTGTTCTGAAGCTTCGGAACCCATCAATGGGACTCCATCTGCTGGTTATATTTTATCCCCGTGGCTTATCGTTAATCTAACATAGGCCTTATGGTTGCGCAAGAATTAATCCCAAAAAATCGGATGAGTCGTTCCCAAGGGAAGCATTGACACGGCGCCGCCGGAATGCTAAAAATATGAGCCCCCGGACTCTTTTGTTCTGGGGCTCAAAATAGAGGACTTCCCAGGGGACACGTAAGGAGGAGCGTTAATGGAAAAACGGATCTATTATCATGACACGGACGCCGGCGGGGTCGTTTATTACGGCAATTATTTAAAATATTTGGAAGAATCCCGCACGGAATTTCTGGAGAAGAAGGGTTTAAGCGTCGCGCAGCTCCACCGGTCGGGTTTTTTCTACGCCGTGCGCAAATGTTCCCTAACCTACCGGAGTCCAGCGCGTTACGGGGACACGATCGTTTGCGACGCCCGGCTCAAAGAAGTGACGGCGGCGCAGTTGATCTTTGAACAAACCATCCACGATAAAGCGAGCGGCCGCTTGCTGGTGGAGGCGCAGGTCAATCTGGTCAGCCTTACCAAAGACTTTAAACCAACGGCGATCCCCGAGGCCATTAAAGCCAAATTGCAATAGTTTTACCTTGTAACGGTTCAGGTTTGATGTTAATATTTTGAGAATAAAATTTATGACAAAAAGCGCCAGAAATATTACTAAAGAAGACGTCTTGTATATCGCGAGCCTTTCCCGCATCCATCTGCGGGGTGAAGAGGTTGAGCGCCTCACGAAGGACCTGGAAGGCATCTTGCAGTACGTCCACAAGCTGGAGAAGCTCGACGTCCGCGCGGTCGAACCCACAAGCCATGTCCTGCCTTTGACGAACGTCTACCGGGAAGATGAGGCCAAGCCTTCACTGGCGCAGGCCGAGGTCATGAAGGTCGCCGCGGCGGCGCATAACGGTTTTTTCAAAGTGCCTAAAGTCATCTAATGACCCATTCGACTACGCTCAGGGTCATCCTGAGCAAACGACGAATAAAATGAGGAGTGTGTCGAAGGATGAAATTGAATGAATTGACAGCGCATGAGCTCCTTGATCTCTTGAAGGAGAAGAAGACCACCCCGCGGGAGATCCTCGACGCCGTGCTTGCCCGCATTCAGGCGACCGACGCGCAGATCAGGGCGTACGTGCGCTTGAGATCGAATGCCGCCGCGCAAGAATTTTCCAACGGTTCCGCGACGCCTATTCCCATCGGCATTAAAGATAATATCTGCGTGACCGGGGAACCGGCCACGTGCTGTTCGCGTATTCTGGAAGGGTTCAAGCCGCCGTATGACGCCACGGTCATCCAAAAGTTAAAAGAGTCCGGGGCTTATCTGATCGGCAGCACGAACATGGACGAGTTCGCGTTCGGTTCTTCCACGGAAAATTCCTGTTACGGTCCGACGCGCAATCCCTGGAACAAAGACTGCGTGCCCGGCGGCTCCAGCGGAGGCTCGGCCGCGGCCGTGGCCGCGCGCGAAGCGATCTGGGCGCTGGGTTCCGACACCGGCGGGTCGATCCGTCAGCCGGCGTCATTTTGCGGCGTGGTCGGATTAAAACCAACTTACGGCCGGGTGTCCCGGTATGGATTGATCGCTTTTGCCTCGAGCCTGGACCAGATCGGGCCCATCACCAGGGACGTGGAAGATTGCGCGCTGCTTTTGGGCATCATTGCCGGCTACGACGAACGCGATTCCACTTCGGCGGATCTGCCCGTGCCTGATTACACCAGGGCTTTGGTCAACGACGTTAAGGGATTGAAGATCGGGATCCCCGGGGAATATTTTGTGGAAGGGATCGACCCGCAGGTGCGCGCGGCGATCGGCGCGGCGATCGAAGTTCTCAAGCAACGCGGGGCGACGTTTCACGAAATTTCTCTCCCGCACACCGAATACGCGATCGCGGCGTATTACATCGTGGCAACGGCCGAGGCCAGCTCGAATCTGGCGCGTTACGACGGCGTCCAGTACGGACTGCGCCGCCAGCCGGCGGGCACGCGCAAAACCCCGCTCGTCGATATGTACGAAGAAACGCGCGACGCCGGGTTGGGCAATGAGGCCAAGCGGCGGATCATGTTAGGGACATATTCGCTTTCTTCCGGCTATTATGACGATTATTATTTGAAGGGATTGAAGGTCCGCACTCTTATCAAACAGGATTTTGATAAAGCTTTTTTAAAGCTTGACGCGATCATCACGCCAACGGCGCCGACAACGGCCTTCAAGATCGGGGAGAAGGCCGACAACCCTTTGAGCATGTATTTGTCGGACGTTTACACGATCTCGGCGAATTTGAGCGGTATCCCGGCGATCTCGATCCCCTGCGGATTTTCCAAAGAGCGCCTTCCGATCGGGTTGCAGATCCTGGCCAAACCTTTTGATGAAGCGATGCTTTTTCGGATCGCCTACACCTATGAGCAGAATACCCCGTGGCACAAAGAACGGGTGTCGTTATGAGCCAAACTGTGCAGCAAAAATACGAGACCGTCATCGGCCTTGAAGTGCATTTGCAATTAAGCACGCGCACGAAGATCTTTTGCGGCTGCGCCAACGTGTTCGGCCGCGAACCGAACACGCAAACGTGTCCGGTATGCCTCGGGTTGCCCGGGACACTGCCCGTTTTGAACAAGATGGCTCTGGAATATGCCTTGAAGATCGCCATCGCCCTGGATTGTCAGATCAATTCCGTCATCAAGTTCGACCGGAAAAATTATTATTATCCGGATCTGCCCAAAGGATATCAGATTTCGCAATATGATAAACCGGTCGCTTATGACGGGCACGTGTGGATGACGGGCGCGGATGGTCAGGAGCGGAAGATCAATATCAAACGCGCGCATCTCGAAGAGGACGCGGGCAAGCTGATCCATGACGAGCGCGCCAACTGCAGTTTGGTCGATTATAACCGCACGGGCACGCCGTTGCTGGAGATCGTTTCCGAACCGGAATTGCGCTCGCCCCAGGAGGCCTACGATTATCTGCAGGCGCTTAAATTGACGCTGGAATATTTGCGCGTCTCCGACTGCGATATGGAAAAAGGAAGCTTGCGCTGCGACGCCAATGTCTCCATCCGCGAGGCGGGAGCGAAAACGTTCGGGACCAAGACGGAATTAAAGAACATGAATTCGTTCAAGGCGGTGCGTACCGCGTTGGAATTCGAGGAAAAACGTCAGCGCGAAGCAGCGGCCTCCGGCGGGCGCGTTATCCAGGAAACGCGGCTGTGGAGCGAGGAAAAGGGGATCACCATCGCCATGCGCAGCAAAGAAGAAGCGCACGATTACCGCTATTTCCCGGAGCCGGACCTGGTTCCGTTCGATATCGACGAAGCGCTCATCGAAGAACTCCGCCGGTCCATCCCTGAACTTCCCCGGCAGAAATTCGAACGCTTCACGGGTGAGTACAGGCTTTCCGGATATGACGCGCGGATCATCGTCGCGGACCAGCACATCGCGCATTTTTTTGAGGCCTGCGCCAAACTTTACGCGGACACGAAAAAGATCTGCAATTGGCTCAACGGGCCGTTGCTTCAGGAACTCAACGCGCGTAAAATGGGTTTTAGCGGCATCAAGATAACGCCGGAGGACCTCA
This sequence comes from Candidatus Omnitrophota bacterium, assembly GCA_016214285.1. GTDB lineage: Bacteria > Omnitrophota > Gorgyraeia > Zapsychrales > Zapsychraceae > UBA10015. Next base: position 3,004 of record JACROV010000044.1, on the reverse strand, counting down.
TCGCCATTATGCGCAAGGTCGACCAAAGCGAGTTGAGCAATCTGGCGGCCAAGGAAACGTTAAAACAGGTTTTGGACACCGGCAAGGACGTGGCTTCGGTCATCCGCGACGCGGGGCTGGCGCAGGTTTCCGACAGCCCGGCTTTGGAGGGGATCGTCGATGAACTGATCCACGAACACCAGACTGTCGTGGGCCAGATCCGCGAGGGTAAGGCGAGCGCCATTGGATTCTTGGTCGGGCAGGCCATGCGCAAGAGCCAGGGAAAAGCCAATCCGAAAATGATCGGTGAGATCATCCAACGTAAACTGTCGGGCAAAAGTAACGCTTAAGGAGGACTTTAATGGGCAAACGATTCCTTTTTGTTGTTGTCGGTATTTTGGCGTTTTTATCGGTGGCCACCGTGGCCATTTGCCAGATCGACCGGAAAGTCAAAGACGACCTTTACGCGCAGATCGAGCTGTACAGTTACGCCCTGACGACCATCCAGGCGGATTATGTGGAAGAGAAAACGCCTAAGGATCTGATCTACGGTTCGTTGCGCGGGATGTTGAGTTCACTGGATCCGCACAGCCAGTTCCTTGACCCCGACGAATATGCGGAGCTCAAGACCGAGACCCAGGGAAAATTCGGCGGGCTCGGCATCGAGATCGCCATTCGCGATGGACTTTTGACGATCATCACGCCGCTCGACGACACTCCGGCCTGGCGCGCGGGCATCAAGGCGGGTGATCATATCGTCAAGATCGAAAATGAATTGACCAGAGACTTGACGCTCAATGATGCCGTTAAGAAATTACGCGGCAAACCGGGCTCCGAGGTCAAGATCACCGTTTTACGCGAAGGCGCGGATAAACTTATCGATTTTACGATCGTCCGGGAGATCATCCAGATCCAGGATGTGAAGAACACGCAAATTCTTGAGGATCATATCGGGTACATCCGGTTGACGGAGTTCCGCGAGGATTCTGCGATCTCTTTTCGCAAGGCGCTCGATGAACTGACGCGGCAGGGGGCGGAGAGTCTTATTCTGGATCTGCGCAATAATCCCGGCGGGCTCTTGAACGTCGCCATTAACATCACTGAAGAATTCCTGGCCCAGGGCAAAACGATCGTTTCGACCAAAGGACGGCGGCTTTCACAGAACACGATCACGCGTTCCGCCAATAAGACGCACCTGATCCACTGGCCGATGGTTGTTCTTATTAATGAAGGAAGCGCTTCAGGAAGTGAAATTCTAGCCGGCGCTTTGCAGGACAACAAACGGGCGATCACCCTGGGGACGAAATCGTTCGGCAAGGGGTCAGTGCAGTCGGTCATTCCGTTGCCGGATGGTTCGGGGTTGCGTTTGACGACCAGCAAATATTTTACGCCATCGGGGCGTTCCATCCACGGCATAGGCATTGAGCCGGACATCGTCGTTGAGCCGCAGGCGCCGCCCGAAGAAGATAAAGCTGAGAAAGAAAAAAATAATGTGGATAAGATTTTTGAGAATGTCCCGGCGCAGAAGGCGCCGGAGCCGGAGGAGCCGAAGCTGCCTGATAAAGAAGCGGAAATCCGGGGACGGCTGCTTAAAGATAATCAGGTGCAGAGCGCGATCAGCGTTTTAAAAGGGATCAAGGTCTACGCGGATTTTACGCAAGGCGCGCTCGCGCCAGCGGCTGATGCGCCAGCCGGCGCGGATAATTCGGTTCAGCCAACAGAGGCCGCTCCGCAAAAATAACAGGAATTTTTACGCGATGAATGTCCTGGGCATTGAAACCTCGTGTGATGAAACCGCCGCGGCCGTTGTCCGTGACGGAAGAAAAATACTTTCCAATGTGGTCGCCTCGAGCCTCAAGGAGCATCAGCGCTACGGCGGCGTGATCCCCGAGGTCGCCTCCCGACGGCAGTTGGAATATATTCAGCCGGTCGTGGACGAAGCCCTGGAGAAGGCGGGACTTTCCCTGAAGGAGATCGACGCGGTCGCTGTGACCAAAGGGCCGGGATTGATCGGTTCACTTTTAGTCGGTATATCCTTTGCCCGGGCCTTGAGCGCCGCGCTGGACAAACCATTGGTTGAAATCGACCACATCAAGGCGCACGTGTATGCCAATTTCCTGGCGGACGAACAGCCGCGGTTGCCGGCGGTCGGGCTGGTCGTCTCCGGCGGACACACGGACCTCTACAGCGTGCGGGACATCCAGACGTTCCGGCGGATCGGAAAAACGCGCGATGACGCCGCCGGGGAAGCTTTTGACAAAGTGGCGCGTGTCCTGGGGCTGGGATACCCGGGCGGGCCGGTCATCGATCGCCTGGCCAAAAGCGTTCCCGGCACAGAGATAACATTTAAATACGCCGCATTGGAAGGGACCTTGGATTTCAGTTTCAGCGGCGTCAAAACGGCTGTTTTATATCACCGGCAAAAATACGGGAACAATAATCACTATCCGGTCGCTGAAGTCGCCCGCGCGTTCCAGGAAAGTGTCGTGGCGATCCTGGTGATAAAGGCGTTGCGCGCCTGCCGGAAACTGGACGTCCGCACGCTTTTAGTCGGCGGCGGCGTCGCGGCCAATTCAGCCCTGCGGCAGCATTTATCGGCGCAAGCCAAAGAGGCGGGGGTCAAAGTTTATTTTCCGGCCATGGCGCTGTGCATGGACAATGCCGCGATGATCGCCGGGTTGGGATTCCATTCTCTGAATTAACGATTTTCTCGCGGAAGGAGAAAATATTATGCTTAGTGATTGGGAGACATTAGGGCGTATTGTCCTGTCGGTCGTTCTCAGCGGGATCATCGGGATCGAGCGGGAATTCCGCCAAAAGGGCGCGGGGTTGCGGACCCATATCCTGGTCGGATTGGGTTCAACGCTGATCGTATTGACTTCCCTTTATATTTTTGATCACGACTGTCCCATTATAAGTTGAACATAGTCAATTGGTTAGCGTTTTGAGCATTTTGTTTGTTGATATTAGTTTTCGTAAGTGCTTGAGATATAGGCGTTTTCTCGAAAATGGTCACGCTCAAAAT
>JACROV010000003.1 GCA_016214285.1 Candidatus Omnitrophota bacterium | reverse complement strand
TCTCGTGGATTGTTGTTCTACCGCCTTATCCAACAAGCGGTAAATATCGCTCCGGTTACGGCTCAAGATATTCATGGCGGTAAAGATTGAATCATATCCACAAGATTTAGTAGTAATGGTCATCAAGGGCATAACCCTAAAACGAAATACGAGATACTAGTACTTTGTCAGAAAAGTTTTTAATAGTTGATTCCTCTGAACCTTTGAGGAAATCAACTATTAAAAACAAAATTGACAAAGTACTAGATACGAGATACGTCACCTTAATCAAAAATTACCGTCTTATTTCCGTAGCACAGTATCTTGCGCTCCAGATGCCAGCGCACGGCGCGGCTCAAGACCGCTTTTTCCAGGTCCTCGCCCTTGCGTACCAGGTCATTCAGGGAGTCCCTGTGGGAGATGCGCACGGTGTCCTGCTCGATGATCGGGCCTTCATCGAGCTTTTCGGTGACGTAGTGGCTGGTCGCGCCGATGATCTTGACGCCTTTTTTGTACGCCTGCCGGTACGGGCTTTTGCCGGCAAAGGCGGGCAGGAACGAATGATGGATATTGATGATCCGCTGGCGGTACTTGTTGACGAAGCGCGCGCTTAGGATCTGATGATACCGGGCCAGGACAAGAAGATCGATCTTTTCTTTCTCCAGAAGTTTAAGTTCTTTGGTTTCCTGGACGTTTTTATTTTTCGGGGTGATGGGTAATACGTAAAACGGAATGTTAAATTCCCGGGCGATGGATTTGGCGTCGGGGTGGTTGCTGACAATGAGCGGGATCGTACAGGAAAAATGGCCCGCCTTTTTGCGGTACAAAAAATCATACAGGCAATGAAGGTGTTTCGAAACAAAAACCGCCGCCCGCAGAGGCCGGTCGGTAAAGCACAATTCCCATTTCATGCCGAAACGATGCGCGATCGACTGGAGGTGTCCCTCAATCCTCTCCCCCGGGATATCAAACCCCTTGAGCGACCATTCCACCCGCATGAAGAACGTGTTGGTCTGTTCGTCGATATGCTGGTCGGAGTGCAGGATATTCCCGCCGTGCTGGTAAATGAAATTCGTGACGGTCGCGGTGATCCCTTTGCGGTCCGGGCAGGAAATCAATAAAATGGCGTGGTTCATCGATGCGCTCCTTTGCGAGAACTTAAATCTGCTTAAATCTTATCCGAAAACCATTATATTGCAATTCTTTTTGCGCTTCCCAGCGTCTGCGTCATAAAACGCGCGACTTGATCGTCTAAAAGGATGTGCCTCTTGAAGATCGGCTTTTTGAGCACCAGGCCTTCCAGGTCGGTACAGCGGCTTAAGGCCACGTACATCTGCCCCGGCGCGAAAGTGCCGTTGCCGATATCGAGGACCACTTTGGAGAATGTTTTTCCCTGGCTTTTGTGGATGGTGATCGCCCAAGCGAGTTTTAACGGGTATTGGCGAAACGACCCCGCGGATTCGGAATCGATCGCTTCGGTGTCTTTGTTATAAAAAAATCGGAACACCTCCCAGGTAAATGGGGGCACATCAACGACCGGGCCGCTCGCGAGCGCCACGCGGATCGTTCCTGTCGCTTCGTGATCTTTGGAGGAGGAAAAAATCTTACCGATCGTGCCGTTGACCCATTTCCCGCCGGGATCATTATTCAGGAGCATCACCTGCGCGCCCATCTTAAGTTCCAATCTCTGATGCGTGGGCAACGATCTGACGTCGAACCCGTTTGAAAGTTCTCCTTCCAGGTGAAAGGATTCCCCGGAGAGTTCTTTCGCTCTCTCCTGATTGATTTGGTCGGCCAGGGCGTTGGTCGTTGTCAAATACACGTAAAAATCCTTGTCTCCTGGATTGAATTGGGGGTTTAACCTGCGGTTCAAAATGTCGAGGTCTGTCACGCTGATCGATTTGTCCCTTACGTTGTTAAGCAGCCGGATGAACGCTTCGTCTTTCTGGCGGTAGATCTTTTTAAGTTCGATGATCTGAAAATCCAGTTGATTAAAAGACATGGCGTCGAAGAAATACGGGCTGGCGTATAGGTCTTTGAAGATGTCGCGGTCCAGCCGGGTCATGACCGGCGGCAATTGGTAAAGATCACCGAAAAAGATCATCTGGACGCCGCCAAAGGGCGCCGCCCCATCAGGCCCGTGCAGGCGCAGGAAGGCGTCCACGCAATCGAGCAGGTCGGAGCGCACCATCGAAATTTCGTCGATGACGACCGCGTCGAGCTTTTTGAAGATGGTTTTTTGCGTTTTGCGCAAGCGAATGGAATGGACCCCTTCAGGGGTTATGTCCGGACGAAAACGGAAAAAAGAATGAATGGTCTGTCCGCGGACGTTGACCGCGGCGACACCGGTCGGCGCCAGCACGACGATATTCTTGGAAGTGTGCTCGCGGAAATATTGCAAGAGTGTGGATTTTCCCGTTCCCGCCTTGCCGGTCACAAATACCGGATAAGGGTTGTTCTCCAGGAGGTCATAGGCGGCGCTGAACTGCTCATCGAATTCCAGGTTGTCGGTGCGGATAGTTTGCGTCAGCATTTTAAATTACGCGTTCGTTTCCGCCGTCGATAGGGACTTGCGCGCCGGTCGTTTTGCCGAAAACAGGCCCGGCCATCGCGCAGACCAGGTTGGCCACGTCTTTGGAGGTGATCTCGGTCTTTAAGAGATTGCTGGTCTTGTATTCCGGCACACTCATTTTATAATGCCTGGCCCGGGCTTCCAGGATTTTGGGAGTCCAGAGGGCCGTGTCGAAGACCTGGTTGGGATGAACGACGTTCACCCGGATATTTTTCGCGGCCAATTCCAGCGCGGCTACGCGCGCTAATTGCGTTAACCCCGCTTTGGCCACGGAATAGGCGCCCGCGCCCGGGCCCGGCGCCGGGACATTTTTGGAGGCAATAATCACGATTGCTGGATCAATCCCAAGTTCCAGATACGGGATACATGTTTTCATAAGCACTTGATGACTGGTGAGATTGATATCAAGGCTTTTTTGCCAGGAAGTTCTTTCCATTTGCGAGATCGTGGCGCTGGGGGGAAATATTCCGGCGTTGCTGACTAAAATATCCAGCCCGCCGAAACGCCGCACGGTGGCGCTGACCGCTTTTTCGATCTCGCGCGGCTTTGTCACATCGCAGATAATTCCCAGAACCTCCGGCTGTTTGAATATTTTTGTAATGGCCGCGTCGATATCCAGCGCCGCGACCACGGCTCCCTGCGCACAAAGTGTTTCGACACAGGCTTTCCCGATGCCGCTGGCCGCGCCCGTCACCAGTGCGACCTTTCCCTGAAAGACCGGCGCCGTGGCGCTTTTGTTGAGTTTGGCCTGTTCCAGTTCCCAATATTCAATTTCAAAAATATCTTTTTCGGGCAAGGCCTGCCATCCTCCCAATTTCTCCGCCGCAAGAATGGCATTGATCGTATGTTCAGTGATGTCATTGATGATGTTTGCCTCATCGAGTGTCGTGCCGAAGGAGATCGTTCCGTAACCCGGCCACACCGCCCAGCGCGGCGCGGGGTCCAGTGCTTTTAATCCGGCGGCCGCGTGGCGGTCCCGCCTGAGGCGGGTCCGATTCTGACGGATGAAATATTGTCGATATTCGCTGGCGAATCGTTCGATATCTTTTTCCGGATCTTGATCAACAATGACCGGAATGCGTTTGGTACGGATGACGTGATCGGGGGTCAGCGGCCCGCGCGTGGCGATTCCTCCCGCTTCGGGATGGTTTGCGAAAGCGACTTGCCGGTCACCCGGGTTCCACTTCGCGATGACCGCGCCGCCTCGTACCCGCGAAACAATCCGGCGGATTCCGGCCAATTGAAGAAGGTCTTCCTTTACGCTTTTTTTCGTAAAATGAATGGCCGCCCTTTTTTTCTTGAGATAATCCTCCGCTTTAGTGACCAGCCGGATCATCCGCGTGTAGCTTGCCTTGGCATCATCCGCGAAGGTAAAAATTCCGTGATGTAAAAGAACCAGCCCCTTCAACCGTTGCCAATCGATCCCGCGCGTCATCTCAAAGACCTTTCGCGCCAGGATGAATCCCGGCATTACGTAGGGCACGATGAGGACGTCGCGTCCGTAAATTTCCCTGATACGCGTTTCGCCGTTTTTGGTGTTACTGACGGCAACGACGCTGTCCGCGTGGGTGTGGTCAACGAATTGAAACGGAATGATGGCGTGCAATATGGCTTCAACGGAAGGGTTCGGGGCCGACGGGTCGGTCATGGCCGCGCGCTGATTTTTGACCATCTCGGTGTCGCTTAAGTGTTTAAGCCGCGCCATGCGTTTTAACAGATCCAGCTTGACCGGCGCGAAGCCTTGCCTTTCAATGGTGGCGAGATCCCAGCCGCTTCCTTTGACGTAGAGGACTTCTTCAGATTCACCGAAAAGATTTGTGACGTTCATTTTGACGGACGTGTTTCCGCCGCCTTGCAGAACCAGATTGGGGTCTTGTCCGAGAAGCCGCGAGGTATAGACCCGCAGGGCCAGAGGGTCATTCCTGAATTTTCTTGCCTCTTGTTCCTGCCACCGGTTTTTCATTGGATCCGAACTTTATTTTTTGATATTTCTTTTGGCGAGATCTTTGAAGCTGCCCAGGATGGACTCAAGCGCGTTGCTCCAGTTGACGTGATATTTTTTATCGAAATGAACCGTTTTGTCGACCGTTTCACCGTTGACTTTTTTAAGGAGCACGCCGGTCTGGAACATCGGTCCTTCGCGTTTGTCCGCGGCGACGGGGTTGGACCAGCGGACTTCCCCCTCCATGTACACCGGCTGGGTCGCCGTGGGCAGATAAATTTCCAGGTTCAAATAATCACCCGGTTTTAATTGCCGGGCCGCAAGAAAACTTAATCCTTCCGCGCTCACGTTCTTGCTCAGGGCCGCGTATTTGCGGGAAATAGGTTTATCGTTCTGTTTATCGAGGAGTTGATACTTGACCTTGGTCTCGACTTCGAATCCACGGTCGAAATAAAGCTTTAATTCCGTGTCGTAACGTTCGTATTTGCGTTTCTCCGGAGGCTGGTTCATGAAGGGATCCTGTCTTTTTAATCGAGGTGTATTATAACAGAACATACGCGGGGGCAAAATACATAATTAAGCTTTCTTTAAGCTTTTTATGCGAGGGTAGTTGAGAAATGCGGCATCATTTAGATGCGCTTGGTGGAAGGATAAGATCTTTTCGTGATCCGTTTGGGGCGGCTGGCCGGGGATGTTCCGGCGTCTTGTCCGAAGGAGGCAAAGCGTAACGCGATAAAAAAGCACGCGCCCAGGCGTTTTTGTTCCGCGCGTACGACTTCACATGGTCCTTTAAAGACCTCTAAAAGGCCGGACATCACGACCCGGACATCAAGGATGTCACCCGGGCGATATTCATAATCACTGTAAAAGGATAATCCCGCGGGGCTAACATCTTCGGTTGTCGAAAGATGCCAGTTCGGATCACTATGCTGGCGTCTGCTTTTATAAAGGCGGTATTCAATACTTAAGATCCGCGTGGTCCGCGAACAACCGCGTCGTTCCTTGATCATTGTTTTAACCATAGTTACCTCGGTATTCGTTGATCGGTATCGTAGCTGGAAACGATAATCGTTTCGAACTAGGTCACCCTTCAACGGGTTACGACTATTTAAAGGATATACGCTAATTTGGGCTTCGTCAAGCCAGAAGTCAAAAAAATTGACCTTTACTTGGGCCTAAGCATATCTTGCGGGCGAACCAATGTGTCGAACTGCGCTTCGGTGAGAAATCCGAGGGAAACCGCGGCTTCTTTGAGGGTGATATTTTCTTCATGCGCTTTTTTAGCGACTTTGGCGGCCTTGTCATACCCGATGTGCGGATTTAATGCGGTTACCAGCATCAGGGAATTTCTGAGATGATTTTCGATCGTTTCCTCGTTCGGCTTGATGCCATTGACGCAATGCGTAGTGAAACTCTCACACGAATCCGCTAGAAGTTCAATGGATTGTAACAGATTAAAGATCAGCACGGGTTTATAGACATTCAGCTCAAAGTTTCCGCTGGCGCCGGCAATGTTGATGGTGGTGTCATTACCCATGATCTGGGCACAAACCATAGTCATTGCCTCGCATTGAGTTGGGTTCACTTTGCCCGGCATGATCGAACTCCCGGGTTCGTTTTCGGGTAAACTGATCTCCCCTATCCCGCAACGGGGTCCCGAGCCAAGCCAGCGGATGTCGTTAGCGATCTTCATGCAGGAAGCGGCAAGCGTTTTGAGGACACCGCTAAATTCCACAATGGCATCGTTGGCAGCTAGCGCTTCAAATTTATTTTCCGCCTCCATAAACGGTTTGCCGGTCATTTGGGAGATCTTGGCAACGGCCTTTTGGGCAAATTGTGGATGTGTGTTCAGGCCCGTGCCCACCGCGGTGCCGCCCAAAGCGAGTTCGTAGAGCCGGTGTTTTCCGGTTTCGATGCGTTTGAGACCGTTAGACAATTGCTGGGCATAGGCTGAAAACTCATTGCCCAGCGTCAAAGGCGTGGCGTCCATCAAGTGGGTGCGGCCGATCTTGATGATGTCCTTGAATTCCAGCGTTTTGGCGGACAGGGCGTCGCGCAAACGCGTGACCGCCGGGATCAGCCGCTGGTGGATCGCCTCAATAGCGGCGATATGCATGGCCGTGGGGAAAACGTCGTTGGTGGATTGGGCCTTGTTGACGTCATCGTTAGGGTGAACCGGAGTTTTACTGCCCATTTTGCCGCCAGCCATCTCAATGGCGCGGTTGGAGATGACTTCGTTAACGTTCATGTTGGTCTGGGTGCCGCTTCCGGTCTGCCAGACAACGAGCGGGAAATGGTCGTCGAGCTTGCCGTCAATGACTTCTTCGGTGGCACGGACGATTAAAGTCCCCTTTTCCTCGGGCAGTAGTCCCAATTCCATGTTGGTTTGAGCCGCCGCTTTTTTGACGATCCCCAGCGCGCGGATTAAAACCGGCTGGAAATATTCTGTCCCAATTTTAAAGTGGATCAAAGAACGTGCCGTTTGGGCACCGTAATATTTATCCGCGGGGACCTTGATTTCTCCCATGCTGTCGGTTTCAATACGATCAGGCATTTTTATTTAGAATCCTTTTTAAGCGGAAGCGGCATTACTCCCGCCAACTCTCCAATGACATTGACTAATTCCGTATCAGAAGGAATAACGATCTTCGCGTTATTTTGCAAAGCATGTTCCACCGCTTCTAACTTTCTTAAGATCTGGGCATTGCCAATAAAATATTGATTAGCGGCGTCATTGACCAAACGGATGGCTTCGGCTTCACCCTGTGCCCGAAGGATGTTCGCCTGTTTGATCCCTTCGGCTTTTTTTATCTCCGCGCGTTTCTGGCCGTCGGCAACGGTTTCGGTGGCTGTGGCAAAATCAATCGCGGAGATCTTTTCGTTCTCCGCTTTAACGACCTTGTTCATGGTGTCTTGAACATCTTTGGGCGGGTCGATCTCTTTGAGCTCGGTACGCACGATCTCCAGCCCCCATTTTTCGGTTTCCCGCAGGAGGATCGAGTGCAGGTCGGAATTGATCTTGCCGCGCTCGCTGTTGGCGGATTTAAGCGTCATGGTCCCGATGATACTGCGCAGTGTCGTTCTGGCCAGATTGACGATCTGCCACTGGTAATTGCCGACGTTATACTGGCAGTTCTTGACGCTTTCTTCATCCGTCTTGACCTTGAAATAAACCTGGGCGTCGACCTTGGCGTTTAAATTGTCGTTGGTGATGATCTCCTGCGGCTCGGCGTTGACCATCTGTTCGGTGATATTCACCAGATACATATTTTCGACAACCGGGATGATCCAGTTAAAGCCCGGCATGCCAAAACGCGTGTATTTGCCGAAACGTTCGACCAGCCCGCGGTGCGTGGGACGGATAATGCGGATACCGGAAAAAAATATAAAAATGACGCCGGCGATGAAAATCGTGAATAAACTCATGGTTCCCTCCCTGATGAAAGTGTTAATTGTTCAGCAAATAGTTTGTTAACAATCGAACGCTGGCGCCGCTGGCGCCGTGGCCGAAATACATCCGATGTTTGCCGTCGACGAACGCGGTCCCGGCGATGTCCAGATGCGCCCAGGGCGTGCCTTCGGTGAACTGGCGCAGGAATTCCGCCGCGGTGATGGTCCCTCCAGCGCCTTTGGGGAATCCGACGTTTTTGATGTCCGCAATCTGGGATTTCACCGAATCTTTGAGCTCCGGATAGATCGGCAGCCGCCAGACGCGGTCGTCGGTCACCTCAGCGGCCTGGGACAATTTCTGGGCAAGCTTGTCATCGCTGGCCACAAGGCCGGTGTAATCATGGCCCAGCGCGACGACGCACGCGCCGGTCAAGGTCGCGGTATCGATCAGGCGCGCCGGTTTATAATTTTTGATGATGTAGGAAAAGGCGTCCGCCAGAACGAGCCGGCCTTCGGCATCCGTGTTGCCGATCTCGACGGTTTTCCCGGAATACCCGCGGATGACGTCGCCAGGTTTATAGGAGAGCGCGTCAATGGCGTTCTCCGCCATGACGCAGGCGAAAATGACGTTCTTTTTGAGATCAAGCGCTAAAGTATTTTTAAGCGTGCCCACAACGGCCGCGGCGCCGCTCATGTCCTGGCGCATGGTCTCGATATGGCCGGTCGGTTTTAAATTTAATCCGCCGGTGTCATAGGTCATCCCCTTGCCAATGATGGCTGTGTAATCGCCGTCTTTGGCCGCGCCGTGATAACGCACGATAATGAGTTTTGGTTCTTTGTTGCTGCCTTGATTGACGGCCAGATGAAGCCCGAGGCCGTATTTTTCCATTTCCTTCTTGTTGAGGACTTCCAGAGAAATGTTCTTCTTGCCCTTGACCAGATCGCGGACCGTTTTTTCAAAATACGTTGAGGTGATCGTGTCCGCGTTGTCGTTGACCAGATCGCGGGCCAGGTTAACGCCTTCGCAAATGGTCGCGGCTTGGGCGTATTCTCGCTTCGGCGCCGCGGCGAAAAAAATATGTTTATTCGCGACAGTCTTGCTGTTTTTATCCGGGGTCTTGTATTTTTCCCAAGCGTAGGTCCCGATCAGCGCGGCTTCGATCGCCGCCTTGATGACGTCGTCTTTGGGATCGTGAACGATGATCTCCACGTCCTTGATCTTTTTCAGATACGAGGACAACAAGGCGCCGCGCAGTGTCGAACGTAACGCCGTCGTACTTAAGTCACTTTTTTTACCCGCGCCCACCAGAAGGACGACCTGCTTGCCGTTAATGAGCGGAAACAATTGGCCGTTATCCGCGGAAAATTGCCCGGCATCCAGAACATGCCGAACGCTGTCTTTGAGAGCTTTCGGGATGACCGGAAAATTGCGGTTTTTAACCTGGTCTTTATCAATAAGGATCAGGGCCGCTTCTTTGTCGAATTTCGCCGGGTGTCTGAAACTGATCACGTCAATTCCCCTCCCTTCGGCCTATGAGGTCTCCAAAGGGAACCTGCTTGGCTTTCGTTGTTTTATAGGGATGTAACTTCTCTGTCTTGGGCCAATGTAGATCTGTCGCGGGCGTCCAATGCGTGTTTTGGGATCCGCCTTCATTTCTTTCCAGTGAGCGATCCACCCGGGCATGCGTCCGATGGCGAACATGACCGGAAACATCGCGGTGGGGATCCCGATGGCTTTATAGATGAGGCCGCTGTAAAAATCCACGTTGGGATAGAGCTTGCGCTGCGCGAAATAATCGTCCTTGAGGACCGCGTCTTCGAGTTTGACCGCGATATCCAGTAACGGATCACAGATGTTGAGTTTGGCGAGAAGTTCGTTCGCGTGGCGTTTAATGATCTTCGCGCGCGGGTCGTAGTTTTTATACACGCGGTGGCCGAAGCCCATCAGCCGGTAATTGTCATTGGGGTCTTTGGCTTTGTCGATGAATTTCTGGATGTTCCCCTTCGCCTCGCGGATTTCCTCGAGCATTTCCACCACTTCCTGGTTGGCTCCCCCGTGCAGCGGCCCCCACAAGGCGCAGACTCCGGCGGAAACCGACGCGTAGAGATTGGCCCAGGAACTTCCCACAAGCCGCACGGCGGAGGTGCTGCAGTTTTGTTCGTGGTCGGCGTGCAGGATCAAAAGGGTTTGCAGGGCGTTGACGGCGGTGTCGTTGATCTTGTATTCTTTTTTAGGCGTTGAGAACATCATGTGCAGGAAGTTGGGGATATATTTAAGGTCATCGCGCGGCGGGACAAACGGTTTATTCACCGATTTGCGGTACGTGTAGGCCGCGATGGTGCGCACCTTCGAGAGCAGCTGCGCCGCCATGAGCTCGATCTCATCTTCCGTGGGGTCGGTTTTTAACAGCCCGGGATAATAGCCGGAGAGTGAGCACACGACCGCCGATAAAAGTCCCATGGGATGGCCATCGGCCGGATAGCCTTTAAAAAAATTGAGCATGTCTTTGTGCAGCGAGGCGTGCTTGGTGAACGACGCGGCGAATTTATTCAGCTGTTTCTGCGTGGGAAGTTCACCTTTGATGAGCAAATACGATGTTTCCAGAAAGGTGGATCGCTCGGCGAGTTCTTCGATGGGGATCCCGCGGTAGCGCAGAATACCTTTTTCTCCATCCAGGAACGTGATGCCGCTGGTGCACGCGCCGGTATTGCCGAAGCCGTTGTCTAAAGTGATACAGGAAGTTTTGGCGCGCAATGTGGAAATATCAATGGCCTTCTCGTCTTCGGTTCCGGTGATGACGGGAAAATCGTGGGGCGCGCCATTGATCGTGATACGGGCTGTTTCCTCCATTATTTCTCCTGATGCGGTTTTAACGGGTTAGATATTGGCGCTCATTATATTATGCTTTTTATCGGATGACAAGTTTAAAACGTGTCATCCGTGTCATCCGAAAACGTGTCATCCGGAACTCAGGAAGGCTTATATTTTTCTTGAAGCTGGCGGATCTCCTCTTTGAGCTTTTTGTTCTCTTCGCGCAGCCGGTCATGCGACAGGCGTACTTCGATCATGTTACGCACGCGTAAAAGCACCTCGATGGCGTCGTAAGGTTTATTCAGGTAATCCCTGGCCCCGGATTCCAGCGCCAAAAACCGCAGATCGTTGTCGCCGAGCTGTGTCAGCATAAGGATCGGGAGGTGCTCAGCTCCCTCGATCTCCTTTAATTGTTGTATGATCTGGAATCCATCCATGTATGGCATGTTGATGTCCAGAATGACCGCGTGAGGTTTGAGCGCCGCATAGGCCGCTTGAGCGTCGCGTGAATCATGGACGCAGGTGATGTTTTTATAGCCCGCTTTGCGGAAGATCTCTTCCAAAAGCAGGGCGTTGACCTTCTGGTCATCGACGATCAGGATCCTGGCGGACAATATTTCGCTGTCAATGGTCATTGTGCCGGGTCTTTTAAACGGTTTTGGGTAATGAACGCTCCAGATGTTCAACGTAAGCGTAATCGGTCAAGTCGCTGCGAATGGGCGTCACCGTTACGAAACGGCGGTATAACGCCTTGGAATCGGTACGCTCGTCGGCCCCGCGATGCGGCAGGCGGCCGGTCATCCAGTAATAGTTTCGCCAGTGCGGGTCGGTGCGCTGTTGGAACGATCCGTGGATGGGGATGAGTCCCTGATGTGTTGCCTTGATGCCGCGGATCTGGGAGCGTTTTATGTTCGGGACGTTGACGTTGAGAAAAGTCCCTTTCGGGGTCCCTTCCCTGGCCACGATTTTCGCCAAACGCGCGCCGCATTTGGCCGCGTAGGAAAAGTTTGGATTCAGAAAAGCATCGAGCGACATCGCGATCGACGGGATTCCCAACAGTGCCCCTTCACGGGCGCCGGCCACGGTGCCCGAATAAAAAACACTGCACCCGTCATTGGGGCCGAGGTTGATGCCGGAGACGACCATGTCGGGTTTGCGTTTCAGGATGACGCCGATGGCGAATTTCACGCAATCCGCCGGCGTGCCGCTGATGCCGTAGCCGAAAAATTTGTTGCGGCGGTTGACTTTCTTTTGCCAGATCGGGTGCGCCAGGGTGATTCCGTGGCCGACGGAACTGCGCTCCGCATCCGGCGCCACGACCGTGACCTTTCCGATCTTTTTAAGTTCGAGGTAAAGCGCGTAAATCCCTTCGGCATAAATCCCGTCGTCGTTGGTCAGAAGAATATGCATCAAAAATTATTTATCTCGAAACTTATAATAATTTCAACAGGTTATAAAACAAATTAAATATAGCACAGGAGAAAATTTTTGCAAAGGGATTCTTTGGTCCTTTGGCTCTGATCCCAGCAGCGGCAGGACACTGGGAAGCGGGGTGATGTTGATGATGACGGGAGCGAAGCCGTCGATACCGGCGTCGATGAGCTCCTGCAATTCCACGGGGTCGAACTGGATATCCACGCCGGCCTGCCTGCTGGCAGGCGCCCAATGTCGATCGCGTTCATGTCGATACCGCCGGGATTAGTCGTCAGTCGTCCGTCTTCAGTCGTCAGACTCTTTCCTCCATCCGACGACTGAAGTCTGACGTCTGATGACTGACGACTTTCAGCGACCGGCGAGCTTGCCCTGAGCGGAGTCGAAGGGCTGGATTGGGCGGGCTGTCCCGTTTTATCTGTATTCGGCGGTTAAAGCGCCAGGCTTGTCTTGATCGCCTGGTCAATTTTTTTTAGATACATCGGAGGAACTTGTCCGATCCGGGCTTCCAGGCGGGATCGATCAATTGTTCGGATTTGAGAAAGAAGAACGGTCGATCTGGATTTCAACCCGCCCGTACCTTTGGGGAGACAGACATTCACGGGATATTCTCTGGAGAAATCTTTTGTTGTCAGCGGAGCTATAATTGTTGTGGCAGCCGCTTCATTGCCGATGTTATTCTGGATGACAACAACCGGCCTTCGTCCGGCCTGCTCGGAACCGCGCGCTGGGTCAAGGTTTACCCAAAAAAGATCACCGCGCTTAATCGACATGCTTCCAGGACTCCCTGTCCGCTTTTTCGAAGTCTTTCATGACAATTTTCGACTCCGCGGCCATTTCCTGATACCCTTCTTTCAACAAGGCGTCCACGGCTTTCTGATGTTTAAGTTTTAGATAAGTGCGGACCGCTTTTTGGATCAAAGTGCTCCGTTTCGTGCGCTCCTGTTTTACTTCCAGGTCCAGCTCTTTTTTAAGGTCTTCCGGAAATGTGATATTGAGATAAACCATGCCCGCTTCGCTCCTTTCCAGGGTTCTATAATCGACTCTACAGCTAAAGTATATAGCAGACTATCTATTCTATCAAGGGGAACATAAGTATTCTATCCCTCAAGGCGGGACAACTTTTCCGCGTCTTCTTCTTTGCGCGGTTCCAGCCCCAGCAGCGGCAGGACACTGGGAAGCGGGGTGATGTTGATGATGACCGGCGCGAAGCCGTCGATGCCGGCGTCGATGAGCTCCTGAAGTTCGGTCGGGTTGAACTGGATGTCCACCCCGGCGCCTTGTTTGTCGAGATTGATTGAGTTCATGTCGATGCCGCCGACGTCGTTGCTCGTATCTCGTCGTTCGTCGTTCGCACGTAATTCTGCACCCTGGACCCTGTCCCCTGTACCCTGTTCAGTGACCGGCGAGCTGGATTGGCCGGGGGAATGGAAGGATTGTTTTCTTTTGCTCAATTCTTTAGCCGCTGTTTCTTTAATTTTGGTCCAAAGTTCTCTATTTTTTGCTGACACTAATCGATCCAAGGCATCAGGTGTGAAAAAGGCATCAACAGCTACAATTTCCCCATTAAACGTATCTCTCACTTCTAGAAATTTGTTTGTCTTATTTTTGTAAGGGGACTGCGGATTTGAGGTCGAATCTGCGTTCGATATTTCATCAAACATAAACTCATACGTACCGACAACTTCACCTGCTCCACCCCCCCTTTTTTGTATTTCAAATAATTTGTCCTTGTATTCTGCGCGGGATGTTGTTTCTTTACTAATTCCTAAATCAAGTTCTTCAGCTTCTTTTCGCTCTTTCATGATGCGGTATTCATTCTCCGTTAGCACCTTCACAAACCATGACCGTCTTTCCCTATTATTGTCGCCTTCAGCCTGCTCATCATATAATTCATAGTCTACTTGAATTCACTTTCTAGTTCCTCCACCTTTAATCTTGTTTCCTGTAATGTTTCTTCGAGCGCGCCGGAATGATGGCTTTCTCCAACGGCCAAATGTCCACCATACATAGCGAGATGATCGTCAAAATTATCCTTATTTCTTAACTGCAGTAATACTTTCCCATCCGGTGTCACTAGGACAACATTGGCAGTCTCATGAATAAAACCAAATTTTTCCGCTATTTTTCGGTCAATTCGATCAAAGGCTTTGGCCTCCGGACTTACACTATTTAAAATATGCACTTCTTCACCTTTAAAATTCTTATTTTCATTCGATTTAACCCAATTGATAATCTCAGTGATTCTATTTTCCTCCGCAACATGGATCTTGCTTAAAGCGGCTTGATAAGCTCCAGGTTCCGGCGCATCCGTACGCCCAGAATGTAATGAATGCCTTCCTTCTCGAGCTCCTTCAACGCTTTCTTGCTAATCATCCCGCGATCAGACACCACGCATATCCGCTCACTCCCGAAACGTTCCGTCAATAGCTTCGTTAGAACCTTGAGCTTCATTACGTCCGTCGTATCCCCCGGCCACATCTCGC
>JACROV010000042.1 GCA_016214285.1 Candidatus Omnitrophota bacterium | reverse complement strand
TGAATTTGTTCGGCCATACTTGTATCCTCCGTTTCTTACAAGTATGGCTCAAATTGTCGAACATTTAGGCTTTTAGGAGCTATTCACTTTTAAAATGGAAATCCCTTTAAAAACTATTCACTTTTAATTTGGAGATGACATATTAAATCGCATTTATTGGCGTGAGGGCCTTTTTGTGTATAATAGTACCTCGTCACACCAATGTGCACAAGGTTGACTCGGTACAATGCCGACCTCGTCCCGAGGTGCCCTCTGATGGGGACTCGGCCCCGGGGGAGTCAATGTCTTAACACATAACTACCAAGATTTCTTTGACGAGGCATAGCACTCATGCGTTATGATCCATTCCAGGAAAAAGCGATTACAGCCATCAATGATGGTTCCTCGGTCATCGTCTGCGCCCCCACCGGGGCGGGCAAGACCGCGATCGCCGAACACGCCATTGAGCGATGCCTCGAGCGCGGGGAGAAAGTGATCTATACCTCTCCGGTCAAGGCGCTCTCCAACCAGAAGTTCCGCGACTTCTCAAAAAATTATCCGGAAAAAGTCGGTATCCTGACCGGCGATGTGAACATCAATCCCGACGCGCCCGCGCTCATTATGACGACAGAGATCTTCCGCAACAAGATCCTGGAAAAGGAATCGTCCCTGAAACATTACACCTGGATCATCTTCGATGAGATCCATTATCTCGATGACATCGAACGCGGCAGTGTCTGGGAGGAGTCCCTTATCTTTTTGCCGGACCACATGCGCATTTTAGGGCTTTCAGCGACGATCCCCAATGTCCATGAACTCGCCGGCTGGCTCAAAAGCATCCACCGCCACGACATCCGCGTCATCGAAGAGACCAAACGCCCCGTACCCTTGCATTTCTTCTACCAATGCCAGGGGAAAATTTACGACGACCTCAAAGAACTCGGCCGCCACGGATATCAAAGCCCGCAGTGGCGCGCGTCCTTTCACCAACGGCTGCCAAAAACGATCGCCGTCAAGCCCAACCGCCCGGATTCGCTGATCCGGCACCTGCAGGAAAAAGATTTTCTGCCCTGCGTCTATTTTACCTTCAGCCGCCGGCACACAGAATATCTCGCGGCGGAAATGCACGGCTTTGATTTTCTCTCCGTTGATGAAAAGAAAAAAATCACCGGCCTCTTTGATCATCTCTGCCGCCAGTTCGACATCCTTACCGAACCGAGCACCTTCGATATCCGCCCTTTTATCGAGCGCGGCATCGCTTATCACCACGCCGGAATGCTGCCCACCTTAAAAGAAGTGGTCGAACGGCTCTTTACCACGCGCCTCATCAAGGTGATTTTCACGACGGAAACCTTCGCGCTGGGGGTCAACATGCCCGCGCGCAGCGTCGTTTTCAACGAACTGCGCAAATTTTACGAGCACGCTTTTATGCCCCTTAAAACGCGGGACTTTTATCAGATGGCCGGGCGGGCCGGGCGGCGCTCCATCGACACCGAAGGCCACGTCTTCTGCAGGGTCAACCCGCACGAGCTATCCGTTGAAGACCTCAAAAAGATGATCTTCTCCGAACCCGAGAAAGTGAGCTCGCGTTTTAACGCCTCTTACGCGACGATCCTCAACCTCTACCAGAAATTCGGCGAAAAACTCTACGACGTGTATTCGCTTTCCTTCCATCATTTTCAGGAAAAAAGTTCCCGGCGCGAAAAAGCACTGCAACATTTACGGGCCAAGGTGAGTCTCCTGAAACAACTCGGACATATCCGCAAAAACCACGTGACCGAAAAAGGAACTTTCGCCGCGAAAGTCTACGGGCATGAGTTGATCCTCTCGGAATTGTTCGCCCGCGGGACCCTTGAACAATTGACGGTGACGGAGTTGGGGATATTGAGCCTCGCCGTCGTGTATGAACCGCGCCCGAGGGTGAACCGGCCCACCCTCGCACCGCCGGCCAAGCAACTGCAGAACATCACCAACGACATCCTCTTTCCGATCCTGAAAATGGAGAAAAAATCCGGGATCCTCCCGCCCGTCAAGCTCTGCGCGTTTCACTTAAGCAAGCTCCTGGAAGGCTGGATGAAAGGCGAGGATTTCAATCGTGTACTGCAGTACAGTGAAGCCGACGAAGGCGAGATCATCCGATATTTACGCATGACCATCCAGGTGATGCGGGAAGTTCTGGACGCCCCCGTTTCCGATGTCTTAAAGGACAAGCTCCGCCAGACCATCCACAAGATCAACCGCGATGTCGTCGACGCGGAGAAGCAGCTGCGAGCATAATACCAGCAGTAAAGTGATAAAGTGGTAAAATAATTATTTTCTACCACTTTTACCACTTATCACTCTACCACTAAACCACGCTTTTAATTTCTGCTTCTGCCCCTCCCGCCGCTCTTTGATCATTCGCGCGATATCTTTCTGCCGCCGCGTCCCCTGCCCTTTAGCCATTTCCATTCCAAATTTAAAAGTAGTTACAGAAACGTTTGAACTCGCCCGGGAAAAACTGTATCATAAAGTTAACATGAATTCGAGGATGACAAAAAAAGCCAAACTGACCCCCCGGGGATTGTACCAAAGTTTCGCGTACGCCTTTAACGGTCTGCGCATCACCTTTCTCTCCCAGCAGCACGCGTGGTTTTATCTGGCCGTGACCGTCCTCGTTTTCCTGGCCAGCGCCGTTCTGGGGATCTCTCCGGAAGAGTGGTGCTGGATGATCATTGCCGCGGTGAGCGTCTGGACCGCGGAGGCCCTGAACACCGCCTTCGAATTCCTCTGTGATGTGGCCTCGCCGGAATTTCACCCGCTCGTGGAAAAGGCCAAAGACGTTTCCGCCGGCGCCGTGCTCATCTGCATTATCGGAGCAAGCGCGATCGGCTTCATCATCCTTGGCCCTCCCCTTTTAGAATTCCTCGGATATTAAAAGAGCACCGCTCTTTGTGACACCATCCCCCGCCCTTATTGCAAAAAAACACCCGCGTAAAATTTTAACTCCTCGCGACATCCATCATACGCTCTTCTTTCGTTATGTACGTTCATTTTAAAGACCGCCAGGAAGCATCCGGTAATATTGCTGCAGAACCCCCAAGGCACTGGCTGTCGCTTTAATCAAAGCAAATGTAATGGCAAGGAAGATTGCGGTTAAGACAATCTTCCTTGTAATAGAAAAATGCGGGTTGGCCCACACCAGGGGGATCACCAGCGGCCCCGTAATAAGAAATCCCCAGATCAGCGTTGAGGTTTTAAGATACCATTTCTGTTTAGGCTTATCGGCCGGCGGCCTGCTTCTTCCATCAAAAAATTCACCGCAGTGACGGCATTTGACGGCCTCGTCTTGAATTTCTTCGGCGCAAAAAGGACACTTTTTCATTTGGATTCTTTCTTAAATTTCTTCAATTCTTCCGGATTCATCGCATAGCTGTGCGCTTTGTCGGGAAATTTCCCGCGCCGGACATCGTTACAAAAATGTGTAACGCCCTTCTCGATGGAATTATTCAGATGAACATATTGTTTGGCGAACTTCGGCGTGAAGCGGTCAAAAAGCCCCAGAAGATCGTGCGTGACCAGAACCTGCCCGTCGCAACCCTTCCCCGCGCCGATGCCGATCGTCGGGATGGAAAGCCGCTGCGTGACGATCTCCGCCAAAGGCGCGGGGATGCATTCCAGGACGACACTAAAGCAACCCTTCTTCTCCAGTGCGAGCGCGCTCTCAAGGACCTTCTGCGCGGAAGTCGCGTCTTTACCCTGGACTTTAAATCCCCCCAACTGCCCGGCGGTCTGGGGCGTTAAGCCGACGTGGCCCATCACCGGGATCCCGGCCTTGATGATATTTCCCGTGACCTCAAGGCAACGGTCGAACCATTCCAGCTTGACCGCGTCGCAGCCAGCTTCCTGGACGAACCGCTTGGCGTTGGCAACAGCTCTGGAAGGATCCATCTGATAAGATTCAAACGGCATGTCCACGACCAAGAGCGCCCTTTTGACCGCCCGGCGCACCGCTTTTGCGTGGTGAAGCATTTCCATCATCCCCACTTGCGTGGTTGAATCCAGTCCCAGAACGACATTCGCCAGCGAATCGCCAACGAGAATGATATCGACCGCGCAGCGGTCGATCAGTGAGGCCAACGGGTAGTCGTAGGCCGTGAGGACAACAATTTTTTCTTTCTTGCGTTTCTTTTCCTGGATTTGGCGGACCGTTACGCGCTCGCTCATAATGATTAAATCCCAATGGACAAATTCCAAATCACAGACAATTTACAAATAACAATGACCAAACCAACAAAACTGATTTTAAATTGAGTTTGGTTATTGAGATTTTGGTATTGTGGATTGTTTGTGATTTGGTGCTTGTGATTTGTTTATTTATTGTTCTTCAAATACGCATCAATATGTTCAGCCGCTTTCTTCCCCGACGCCATAGCCTCCACCACCGCCGTGGTATTGGTCACCGCGTTGCCGCAGGCGAAGACACCGCGCAACGAGGTTGTGGAATCGCAGGGATCGGTCCAGATCGTCCCGTCGTCATTGACCTTCAACTGTGGGACGTCGCGTTTGATCAAGGAATTCGGCGCGTGCCCCATCGCGACGATCACGGAATCCGCCTCGAGCACGAAACCGGAATCGGGTACCGGCGTTAATTCCCAGTGCCCGGTCGCGCGCGTGTCCGCGTAATCGAGCCGCACGCATTTGACCGCGCGGGCGAAATGCCGGTCGTTGCCCATAATCTCCAAAGGCTCGACGAGCGCTTCGATGTGAACGCCCTCTTGCGCGGCGTAAACACTTTCTTCGGGGATGACTTTTTTGTCTTCAAACGCCTCGGGGGACACCCACGTCACCTGTTTGCCCAGCCGCAGCGCCGCGCGCGCGCAATCGAGCGCCAAATATCGCGACCCCAGGACAACGACCCGCGATCCCAAACGAAGATCCGTGTCTTTTTCGCGCTGCCGGCGGGCCTGGTCCAAACGCAAAAGAAATTCTTCGCCGTAATAAACGCCGCCCAGATTCACGCCGGGAAGATCCTGCAGTTGAGGAACGCCCGCGCCCGTCGCCAGCAAGATCGCCTCAAAGCCTTGGGTGTTGAGATCCGTCAGATTGATGCTTTTGCCCGCGTAACAATTCGTCTTAAACTCAACGTCCAGTAATTTTATTTCATGGATCTCCTCATCGAGGACTTTCGCTGGAAGGCGAAACGAAGGGATGCCGTAGCGCAACACCCCGCCGGGCTGATCAAACGCTTCAAAGACCGTGACCCAGTAACCTTTCTGCGCCAACGATACCGCCGCGCTTAATCCCGCGGGGCCAGAACCGACGACCGCCACCTTTTTGCCCGCGCGTATCCGCGCCTTGCGCGGCGCGAATTTCGGTTTGCCAAAATCCGCCGCGAAACGCTCCAGCGCGCGGATGCCCGGAGGATCGTCCTGGTCGTTACGCAAACCCGATGTCTCGCAGGGCGCCGTGCACACGCGCCCGCAGACCGACGGCAACGGATTCTGTTCCCGGATCTTTGCGAGCGTCTCGACAACGTGATTCTCCGACAACGCGCGCACGAACCCCGGGATATCGACTCCTAACGGACATCCACCGCTCTCGCCGGGTTTCAAACACTGCAGCGCGCGCCTGGCTTCCTCGAGCGCTAGCTTCTTTGGATATCCAAGGGAAACTTCGTCAAAATTCTTAGATCGTTTTCTCTCGGATTGAACGACGACTTCAGGTTGCCCCATCGGTCCTTCTCCTTAAAGGCGTTCACGCGGATTCTCAACTCGGCAAAATCAACGTCATGGCCGTTAAACGCCGGTCCCTCCACGCACGCCAGAACGGTGCGGCCGCCGACCTTCACGCGGCACGACCCGCACAACCCCATGCAATCGACCATCGGCACATCCAGGATGACCTGCGTTTCAACATTTAGCGCTTCCGTCAAGCCGCAAACGGTTTCCATCATATCGACCGAGCCGACGGCGTAAACCCCCCGCACCTTTTCTTCACCCATCACCCGTTTTAAAAGATCGGTGGCCAAACCACGATATTCGCGGGAACCGTCGTCAGTCGCGACAAAAATTTTGTTGCTGGCGATGCGCATCTGGGCTTCCAGTAGCAATTCCCGACGCGTGCGCGCGCCGATAATGCCGATGACTTTATTGCCCGCCTGCTTGAGCGCCCGGGCGACCGGCAAGATGCGCGCGATCCCGATGCCCGTGGCGATGCACACGACCACGCCTTTTTTCTCGATACGGATCGGCGTGCCCAGCGGCCCCAGGACCGAACAGATCGACTGGTTGATGGGCATGGCACCCAGCTTTTGCGCCGCCGGATCCGCCTCCTGTACGATCACCGCGATGATCCCGCGCAACGGATCGATCTCGAAGACGATCAAGGGAATGGACGCCTCCCCCGCGGCCGGACAAACCTTCACGAATTGTCCAGGGCGCACCTTTCCGGCAATGTCCGGACAGCGGATGTCCAGGCGCTTGAACCGGTCGGCGAAATTTTGCTTGCTGACGATCTTGTAATCCATAACTTTCGAACCTCAAAAGATCACGACTCAAAATTCGAAGCACGAAGCAAATCTTAAAAGTTAAGAAAAGTTGCAAAAGGTTGAAAGACGTTGAAAAACGTTAAAAGTTTCTCGAGGTTACTTTTGTTGCGACCCTTCGCGACGTTCTTCCTCTTGCAACCTTTTCAAACCTCTTCCAACCTTTTCTAACCTTCATTGGCGGATCAGCCTCTGGCTAACGTGCCTCGGATTTCGGATTTAAACATGTCCCGTCTTCATTTTCTAAGATGCTTCATCAGCTCGTTGTACGACAAAGTGTTCAGCACGTCTTCTTTTCTAAGCCACCCGCGGCGGGCGGTGGTGACGCCGAATTTCATGAAATCCATGTGGTCGGCGCGGTGCGCGTCGGTGTCGATGACGAATTTGACCCCGTATTTACGCGCGTGGTAGACGTTGGCCCCGTTCAGGTCCAGCCGGACCGGGAAAGCGTTGATCTCCAGGCAGACGTTATTGTCGACGGCGGCGGCGCAGACTTCCTTGAAATCGAAATGGCAGGGCTCGCGTTTCCCGAGATGAACGCCGGTAGGATGCGCGATGGCGTGGACGTATTTGTTTTGACAGACTTTCACGAGCCGTTTGGTCAATTGTTCGGAACTTTGTTCGAATCCGCTGTGGATGGCGGCAATCACAAGATCAAATTCGCCCAAAATCGTATTATTGTAATCCAAATTCCCATCGCTGTCTATTTCTACTTCCGTTCCAAAGAGGATGTGAAAGTCCTTCAGCTTCGCGTTGAGGCCGTCGATCTCCTTTTTTTTCCTCTTCAGGTCTTCCGGACTAACACCGCCGGCCACCCTCAAACGCGGCGAATGGTCGCTTATGGCCAGATACTGGTACCCTTTCGTCCGCGCCGCCTGCGCCATTTCCGCGATCGAGTTGTGCCCATCTGACCAGGTGGAATGAACGTGCAGATCGCCCTGGATGTCTTTTTGTTCAATGAGCGCGGGGGCGCAAAATTTTGCGCCCCCGCCGAATATTTCCTCTTCGCCAAAATCCTCGCGCATCTCCGGCGGGATATACGGCAGGCCCAGCGCCTTGAAACAATCTTCCTCCGTTTTTCCGGCGAGCATCTTCTCCCGCCCGCCTTTGAGGGAAAAAATGCCGTATTCGCTGACCTTCATCTCTTTTTTAATGGCGATCTGGCGCAGTTTGATATTGAAATCCTTCGAGCCGGTAAAATACAACAGCGCCGCGCCGAAACTTTTCGGCTCCACCACCCGGATATCGACCTGGACGTTGTTTTGCGTGAGAACCGAGGATCTGGTTTCCCCGTGGGCGTTGATACTTTTGACCTGCGGCAGATGGACGAAGACGTCCATGACCTTGGACGGTTCCGTAGAATCGACAAGGATGTCGATGTCCCGGACCGTTTCCCGCCCGCGGCGCAAACTTCCCGCGGCGACGATATCCTTGACCTGCGGCAGTTTTTCCAGGGCCGCGACGAATTCCTCCGCCGCCTCGGTGGCCGTGCCCAGATGCATCCGTTCCTGCCCTTCCTGGACGATCTTGATGCCGCGGCGGATATTGTCGATCGTTTTCTCTTTGATGCCCGGCAGGTCTTCGAGTTTTCCGGTATCAACCGCCTTGCGCAGGTCTGCCACACTTTTGACCTTTAACCGGTCAAAAAATAATTTCGCCTTCTTCGGACCGATGGACGGGACATGAACCACATCGAGCAATCCTTCCGGGACTTCCCGGATCAATTCCTCGTAGGCGTTCATTTTTCCCGTGTCGAGGTATTGAGAAATCTTCTCGGCCAAAGTTTTACCGATGCCGGGGATTCCCATCAGGCGGTCCTCTTTGCGGATGGTTTCGATGTCTTCGGAAAGGCCGGCGATCGTCTCGGCGGCCTTGTAATACGCCCGCGTTTTAAAGACGATCTCTCCTTTGATCTCCAGGAGCGTGCCCATGCGTTCCAAAATATCGGCGACGTCTTTATTTTTCATAAAAAGGACCGGTCAGGGTCGAAGGTCAGATGTAGCGGTTGATGAAACGCGTGAGCTTCTCGATATCAAAGGGCTTCATGATATAATCCGTCGCTCTTTGGGACTGCGATTCGATAAGCGATGAAGTCTGCCGGTTCGCGGTGAGCATCAAAACCGGCAAGTCACGGGTAGCCGCGTCCTCATCATTGCGGATCGCTTTCAAGACCTGCCAGCCGTCGACCTTGGGCATCATGATATCCAGCAGCACCAGATCGGGCTTTTCGGATCTTACCTTGCGCAGGCCCTCTTCCCCGTCCGCGGCCAGGATGACCCAATATCCCCTGGCCTTCAAAGACGACCGGACCGCTTCGCCGATATCCGGCTCGTCCTCCATCATCAGGATCTTTTTCATCTAAACCCCGCCGAAACCCTTCATCATGTCGCCCAAACTTGGCATGGAAAATTTTTGATAGTCGGCCGGAACTTCAAAAAGCTCCGCGGACTGCGGACCGGCCTTGAGATTCTTGTATTCCATGCCCCAGGAGCCGTCCACGGCCTCGACCTTGACGGGGATCTGTCCGCCCCGCAGCCATTGGTAGACGGAAACGGGCTTGCCTTTTTCCGTGTAGGTGACCTTGAATTTTTCCGCCGGCTGGCCGTCCACGGCCTCAGTGCCCATCGCCACGCGCTCGATCTCATCATCAAATTGTGCTGCCACCTTGGGAGACGACGACAGATCGACCGGATGCTCCATGTACATCTTGTCGGCGGGCATGACCACCCACGAAAGATTCTTGTCCCGGCGCACGATCATGATGCTCTCGGGCATCTCCATGCGGACCTTGTCTTTGGCCACATAGATCCTGGCGCTGACGACCTCTTTTCCCGTGCGGCTGATCATATCCGCCGAAAATTCCTGGGCCTCGGCCCGGGCGGTCAATAGCAGCATGGAAACAAATCCAACGGACAAAACGTTAAACATTTTTTTACGCATACATCCTCCTTGGTTTATTATGGTTTATCTGTCACTAATACCTATCAACCCTGTCTGCCACTTACCCCGCCCACTTTTACGTGTGACCTGCTCGACTTTAGACATTTTTCACGGTTAAAGATAGCCCAGCTAAACGAAACCCACGAGGGAATTGGATAAAAAGGCCATAAAGGTCCTGGGTATTTTTTTCATGTCATTGTTTTCTGGCAACATGGAAAAAAGATTTAAGTC
>JACROV010000039.1 GCA_016214285.1 Candidatus Omnitrophota bacterium | reverse complement strand
TTTTGCCTGCGGCTTCCTTCAGATTCCACCTCACGATAGACACCCTTGCCGTCCGGCTAACAGTTCCTCCTATCAGGCCTGTAAAGGACTTACACCTTCGAGTAAGTGCGCCCTGCCGGGCGCACAATAAAAAGCCCTTACAGGTCATTGACCTATAAGGGCTTACTGAACAAACTCCCCCGCGAGGACTCTCCTGCTCCGCCTTCGGCTTCACAGGACTCCCTTCGGTCGGAACCCATCCCTGCGGGATAGGTTCCTCATTGCCTCGTGAAGAACTTTAAATGAAAAAGGACACCATTCGGTGCCCTTTTTCATTTAAAAACTCCCCCGCGAGGACTCGAACCTCGGACCCAGTGGTTACACTTAACCCGATATTACTACCGGAAGTGGACTATCTCTTCTCCAGTACCCCAATGTTTTTGGAGATTAGGAGGCAGGTGTATAGTCTCTGCACTTGCCCTTCGTCGCTTCGCTCCTTAGGACTCCCTCGTCCGCCTCCGGCGGACTCGGTCGCCCTCCTTGGAATATGCGACGAATGCTAGCTCAGGATTATCCGTTGATTTCTCTCAGGACTTCCCTGACTTAGCCTGCTTTGTCAACCACGGTTTCCCGTGGAAGCTGCCTCGATCAACTCCTCGTTCTAAACGGCCTTCGGATTTCGCTGAAATCCTTCCGGCCAGAACTCGGAGTCAATTCGCCTTTCGGCGACTTGACAGCCACTTGCTCTACCAGCTGAGCTACAGGGGAAATTACCTTTTATCCAGAAAAATCTCCCCAGTGCTGGTTCCCTCAAATTTTCCAGGAAAGCCAGTACAGGGGAATAAATTCTCAAAAAACAATTCGGTGTCGAATTGAAAAAAATTATACAGTAAATCCGTTAAAAGTCAATGAGAGAGTCCCCCTTTCACCCCAAGTTCTCATTGACACCCCTGCCGTTCTACGTTATAAATGCGTCATGCAGCCCAAGCCAAAACATTTTGTCACCCCTGAAAAGACGAAGCACCACGCGGAAATTCTGGCCAATCGCGTGCGCCATCGTTTCCGCCATCTCTCCCGTCGCTTCAAGCGCGAGAACATCGATTGTTTCAGGCTTTATGACTGGGATATTCCGGAGGTGCGCGCGGTCGTGGACTGGTACGCCGGCCACGTGGTCGTCGCGGAATACGAGCGCCTGCAAACCGGGCCCGACTGGCTCCCCAAAATGGCCGCGGCGGTGGCGCAAGCGCTGGGTGTTCCTCCGGAGAAAACGCACACACGGCGCCGCCGGACGAATACCAAAGAAGGCCCGCGCTACGGTAAAATGGATTTCAGAAAAGAGCGTTTCAAGGTGCGCGAGCGCGATCTCTCCTTCCGGGTGAACCTCGACGATTATCTCGATACCGGATTATTTTCCGACCACCGCGACACGCGGGTCATTGTGCGCAACCTCGCCGCTGGAAAAGATTTCTTGAACCTTTACGCGTACACCGGCGCCTTCACCTGCGCGGCAGCCGCCGGCGGCGCCAAGACAACCGTCAGCGTGGACCGCTCCCTTAACTACATCAGCTGGGCGAAGGATAATCTGGAATTAAACGGCCTCTGGGGCCCGCAGCATACATTAGTGCAATCCGACGTCAACAAATTCCTGACGCAGGCCCAGCGCGAGCGCCGGCGCTTCACGCTGGCCTTCGTTGACCCGCCGTCGTTCTTTTTTTCCGCCCGAGGCGGACCCGCCTCCGGCGGGAAAGACATAAGGATGGGCGCTGCTTTTGACATCAATCGCGACCACCCGCAACTTCTTCAAAACGTCCTGAAAGTCATGGCCCCGGGCTCCGTGGTATTTTTCTCAACGAACCACCAGCGTTTCGAGCCGCGCCTGGAAGGCCTTGCGGTCAAAGACCTGGTCGAGCTCACCCCCAAGACGATCCCGGAAGATTACCGCAACCGCCGCGTGCACCGCTGCTGGCAAATGACCGCGCTCTAAAGGAACTCCTCTTTCCCGGAAATTCGTTTGTGCGCCTAGCGGCGCTCGTGTATCATATTTTTTGTAGCGGATAAAGCAACCGCTTTCTCCTCACCCCGTTTTCCTGTCAAGATTCTGTCAATTGCCGGGCGCGAGCCTTGTCGACTCGCCTTTTCGCTTCTATACTCTAGGTAGCAGTCAAGTGCTAGAAAAATCATTAGCCGGGTTTCTCTGTGAGAGGGATCCAAAATGATCGCGCCAGCCAGGAAGAACATATTGATCGTCGAAGATGACCAGTCCATCGCCGATGAAATGACCAAGACATTGGAACGCATGGACTGTGATGTCACGGGTGTCTTTGCCAGCGGTGAGGAATTTATGGAAAAAGCCGCCAAGCTGCCGTGCACGGATCTCGTCATCATGGACGTGTCTTTAGCGGGCGCGCTGGACGGTATCCAGACGGGCAAATATGTTGAAAGTCAGTTGAAGTTACCGGTCATTTATATTACCGGCTACCGCTATAAGGCCGCGATGCTGGAGGAAAAAGGCAGGGTACCGCTTTTGAAACCATTTACCACGGACGATCTGCGCGCCGCCATCGGCGTTGTTTTCTACCGGCTCTCCCTGCGAGAGATGGAGAATCCGGTCAACGACCGGGAAATACCCGCCCCGCAAAAGCCCGATTTGAACTTAAACATCTAGGCGCATCCCTTCGCAGTTTATTCCTGAATTTCCTCCCGAAGGGAGCCTATCGGCCGACGCGCTTTCAAAGACATGCTTAACGTGGACATATCCGCGAATTCCAGCGAGCTTCCCACCGGAATCCCCAACCCGATACGGCTGATCTTTACCCCCGTGGGTTTTAACTGCTTGGTCAAATAAAGCGCGGTCATCTCCCCTTCGTTGTCAGCGTCCGTGGCGATGACCACTTCCTTGATAGTATTCGAAGAAATGCGGTTCAACAACTGCGGAATCTTGAGGTCTTCGGGACCGCGGCCCTCGGCCGGCGAGATCGTCCCCAGAAGGACATGATAATGCCCGCGGTATGACCCCGTGCGCTCAATGGCCAAAACGTCTTTAGGGTCTTCGACCACGCATACGGTTCCCTCATCGCGGTTGGTATCCGAGCAAATGAAGCAGATCTCGATATCGCTAAGATTATTGCAGATCCGGCAAAAGCGCAATCCGTCCTTGAGCCTGAGGATGCTGTCAGCCAATTCCTGCGCTTCTTCTTTGGGATGATTTAAGATCCAGAAGGCCATCCGCTCGGAGCTGCGCCGGCCCACGCCGGGCAGCTTGGCGAATTGTTCCATCAGATTTTCGATTAATTTTGGATAAGCCATTGTTTTAAAAACCCGAAATTCGAAGCACGAAATCCGAGACAATATCAAAATTCCAGCATTCCAAACTTAAGACTGGATGTTTAAAACATTGGAATTTCGAATTTTGAATTTGTTTCGTGTTTCGGATTTCGGATTTAATTTATAGGGTTATGCCCTTGACTACCACTGCCCCAATATGTAATATATCGGGGCTATGGAAGACTATCCTAAAACGATGCTTGAGTTTAAGAAACTTTTCAATACTGAACAATCGTGCCAAGAATATCTTTACAAAATGCG
>JACROV010000041.1 GCA_016214285.1 Candidatus Omnitrophota bacterium | reverse complement strand
GGGTGTCGCGTTGCCGGCCACGATCAAGTCTTCCTGACGTCGGTTGATGACAGCCAGGATGCGGTGCCAAGAAAACTACGACGCCAGAGGTCTCGTCGAGAAAATTAAAGAAATTAAGTCAAACTGTAGAAGATGAGTTTAAGGCTTCGAAAATAAAGAAAATTTGCGAGGACCATAAGCGGCTTTCCCGTTTATACGGTCCGCAGCAAGCCGACCAAATCATAAAACGAATCAATGAATTTCTTTCCGCCGAGAATCTGTTTGATATCTCAAAATTACCGCAAGCCAGGCTGCACCCTTTGTCCGGCAGCCGCCAGGGGGCTTTCGCCGTTGATTTAAAACATCCGAAGCGTATTGTTCTTGCCCCATTAAATGGAGAGGCAAACGATCTCAAGACCATAACCAAGATCGAAATTACCGATGTGTGCATTGATTACCATTGAGGAGGGACTATGGGAGAGACTACCTTTAATCCAAATGTCGCGATACACCCCGGCAAAACGTTGCAGGAAACTTTAGAGGCGGCTGGCATGAGCCAGGCGGAACTGGCTGAAAGAACGGGCTTGACGCCTAAAACAATCAATGAGATCGTTCAGGGTAAGAGTTCTGTGACGCCTGAGACGGCGATCAGATTATCCGCTGTGTTCGGGATGTCTGTCGCCTTTTGGAACAATTTGCAGAGAAATTATCAGGAAACATTGGCGCGATTGGAAGTTGAGAAAAAGTTGTCTCATGAATTGGTTAATTTAAGAAAATTCTCCTGTTATGTTGAATTGGCGAAATGGGGCTATGTCAAAAAGACCAATGTCGCTCAAGAGAAGATAATGAACTTGCTTAATTTCTTTGGCGTCAGCTCTCTGGATTTAATCCCGAAGATCCAGGCGGTCGCTTTCCGTAAATCGAACCAGAAGAATTTATCTCATGAATCTCTCGCCGCCTGGTTGCGATGCGGTGAACTTGAGGCCCAGAAAATTCAAACGGGAGAGTTTGACAAGAACAAATTAATTGACTCATTGGAGGAATTAAGAGGATTGACCAGGCAGAACCCCGATGTCTTTGAACGTAAGATGGTTGACCTCTGCGCGTCTTTCGGGGCCGCCGTTGTCTTCGTCCCTTATTCCAAGAATACGTTTGTTAACGGCGCCACCAGATGGGTCAACGACAAAGCGATTGTCCAGCTTAGCTTGAGGGGAAATTACAGTGATATCTTCTGGTTTACCTTTTTCCATGAATTGGCCCATGTGTTTAAGCACGGGAAGACAGACCAATTTGTTGAATTTGAAGATGGGAAACATCTGGATTCGATCGAGAAAGAAAAGGAAGCTGATGAATTCGCGACGAACACGTTGATTCCCCGGAATGAGTACGCGAATTTCCGCCAAAAGAACGATTTTTCTTATGGTTCAGTCACAAATTTTGCCAACGCAATCAATATTTCGCCGGGTATTGTGGCGGGAAGATTGTCTCATGACTACAGCGACTGGAAGCAATGGGCGCGGATAAGAAACCGTTTGAAATTTGTTGAGAAAGAACAAAAGTAATAATGAGGGGGGCTGATGGATTCTATCGGTTGGGTATTAGGAGTCTTAGGAATAGGTTTGACAAAGCAGTCTTTTTTGACGCGAACCAGAGGTATGATAAATGGGAGTATCCCTTAAGGGCTTTGGAGGAGGCATTGAATAATGCCTTGGCTCATCGGGATTATTGGGCGAACGGTGATATACAACTGGCGATCTACGATGACCGCATTGAGATTTGGAACCCGGGCGAGTTACCAAGACAACTGACCCACCAACAGCTGAAAGAAAAGCACCGGTCAATCCCGAGGAACCAGTTTCTCGCCGATAAACTCTATCTGATCAAATATATCGAGCGATGGGGGCGCGGCACGAACCGGATCGTTGAGGAAATGCGCAAGGAGAAGTTGCCGGATCCCGCGTTCGCGAATAATTCCGGCGGCTTTGAGATTGTTTTGGTTGGCCCGGGGAAGAGCTTTGAGAAGACGATTGAGGACGTGAAACTTCGCAAGCTTGATTTGAACGATCGGCAGAAAAAGGCGATGGAGTTCATTAAGCAACACGGAGGTATTTCGCGGAAGCAATACGTCGATTTGGCTGGAATTTCTGTCCGGCAGGCGAATCGAGATCTGAATGATCTTGTCGCCAAGAAGGTTGTCGCAGCCGTGGGAAGCGGCCGGAGCTTAAGGTATCGATGGAGCGATTAAGTCATCATGATGATGGCACGATTATGGCACGATTATGGCACGATTAGGTTTTTGTGGGGAAAGAATCGGCCTGGATAAAGGCGGGCATTGGGAAGTGATTAATTTGACGCCGTGGCGCGGGCTGTGTTAAAATAATTGCCAATTTGAGACCGTTGAAAAAGTCAATGGTCTCACCCTGAACGAAGTGAAGGGTCAAGAAACTCTGAAAGGAAACCCAATGGCTAAAATTTATTATGACAAAGATGCCGATTTGAATGTGTATGAAGGCCGGACCATCGCCATCGTGGGATATGGTATCCAGGGCCGGGGACAGGCGTTAAGTCTGCGCGATAGCGGCCTGAACGTTTTGGTCGCCCAAAGACCCGGTGGGGTCAATTATGATCAAGCCAAGAAAGACGGGTTTGAGCCGGTTGATGCGGATGTGGCGGCGAAAAAAGCCGATGTCCTCATGATCTTAACGCAGGATCACGTGCAAGGAGAACTTTATCGCAAGTCCATTAAACGTTATCTCAAAAAAGGCAAGTCGATCGCATTTTCTCACGGATTTAATATCCATTTCGGGCAGATCAGGCCTCCCGCGGATGTGGATGTCTGGATGATCGCGCCCAAAGGGCCGGGGGCGTTGGTGCGCCGGCAGTTTGAAGAAGGCAAAGGCGTGCCGTGTCTGGTCGCCATTCATCAAAACGCGTCGGGAAACGCTTTGAAGGACGCGTTGGCTTACGCCAGGGGCATCGGCGGCGGCCGCGCGGGAATTTTCGAAACGAGTTTCCGGGAAGAGACCGAAACGGATCTTTTCGGGGAACAAGCGGTTTTGTGCGGTGGAACGAGCGCGTTGATCAAGGCCGGATATGAAACGCTCATCGAAGCCGGCTACGCTCCGGAGATGGCGTATTTCGAATGTCTGCATGAATTGAAATTGATCGTGGATCTGATCTATGAAGGCGGGATCGTCGGCATGCGCCAACGGGTCTCCGATACGGCGGAATACGGTGATTACACGCGCGGGCCGCGCATCATCACGGATCGCACTCTCAAGGAAATGAAAAAGATCTTAAAAGAGATCCAGTCCGGGAAATTCGCGCGGGAATGGATGAAGGAAAATAAAAACGGCCGGCCGAATTTCAATAAGTACCGTGAAGATGCAGGGAATCATCCCGTGGAGAAAGTCGGTAAAGAGTTGCGGGCCATGATGTCTTGGATGAAAAAGTAAAAGGGAAGGTTTGTTTTATGTGTCATGTGTTATGTGTCATGGATAAAAGCCAAACGATTTCAATTGCATAACACATAAAACATAACACAAAACTGTCATGAAACTTCATTTAGGCTGTGGCACTAAGAAGCTGGAAGGCTGGATCAACATCGATTCGGTGCCGGAATGTCGTCCGGATGTAGTGCATGACATCAGCAAGCCTTTGCCGTACGCTGACCAGAGCGCGGAAGAGCTTCTTGGGGAAGACCTTTTGGAACACTTTGACAAATATATCCGTTATCTGGTTTTTTATGAATGGACGCGGGTATTGAAGGTCGGAGGAAAGATCACGCTGCAAGTGCCGGATTTTAAAACGATCCTTTTGCGATATTTTAAGTTCGGTTACAATAATTTTGTCGATTTTATCTTCGGCGAAAATCTTTGGGAATCGAGGATCTATATCGGGCATTTCGGCAATCATAAGTGGGGATATTCGCAAAAGACGTTAAAGGAATTCGTCAGCGTATTCGGGATTGAAACAGCGAACATCCGAAGAGCGGGATTGAATATCCGCCTGGAAGGCATCAAGCGCCGGCACGTCACGCTCAATGATTTGGACAATGTTACGATTTATTCACATGCGAATAAATTTGGGAACGGGCAGGAGAGGGTAACGTTAAAATTCGCCCGTGAAGCGATAAAAAGGTTTCAGGAAACGACAGAAAAGTCAGGTGCCCCACGATGAGTCAAGACCAGGACAGAGTTTTTATTTTTGACACGACGCTGCGCGACGGCGAGCAGGCGCCCGGCGCCAGCATGAACGAGCGCGAGAAGCTGGAGATCGCGCACGCCTTGGAGCGCCTGGGCGTTGATATCATCGAGGCGGGATTTCCGGTCATTTCCAAAGGCGACTTCGATTCCGTCAAGAGCGTTGCCAGGCATATCAAAGGATCGATCGTCTGCGGTTTGGCACGTTCCTTGAAAGCCGATATCGATGCGGCCGCTGATGCCTTGAAGCCCGCGGCCCGGTCGCGCATCCATGTCTTTCTGGCGACCTCCAAGATCCATATGCAGCATAAATTAAAGAAAACCCAGGAAGAGATCCTGCAGATGGCGGTCGATGCCGTTAAATATGCCCGCCACAAGACCGCTGATGTGGAATTTTCTCCGGAAGATGCTTCCCGGTCGGAAAAATTATTTTTATACCGGATCCTTGAAGCCGTTATCGATGCTGGGGCGACCACGGTGAATATTCCGGATACGGTCGGTTATGCCATGCCTATTGAATACGGGCAGTTGATCGCGGATATTAAGAATAATGTCCCCAACATTAATAAGGCGGTTATTTCTGTCCATTGCCATGATGATCTGGGGGTTGCTGTTGCCAATTCGCTGGCGGCGGTCCGTAACGGTGCCCGTCAGGTTGAATGTACTATTAATGGTATTGGGGAACGCGCCGGCAATGCTTCTATGGAAGAGATCGTAATGGCTTTAAGAACGCGTTCCGATATTTATAAATGCGTGACGAATATCCAGACACCGGAGATTTGCCGGGTTTCACGGCTGGTTAGCAAGTACACGGGATTTGCTGTTGCGCCAAATAAAGCGATCGTTGGCAACAACGCGTTTCGTCATGAAGCCGGCATTCATCAGGACGGCATCTTGAAGGAGCGTTCCACGTATGAGATCATGCGTCCGGAGGACGTCGGGTTTGTGGGGACAGGGCTGGTCTTGGGCAAACATTCCGGCCGGCACGCCTTTCGCGTGCGCCTGAAACATCTGGGCATCGATCTTAATGACACGCAATCAGAGCAAGCGTTTGAACGTTTCAAACGTGTCGCTGACAAGAAAAAGCAGATTTTCGATGAAGACCTGATCGCCATTGTTGAAGATGAAATTAAGGCGGTTGAAAAGACCTGGAGCCTGGTCAGTCTGGCCACAAAAAGCGGCACCAATATCAAGACCGAAGTGGGCATCGTTTTAAGATCAAAAACGAAAACCTACAAGAAGAGTTCCACTGGTGATGGTCCTGTGGACGCTTGCTACAAGGCGATCGATGCCATCACCAAGGTCAAAGGGAAGTTGCTGGATTATACGATCCATTCTGTTACGCAGGGTAAAGACGCGTTGGGCGAAGTAACGATTAAAGTCAATTTTAGAAATAAAAGTGTCATCGCGCACGGGGCCAGCACCGATATTCTGGAAGCCTCCGCCAAGGCCTATATCAACGCCCTCAATAAAGTCGTTGCGCCAATAGAATCCCCCGGAAAGTAATTCGCATGGATGCTCAAAGTGCTGTCTACGGAATCATCGGGTATCCCGTAGCCCACAGTTTGTCTCCCTTAATGCACAATACCGCGTTTAAAGAGCTTGGGGTCGACGCGGTCTATAAACTTTTCCCGCTTAAAGAAAATGAATTAGATATATTCTTTGCCGAGCTGCGTAAACCTTCTAGCCCTATTTTCGGGTTAAATGTCACTGTACCCTACAAAGAAGCGGTCCTTGAATATTTAGACAACATTGCCCCCTTAGCGCAGAAAATCATGGCGGTTAACACGATCGTCATTAATAAAGAGCGTAAATTGCTCGGGTACAATACGGATGCCCCGGGTTTTTTGGCGCATTTGGTCGAATTACAGTTTAATACGCGGGATAAAAAGATCGCGATTATGGGCTCCGGCGGCTCGGCGCGGGCCATCCTGGCGGTATTGTGCATGATCCCCGAACGTCCGGATTCCATCAAAATATACAATCGCACGCCGGAGCGCCTGGATAATCTGCTTGAGGATTTGAGCGCGCGTATCGATACCAGTATCGCCGAGCCGGTCGCGAGCGTTGATGATCTGGATATCCCCGGGGCGGATTTGTTGATCAACACGACATCGGTGGGATTAAAGCCGGAGGACCCCGGCCTGGTCGATGAAGAATTGCTTCATCGAGAATTATTGGTCTACGACCTTGTTTATAACCCGCCCCTGACCCCGCTTTTGAAAATGGCCAAAGCAAGGGGAGCGCGCGTCGCCAACGGGCTGGGCATGCTGTATTATCAAGGAGTACTTGCTTTCCAGCACTGGGCAAATGTTCTGCTGGACGATGACATCAAATTCAAAATGCGCCAGGCACTGGAAAAAGGCGTTAGCCAATCCATGAGGAGTTGATATGGGTCTTTTTATGTTTGTTTTAGGTGCGATTGTAGGAAGTTTCCTGAATGTGTGCATCGTGCGCATGCCGCATGAGAAATCCGTTGTCAAGCCGCGGTCGCATTGCGTTCATTGCAAAAAACAGCTATTGTGGTACGACAACATTCCTTTTATTAGTTATATTTTACTTGGCGGACGTTGCCGGTTCTGTAAAGAAAAGATCTC
The DNA here is from genome assembly GCA_016214285.1 of Candidatus Omnitrophota bacterium. Taxonomy (GTDB): domain Bacteria; phylum Omnitrophota; class Gorgyraeia; order Zapsychrales; family Zapsychraceae; genus UBA10015. The sequence continues at coordinate 48,480 of JACROV010000041.1, read as the reverse complement.
TCCGCGTTATTTTTTGGTCGAATTGATCACCGCGATTACCTTCGTTATCTTTTATCAATATTTTGGCCTGACCGCGCTTTTGCCGGCGTATCTGACCATGGTTTGCGGATTTATTGTGGCGACCTTTGTCGATTTTGAGCACCGGATCATACCGGATGAAATCAGCATAGGTGGCATGGTGGCCGGGCTGCTATTTAGCGCGTTTATTCCCGAATTGCATGGGGCAGCTGCTGGCACCGGATCATTGATCTTGGCCCATTTAAAATCTTTGGGATGGTCATTAGTCGGCGCTTTGGTCGGAGGCGGCTCCATTTACGCGATGGGAATCCTGGGAGATTTTCTTTTCAGGAAGGAATCGATGGGTGGCGGGGATGTGAAGCTGATGGCGATGGTGGGAGCTTTCCTGGGTTGGAAATTGGCCATTCTCACATTCTTCCTGGCTCCGTTTTCTGGCGCGGTTTACGGGATTATGGAAAAGATTCGGACTAAGGACACCGCCATCGCCTACGGGCCATTTCTGGTGGCCGGCGCTATTATCAGCCTTTTTTGGGGAGACGCGATCATCCTCTGGATTTTAAGCGGATATGGGTTGTATTAACCGGACCGGTATGTTACAATCCAACCCATGAAAAGTAGAAATATTATTCTTACAGGGTTTATGGCTTCTGGTAAGACTGTGGTATCCAATAGGTTAGGAGAACTTCTAAAAAGAGAAGTTGTTTCAATAGATTCAATTATTGAAAAAAAAGAAGGAAAAGAAATATTAGAGATTTTTGATGAATTTGGTGAAGCATATTTCAGAAAAGCAGAAAAGGAGGTTATTCGCGAGGTCTCGCAAAAAGAAAATATAATTATTGATTGTGGGGGAGGAGTTGTTTTAGATAAAGAGAACATCGATAATTTAAGTCAAAATGGGGTTATATTTCTTTTATCGGCGTCACCGACTTTAATCTATGCCAGAATAAAAGGGAAAAAAAATCGACCAGTATTGAATGTTAAAGGCCCTTTAGAGAGAATTAAAGAATTAATGCGGTTTCGCCAGCCGTTGTACGCCCATGCTGATTATAAGATTAAAGTTGATAAGAAAACCGTACAGCAAGTATGCGAAGAAATCATGGCCAAATTATGATGGAGATAGATGCATTAATAACGCTGAATGCCGTTCCCGGAGTCGGTAACGCGAACATTCGCAAACTCCTGGAATATTACGGCAGCGCCCAAAAGGTCTTGTCGCTGACGGAAAATGATCTGGCCGCCGATCAGGTCGTTTCTGCCAAGCTCGCCGCGGCCATTGCCCGGTTTTCCAAAGAACAGTTTCTCGCCAAAGAGCTCGCGCTGATTGCCGAACATGGTGTCCGTGTTTTGACGTTTAATGACGAGGAATATCCCGCCAGCCTGCGCGCTATTGCCGATAGCCCGATTGTTCTCTATGTTAAAGGACGGTTGCCGGAGAATTTATCTTTATCCATGGCGGTCGTTGGGTCGCGCGGCGCCAGTTTATACGGCAATTCGATCGCCGAACAATGGTCGGCGCGCTTGGCCGAGGTTGGTTTTACGATCGTCTCCGGCATGGCCCGGGGGATAGACACAGCCGCGCACACGGGAGCGCTCAAAGCCCACGGCCAGACCGTTGCCGTTTTAGGTTGCGGCCTTACCCATATTTATCCGCCTGAAAATAAAAAATTATATGATTCTATCCCCGCCCATGGGGCGCTCATTTCTGAATTCGCGATGGAAACCCTGCCCATGCCATATAATTTTCCGCGGCGCAACCGGATCATCAGCGGGCTTTCCATGGGCGTCGTCGTGGTGGAAGCGGCCGCGAAAAGCGGCGCGTTGATCACGGCCGATTTCGCGCTGGAGCAAGGTCGGGAAGTCTACGCCGTACCCGGCAAGGTTGACAGCCCCACATCAAAAGGCGTGCATGGATTGATCAAACAGGGCGCAAAATTAGTCAGCTGTGTTGAAGATATTTTAGAGGATATTCATCCGCAATTGTTGCAGGAAGCTCACGGGAATGTTGTCCCGCCAGGGACCCCGGGGATAAAAGAGCCTGTTGCGTCGGGATCATTAAGCGAATCGGAACAGCAGATCTATGGGTTTATCGGGGATCGACCCATTCATATCGATGAGCTCATCGATCGCTGCGGGACGGACGCGTTACGCGTGACGGTGGTGCTTTCCTGTCTGGAACTTAAACATTTTATTAAACAATTACCCGGAAAATTATTCGTAAGGTGAATGGTCGGGGAATTTTTCCCCGACCATTCATCCCGAGGAACGAAGTGACGAGGGATCTATGGCCAAAACGGTTGTCATCGTTGAGTCACCGGCAAAAGTCAAAACCATCAATAAGTTCCTTGGGGATAAGTTCAAGGTGCTTTCTTCTATGGGGCACCTGATCGACTTGCCGAAATCCACGCTTGGCGTGGATCTCGAGAAAAATTTTCAGCCGAAATTTATCGTGGTGCGGGACAAGTCCAAGCTGCTGACGAAACTGAAAAAAGACGTCAAAGGCGCCAAGGAGATCTATTTCGCCACTGACCCTGACCGCGAGGGAGAGGCGATCGGCTGGAATCTCGTGGAACATATCGGTGATGGAAAGAAAGTTTGCCGCGTCACGTTCCAGGAGATCACCAAGGAAGCGGTTCTGGAGGCCTTCAAACATCCCCGTGAATTCGACCGCAAGAAGATCGACGCGCAGGTCGCCCGCCGCATTCTCGACCGTATCGTCGGTTACAAGATCAGCCCTTTGCTGTGGAAAAAGGTGGGATCCCGCATGAGCGCCGGACGCGTCCAGTCGGTGGCTTTGCGGATCATTGTTGAGCGGGAGCGGGAGATCAAAAGTTTTATTCCCCAGGAATACTGGCAGATCACCGTTGACCTGCAAAAGCAGGGCTATGCTGACTTGCTCAATGCCTCATTGGAGAAAATGAATGGTGAAAAAATCGCATTGGGGGGTAAAGCGCAAGCGGACAAGATCGTTGAAGAGATCAAGAATGAAAAATTTTTGATCTCCGCCATTTCACAACGGGAAGTCCAGCGCCGGCCAGGACCGCCGCTTATTACGAGCACCCTGCAGCAGGAGGCGTTCAATAAGTTGCGTTTTAACGCCAACCGCACCATGCTCATTGCCCAGCAGTTATATGAAGGCATTGAGTTGAGTAATGGCGAAGTGCTCGGTCTTATCACCTATATGCGCACGGATTCGGTGAATATTTCCGCGGAGGCCATGGCCCGGCTGCGGGATTTTATAAAAACCACTTACGGCAATAAATATCTGCCCGATGAACCGAATAAATATAAATCAAGAAAATCCGCCCAGGAAGCCCATGAAGCCATCCGGCCGACGGACGTTTTGCGTAAACCCGAAGATATCCAGCAGTTCCTTGACCCTGACCAGCGCAAACTTTACGAATTGATCTGGCGGCGATTTGTCAGTTCACAAATGACCCCGGCGGTTCACCAGCAGAAACGCGTCGAGATCCAATCCGGTAAATATCAATGGAACGCCTCCGGGGCGACGCTTCTTTTTGACGGATTCTTGGCCTTAAGCCGTGATGAACAAGAAGAGGAAACAAAGATCGATTTTGCGCATTACTTCGAAGGTGACATTTTGAAATTGGCCGAGGTCCATCCCACCCAGCATTTTACAAAACCGCCGCCGCGGTTTTCGGACGCGAGCCTCGTCAAGTCCCTTGAAGAAGACGGCATCGGCCGGCCCAGCACCTACGCTTCCACCGTTGAAACGCTTGTCTATCGCCATTATGTTACCCGTGAGCGCGGCTATTTGACCCCCACGGAACTGGGAATGACGATCTGCGATATTTTGGTGGAATATTTTTCGAAGATCATGGATATTGGATTTACCGCCCGGATGGAGGAAAGTCTTGATTTGATCGAGGAGGGAGAGCTCGAATATCCCAAACTGCTCGCGGAATTCTACAAGCCGTTCCAGGAAGAGCTCGTTTTTGCCGAAAGCAATATTGTCAAACAACGCGAGTTTGTCGATAAATATTGCCCGCAATGCGGCAAGCAAATGCAAGTCAAGTGGGGCCGTCGCGGGAAATTCTTGAGTTGTTCGGGGTTCCCGGAATGTAAATTCGCGCAACCGTTCACCACCGGGATCAAATGCCCGGAGAAAGATTGCGGCGGGGAACTCGTCAAGCGCCAGTCGCGCCGGGGGGCGTTTTACGGGTGCAGCAATTACCCCAAATGCACCTATGTGAGCAAAGAATTGCCGGAAGACCAAAATTCCAATAACCAAATTCCAAATCACAAACAATAAACAAATACCGATGACCAAAACAAATCGTTATTTAAACCGCTTCGGCCATTTGAATTTGGAAATTGTATATTGTTTGTAATTTGGTGCTTGTGATTTGATTATTCCGTGGATCGTTATATCGCAAAATTCATTACCTATCTCGAGGTTGAGAAAAATTATTCCCGCCATACCACTTTAAATTACGCGATTGATCTGCGGGATTTTGCCGCATTCACCGGCTCAACGGCCCTGGAAAGAATCGATTATTTATTCTTGCGTCGTTTTCTCGCCCACTTGCGGACAAAAGAGTATTTGCCCCGCACGCTGACCCGGAAACTTTCCACTCTAAGAAGTTTCTTCAAATTCCTTCACCGCGAAGGCCATATCAAAAATAATCCGGCCACTCTTTTGATGTCTCCCAAACGCGAAAAATTATTGCCTAAATTCCTGACGGAAGAAGAAGTCGCGCAGTTTGTTGAAACACCGGTAAGCGATAAAATAATGGGTAAGCGGGACCGCGCGATCCTGGAAATGCTCTACAGCACGGGAATCCGCGTCAGCGAACTGGTGGGGCTCAATACCGAGCAGGTGGATCTGATCAGCAATATCGTCAAAGTAGCGGGTAAGGGCAGGAAAGAACGTCTGGTTCCGATCGGCATCAAGGCGGTTGATGCTGTTCGTGATTATCTGGACAGCCGCTCCAGGCAGGCCAGCGCGGTTTTTTTAAATAAGAACGGGACGCGCTTGTCAACGCGCAGCGTGTGCACCATCGTCCACAAATACATCAAACTGATGAGCACGTCGCACGATATTTCCCCGCATGTTCTGCGGCACACCTTTGCCACGCATCTTCTCAACCGCGGGGCGGACTTGCGCTCCGTCCAGGAACTTTTGGGGCATGTTAATCTTTCAACGACCCAGATCTACACGCATGTGACGACCGACCGCTTGAAAAAAGTTTACGACCAGGCCCATCCCAGGGCCTGAAGGAAAATCCGTGTTCATCATTTATGACATTATCTTTTTGCTCTTCGCCATCGCCTATTTGCCGTATCTCGTCTTAAAAAGGAAATGGCATGAGGGGCTCTGGATGCGTTTGGGCTTCTCGTTGCCTCCGAGAATGGGGGCCAGGAAGATCATCTGGGTCCATGCGGTGAGCGTTGGAGAAGTGTTAGTCGTTTTGAACTTGATCCAAAAAATTCAGGAGAGGCTCCCGGGGTATGGAATCGTGCTTTCGACCGTGACGTCAACGGGTCACGCGCTCGCCCACCAAAAACTGCAGGGCACGTGCCCTGTCATTTACGCGCCGTTTGATTTTAGCTGGGTCGTGCGTAAATATGCGGCTATCCTGGACCCGGTCCTGTATATATCCGCGGAGACCGAGATATGGCCGAATTTATTCACCTGTCTGCACAAACGAAATGTCCCGATCGTCGAAGTCAACGGACGGATATCGGACAAGGCGTTTGCCGGATACCGCAAAGTGTATTTCCTGACGCGGCGAGTATTGCGCGGCGTGCGGCTGTTGTGCATGCAGAGCCAGGAGGACGCGCGGCGGATCATTGCACTGGGCGCGGATGAGAAAATGGTGCGCGTGGTCGGCAACCTTAAATTTGATAATCTTCACCGGGAAACGTCGGTGAAAAAGGAGGACCTCGGTTTCCGTGAGCAGGATAGACTGCTCATCGCCGGCAGCACATACCCGGGTGAAGAGAAGATCGTATTGGACGTTTACAACAGTCTGAAGATACAATTCCCCTTTTTACGCCTGATCATTGCGCCCCGGCGTGTTGAACGCGCGAATGAGGTCGCGCGGTTATGTGGGTACGTGGGATTGTTGCCGCAAAAATTTTCAGACAATCCTGTAACTTTCATGGCGGATGCTTCAACGGTTTTGATCATTGATCGCATTGGATATTTGCGCGATCTGTATGGTTTGGCTGATGTTGTTTTTATTGGAAAAAGTTTGCGGGGGGCGGGGGGACAAAACATGCTTGAACCTCTTGTTTTGGGTAAGCCAACGCTGGTCGGTCCGCGCACGGAAAATTTCCGGGATATTGTCGATATTTTTACGCCCACCGGTGCTTTGCTGGAGGTCAATACGCCTCAAGAAATGATCGCGCAATTGCGTAGTTTGTTATATGACCCTCAGCGATGCGCGAGGGTCGGCCTCGCCGCGCAACAGGAGGCCGCGCGGCATCAAGGGGCGACGGAAGTGACCGTCAGGGCCATTGAGGAGATATTGGGACCGTGAAGGACTTTCTTTATCGTATCGTAACCGATGATGTCCACGGGCCGCTTGCCGGTATCTTGAAATTTTTCCTGCGGATACTTTCGTTTATATATTTAGCCCTCGTTACGGCCGCGGCCTGGCTTTATCGAAGCGGAATTTTAAAGCAGCATCATTTGGGGCGGCCGGTCGTTAGTGTGGGGAATATTACCGTCGGTGGTACCGGCAAGACCCCGCTGGTCGTCAAAATAGCGCAAATATACAAGGAGAACAAAATTAAACCAGTTATTTTGACGCGCGGCTATATGGGACGCGGGATCGCCTGCGATCCCGCGCAAAGCGCGCAAAGTGATGAGGCGGTCATGATGCGGGAGATCCTGGGGGACGTTCCGGTTATTTCCGGCGCGGACCGGATCAAAAATGCCCGGGATTTCCTCAAAAACAATCAAGCGGATGTTTTTATCCTGGACGACGGCTTCCAGCAGTGGCGTTTGGCGCGGGACCTGGATATTGTTGCCATTGATACCACAAACCCTTTTGGGAACGGTTGTCTTTTGCCGCGGGGGATATTGCGCGAACCGCTCGCGGCTTTGCGCCGCGCGAATTTACTGATCTTGACGAAAGTGGACTTGGGGCGGGAACAGATGGACTTGATCCGTAAGCGTTTGGCCGCGATCGGATGTACGCAGCAACTCATTGAAACTGTCCATCGGCCGGTGCGGTTAGTGGATTTAAAAACAGGAAGGTCCCGTGAAATGGAAACTATCGCCGGTCAAAGAGTGTGCGCGGTGTGCAGCCTGGGCGCGCCAGCGGCGTTCGCCGCAACGCTGACGGGATTAGGGGCAAAAATCCAAAAAGCATTTAACTTTGCCGACCATTATGTCTATAATACAGCAGATATCCGCCGCATCCTGGAACATTGCCGCCGCGATCATATCGGAATTGTCATAACGACACAAAAAGATGCGGTTAAGCTGGCGGATCTACGGGATGATATCCGCCAGGTGGAAGACGTAGAATTTCAATCATTACATATCGAATTGACGGTCCGTGATGGCACAGGAGAAAATGCATTCTTTAAACGAATCCTTGATACTTCGACGGCGAAAGGAGGGGCTTAAAGTGCCGCTCAGTATCAACCCTGAGCCCATTCGACTTCGCTCAGGGCTCAGTCCTGAGTGTAATCGAAGGACTGAGCGTGCCCCAGTTTTCAAACCCGGCTTAGTTGAAGGGTTGATCTTTCATAGCGTCAGTATTTTTGGCGCCTTTGTGCGCTTGTTGCCGTTGGGAATCGCTTTGTTCATTGGCAGGATGATCGGGATGCTCGCGTATTATTTCGACACGAGGCACAAAATCCTCGCCTATGCCAACCTGAAGATGGTTTTCGCCGATTCCAGGTCGCCTGCCGAATTAAAGCGCATCACAAAACAATTATTCCGCAATTACGGGCAGAATTTCATCGATCTGTTCCGCATGCCGCTCATCACGCCGAAAAATTTTCAAAAACTTATTACGGTCGAAGGCATCGAGAACCTTTCTGAAGGCCGTGGGCAGGGTAAGGGCGCCATCATGCTGGCGATGCACTTCGGCAGCTGGGAACTGGCGAGCCTTTCGTGCGCCATGCTCAACTTGCCTTATAAAGTGATGGTCAAGCCGCAAACCCGTTATTCCCGCCTGGATGAACTTTTGAACTGGTACCGTTCCTGCGGCGGTTATGTCGTTCTTTCCCGCGGGATGGGCACGCGCGATTTTGTTCGCAGTCTCCAGAACAACGAAGTCATCGGGATGGTGGTCGACCAGGGGGGCAGAGACGGAACCCTGGTGCCGTTTTTTGGCCGCAACGCCTCAATGTCCGTGGGGGCGATCCGGATGGGACTCAAGTGGGGCGTGCCGATCTGCTTTAGCATCATCCATCGGGAACAGAACGGGCGGCACAAGATGATCGTGCACAAACCCCTGGAATTGATCAACACCGGAGATCCTGAGAAAGATATTCCCGCGAATTTGAACCGGATAACCAGGATCATGGAAGACTACATCCGGCGTTACCCGTCCGAATACATGTGGTTTTACAAGATCTGGAAGTATTCCAACGAAACCGCCATCGCCATTTTAAACGATGGAAAAACCGGCCACCTGCGCCAATCCCAGGCGGTTGCCGGATTGTTGCAGAAAGTGCTTGGTGAACGCGGCATATCTTCGAGTGTCCGAACGACCGAAATCGTTTTTAAAAGTCAATGGCACCGCAAGTTGTTCACGATCCTGAATCTCCTGATCCCGCCAGTTTTTTACCGGGCGCAATTGGGATGGTTAAAAGGGTTCCTGACCCCGGAATCATTCCAGCAGATCCAGCGGATCAAGGCGGATTTCATCGTTTCCTGCGGCTCCGGCATGGCGGGGGTCAATAATTTTCTATCCCGCGATTATGGGGCGAAAAGTGTCGTTATCCTCAAGCCCGGCCTGCTGGGATACCGGCGGTTCCATTTGGTGATCTTGCCGCAACACGAGATGCGGGGCGGGCATGATCCGCGGACATCGCTGGTCTATACGAAAGCCGCGCCGAATCTGATCACGCAAGAATATCAAACGCGGCAATCCCAGGCGTTGTTAAATCGCTATTCGCATCTTAAAAATAATCTTAGATTAAAGATCGGCCTTTTCATTGGTGGTGATTCAAAGAATATCTTCCTGGATGAACATCAGATGAAAGTACTTGTTCATCAATTGACCGAAGTGGCGCAGGAGATCAATGCTGATATTCTGGCCACCACTTCACGCCGGACACCGGCGTCGGTCGAACAACTTTTGCATAAACGTTTACGCAAACATCCGCGGTGTCCTTTGTTGATCTTGGCCGGGCAGGACAACGTCCCGGAAGCGGTGGGAGGCATTTTGGGGTTGTCCGATATCCAGGTTGTTTCCGGAGACAGCATATCCATGGTCTCCGAGGCGGCCAGTTCGGGGAAGAGCGCCATCGTTTTTCTTCCCGAATTACGCGCCAAAGGCGCGGGCGCGCAAAATAAGCACCTGGATTTTATCGAACAGTTGGGCGCGCAAGGGTACATCCTGGCCAGCGGCATCAAGGATATCGGCCGCGCCGTCTATGATATCGCCAAGGGCAAGATCCAGACCAAGCCCCTGGATGACAACCCTGTGATGCTCGAGGCCATCCGGAAAATCATTTGATTTTTTAACGACAATGAGAATTTTACAAGTTTTACCTGAACTCAATGTCGGCGGCGTGGAAACCGGCACGGTCGACTTGGCGAAATATCTGGTCGATCACGGGCATCAATCCGTCGTTGTGTCCAACGGCGGCGAACTGGTCAGTGATCTGGAAGCCGCCGGGACGCGGCATTACACGTTGCCCGTCCACAAAAAGTCGTTTTGGTTGATGATAAAATGTGTCAAGGCGTTACGCGCGATCATTCGAAATGAAAAAGCGGATATCGTCCACGCCCGTTCCCGTGTGCCGGCCTGGATCGCTTATTTTGCCTGCCGGGGGACACAGGCCGCGTTTATCACAACTTGTCACGGATATTATGGCAATCGCATGTTCAGCCAGGTGATGGGATGGCCCAAACTGATCATCGTGCCCAGCCGTGTCATCGGGCGGCACATGATGGAACATTTCGGCGCCTTGTCCAATAGCATCCGTTACATTCCCCGCAGTGTTGACGTTGAAAAGTTCCGGGCGCAGCGTCCGGTCATTGAGGGAAAATCATTTTTTACCGTTACGATCGTCGGGCGGCTGACGCCCTTGAAGGGTCATACGTTTTTTTTACGCGCGATGGCAAAGGTGGCGCGCGCGATGCCTAATATCCGTATTTGGATCATCGGGGACGCGCCGGCGGCCAAACAATCCTACAAAGCTGAACTGCAAGTCCTCACCCATCGTCTGGGGATCCAGGAACATGTTGAATTCTTGGGAAACCGCAAAGATGTCCCGCAACTGTTGGCCCAGACGGATGTGCTTGTCCTTTCCACGGTGACCCAGGAAGCTTTTGGGAGGGTGATCCTGGAAGCCCAGGCCGCAGGCGTTCCGGTGGTTGCCACCAGCGTCGGGGGTGTCGTTGACATCATCGATGACGGCCAAACGGGTTTATTGGTAATGCCTAAAGATCCGGACGGCATGGCCAAAGCTGTGACGCGCGTTCTGGGCGATAAAAAATTTGCCGCCCAGCTGGCCGGCGCGGCGCGGCAAAAATTGCAGGAAAACTTCACGCTGGGACATATGGCGTCCCAAACGTTAAAAGTTTACGAGGAATTGCTCAATTCCCTGAACATCCTGGTGATCAAGATCAGCGCGACGGGCGATGTGGTTTTGGTAACGGCGTCATTGAAGGCGTTGCGGGAAAAATATCCGCGGGCGAAGATCTACTGCCTTGTTGGAAAAGAATCGCGCAAGGTATTGCAGAACTGCCCCTATCTGGATGGGCTTATTATCGATGACACGCGCCAGAAGAACAAAGGGTGGATCAAGGCGATACGCTTGTCGCACCGGCTGCGCAAATACCGTTTTGACAAGATCATCGACTTTCAAAATAGCCGTAAAAGTCACCTGCTGGCGTTCTTGAGCTTCCCCCGGGAAAGCTACGGATACGACAACGGAAAATGGAGTGGACTGCTGACGAATCCGTTAAAACAATATCGCAATGACATTCCGGCGGTCGACCATCAATTCCAATTATTGCAAACGATGGGGATAACACCCCCGAAAGAATTGGCTTTGGAGCTTTGGCCTTCAAAGAAGGACCGTAAATACGTTCAGGAACTCCTCGACGCGGAATGGCTGGGCAACGTGACCCGGATCGTTGGCATCAACATCGCCGCTTCGCAAAAATGGCAGACGAAAAATTGGCCCGTGGAACATGCCGCGCGTTTATGCGACCTGCTTTCCGGCAAAAGTATCCGCGTGCTCATCACCGGAATGGAGAAAGATAGATCTTTGGTCGAGCAACTTCTGGCGCGGACGAAGTCCAAACCAGCAATTTTTGTGGGACGCACCGATATCTTGCAATTGGCCGCGCTCATTGAACGCTGCAAAGTTTTTATCACGCCGGACTCGGCACCTTTGCATGTTGCCGCGGCCATGCGCACGCCGCTGGTCGCTTTTTTCGGCCCGACGGATTCGCAAAGACACCGGCCGCCGGCCAGGAATATGATCATTCTGGAAAAGAAACCCGCCTGCGCGCCCTGTTACAGCCCGCGCTGTCTGATCATGACGCACGCGTGCATGCGGGACATTACGCCGGATGAAGTCGCCGGCAAAATCGAAAGTTTGATGGGCGCCAGGCCGTGAACGTTCTTTTTTTGACCACACATCTCAATACCGGCGGGATCACCAGTTATCTTTTGACACTCAGCAAAGGGATGATCGAGCGCGGCGTGCGCGTGCACATCGCTTCAAGCGGCGGCGATATGGCCGCTGAGTTTTCGGCGTTGGGCGCGCGGCTTCTGGAGCTGAACATCCGGACAAAATCAGAGCTCGACCCGAGGATCTATTGCGCGTTGCTGTCCTTAAGCCAATATATCCGCCGGCACGCGATCGATATGATCCACGCGCAAACGCGGGTAACGCAGGTGATGGGCTTCTGGTTGGCGACGATGACCGGCTGCCCCTTTGTCAGCACATGTCACGGCTTTTTTAATCCACGTGTATCCCGGCTGATGTTTCCCTGCTGGGGGGACGCGGTCGTCGTCATCAGCGAGGCCGTTCAAAAACATTTGCATGATGACTTTCAGGTCGCGGACGAGCGCATCAGTCTGATCCCCAGTGGCATTGATATGCGGATGTATACACCGGCCGATTACGCGATCAAGCGCCAGATGCGCCTCAAATATGATCTGGGGGCAGAGCCCGTTGCGGGGATCATCGCCCGTTTGTCGGAGGTGAAGGGGCAGGACATCCTGATCAGGGCGATGAAGACCGTTGTCGAACAGATCCCGGACGCGAAATTGATCATTGCCGGTGAGGGAAAAACGGAACCGATCCTTCGGAAAATGGTCAAAGAATTCCAACTGGAACGAAACGTCTTGTTCTATCCGTTCACCAATAAAGCCGTAGAGATCTTACCCCTGCTGGATATTTTCGTTATGCCGTCGCGCCAGGAAGGGCTGGGGATCTCGATCATGGAAGCGCAGGCCGCCGGCGTGCCGGTCATCGCTTCTCGTGTGGGGGGTATCCCGAGCCTGATCGAAGAAGGGAAAACAGGTTTCTTGGTCGAACCGGAAGATCCGGTCTCTTTGGGGCAAACGATCCGGATGGTCCTGCGTGACCCTGACCGTCTGGCGCGGGTTGCCAACGCCGGCAGGGAATTCATACGGACTGATCATTCCGCTGACTTGATGGTGGAGAAGACACTGACGTTATATAAAACCACAATTCCAGAAGCCCGACCATGAGAAAGATCCTTGTCGTCAATGTCAACTGGGTGGGGGACGTGATCTTTTCTTCGCCGATCTTCAAGGCGCTCAAAGCGGCGTATCCTCAATCGCAGATCAGTTGTCTGGCCGTGCCGCGCGTGCGGGAAATATTAGAATCAATTCCCGCGATCGACGAGATCATCCTTTACGATGAAGACGGCGTTCATCGTAGCCCGATGGCCAAGCTGCGGTTGATCCGCGCACTTTCTCAAAAACATTTTGATGCCGCCTTCTTATTGCACCGTTCATTGACCCGCGCGTTATTCACCTTTTTCGCGGGGATCCCGCAGCGGATCGGATATGATGCCAAAGGCCGCGGGATGTTCTTGACCCGCGCTATAAAAACACCGGATGAACAAACAACGCATCGTCTGGATTATTATCTTAACGTCGTGGAATCTTTTGGAGTTACCGTTGCGGACCGTGCCAGTTCATTAACGGCAAGTATTGCATCCGAAACAGAAATTCGTGATCTGCTTAAACGCCATGATGTCGGAGATAAGGATTTTCTGGTCGTCGTTCATCCTGGCGGGAACTGGGACCTGAAGCGTTGGCCGGTCCACCACTTCGCCCGGCTCATCGACGAGTTGATGAAAGACGGAGAGGTCAAAGTCGTCATTTCCGGATCTGATCAAGACGTTGTTTTGACGGAGGCAATTATTTCCGGCCTGCGCCGTAAACCCGTTGTTTTGGCTGGAAAAGTTGATTTAAAACAACTGATGGCCCTTATGAAACGCGCGGATTGCGTCGTGTCCGCGGATTCGGGGCCGCTCCACATCGCCAGCAGCGTGGGGACCAGTGTCGTTGGTATCTTTGGTCCGACGCGTCCGGAAATCACGGGACCGCGCGGCAGCGGCCGCGCGGTCATTTTGCAACGCGACGTAGGGTGCAATCGCCGGCCATGCTACAATCTGGAATGTCCTGATAATATTTGCATGCAGGCGGTCAGTGTGAAGGAAGTCCTTGATGCGGTTCGACAGTTCCAGGATCAATAAAATATTGGTCATTTCCCTAAGCAACATCGGGGATGTTATCCTGACGCTGCCGGTGATGGACATTCTGCTCGGCGATTTCCCGCGGGCGAAATTTGCGGTGGTGGTGGGGCCCAAAGCCCAGACGTTATTTAAAGGAAATCCGCTCATCAATGATGTCCATGTCTTTGATAAGAGTCAATCCGTCTGGAAAACGATTCCCTGGGTAGCCGGTTTGTGCGCTGAACGTTTTGATCTGGTGGTCGATCTGCGTAACACGGCTATACCGGTTTTAATTTTTCCGCGATATCGCACGCCTTTGATGGTGGCCCAGCACGCCGGCACGCATATGAAATATAAACATCTCCAACGGCTACACACCGTTTATCCGTATGACGCCGAGTCGCCGAAACACCACGCGCTCACGATCCCCCCCAGCGACGAGGCCCATACCCGCAATTTGTTACAAACGGCCCGGGGAGAAAAGCAAAGCTACATCATCGTGGCGCCCGGAGCGGCGAGTGAGGCAAAGCGCTGGACGCCCCAGGGATTCATCGAAGTGTGCTATCAGTTGATCAAACGTTATCAGTTAAAAGTCGTCTTTGTCGGCGACGAAACGGACCGCGGCATCGCCGAACGAATGGTGGAAGTGCTAGGGGCAGACACTCTGAATTTGTGCGGACGTACGACCTTGCTTCAATTGGCCCAGGTAACTCAAGGGGCGGCACTGGCCCTGGTCAATGACAGCGCGCCGATGCATTTAGCCAGTTATCTGGATGTGCCGGTCCTGGCCCTATTCGGTCCCAGCGACGTCCATAAATACGGCCCGTGGGGTCTTCACGGCCATTATCTGCAGAAAAATCAGGGCTGTCCAGCCTGCCACAATCCAAGGAGTCCCGGCAAACATAATTGCATGGCGGCCATCACCAGCCAGGATGTTTTGAACGCGTTTCGGATCGTCCAGGGACAAGTTATTTTTTATCCGCCCGATTTTAACCGCGGCGGATAACCCCTCCCGAAGGGAGCCTGCTCGGCCAGCGCTTTGATTCATCCCGTGGAATGCGAAGCATTCCCGGGACTTAATCCCTTGAAATCGCAAGGCGATTTCGAGGGGCGAAGTGAATCAGCAGGGGGCAACAATAATTTCCAAAGATTCTGCAGGAGCATCTATAAACAATGAAGAACTTCCGCAATATTCTTATCGTGCGAACTGACAGAATAGGGGACGTGGTCTTGACAACGCCCGCCATTAAGGCCTTGCGCCAGGCATATCCATCAGCACGTATTTCGATCCTTGTCGCACCGTTAACGAAAGACCTTGTCACGGGGAATCCTTATCTGGACGAAATTATCGTGGATGACCGCCGGGGCGTCCATCGCGGGATATTCGGGTTTTGGCATCTTGCTTCTGTCTTGCGACAGAAAAAATTTGACTTGGCGATCGTTTATCACACCAAAAAGCGCGCCAATTGTCTTTGCCGGGCCGCGGGAATTCCTCGCCGGACGGGATACAGAAATAAGAAATTCGGCTTTTTATTGAACGACCCGATCCATGACCAGCGGCATTTGGGACGACAACACGAGGCACAATACTGCCTGGACGTTTTGCGGCATCTGGGCATTCCCGCGAATAATATCCTTGATAAATCACCGCAAGATTTGGCCGAAGATTTGTATGTGCCGGTTTCTGCCGATGCCCGGGTGTGGATCGAACAGTTTTGCAGAGAATATCACATTAGCAGGCAGGAGCGTTTGATCGCCATTCATCCGGGCGCCAGTGACCCGGCGAAACGCTGGCCGGAAGGGCAGTTTGCCGAACTTATTGATCAATTGGCCAATCGTTACCAGGCCAGAATTGTTCTCATCGGCGCGCCGCATATGGCTGGCGTTGCCCGGCAGATCATGTCCGATACCCACGTTCCAGTTTTAGACCTGACCGGACAGACGGACATAGGGCAGTTGGCAGGACTGTTGAAGCGATGTAACTTGCTGGTCTCCAATGATTCAGGTCCGGTCCATATCGCCGCGGGCGTTAAAACGCCGTGTGTTTCTATCTTTACCCGCAATCAACCGGGGATCAATCCCCAACGCTGGCAACCGCTTGGGAAATTTTCCAGGGTTGCGAGCGTTCCACCCTCTAAATCGCGCCCTCAAGACGGCCCCGAATGTTCGGAAACTATTCCAACGCAGGCTGTTTTGGAAGCTGTTGACGCCCTATTTAAACTGTGTTAGAATCCTTCGTTTCTTTTGGTTCAAAGACTAAAGGGCAGCCCGATATGGCACAACTTCACTCCATCATTTCGAAATTTCACAATAAAAAAATTATGGTGATCGGGGATATTATCCTTGATCAGTACATCCAGGGCAGCGTTTTCCGCTTGTCGCCCGAAGCACCTGTCCCTGTTGTCTTGCAGGAGAAAGCTTTTTATACGCCCGGTGGGGCCGCGAATGTGGCGCATAATTTATGCGGCTTGGGCGCGCGGGCCGTATTGGTCGGGAAGATCGGGAATGACCCGGAAGGAAAAATTCTCTCAAGGGAACTTCGCCAAAAAGGGATCGATACGCGGGGTATTTTTATCGATAAGACCTTGCCGACCATCTGCAAAACCCGGGTTATCGCGCAACACCAGCAGGTAGTGCGCATCGACCGCGAGAAGGCGGAGGATACCCCCAACACGCTCGTCTCTGAAAAAATCATGAATTTTGTCCGTCAGGCATTGCCGTCCTGCGACGCGGTCATCCTTTCCGATTACGGCAAAGGACTGATCACTCCCCAGTTAGTCAGTTTCGTGCGGGACATGGCGCTGGCTAAGAGAAAAATTATTACCATCGACCCGAAGGTCGAGCATTTTAGTTATTATCGTAATGTCACGGCGATCACTCCAAATTTGAGGGAAACCGAAAATGCCATTCGCAATATCAAAATTACCGCAATTTTACCGGAAAAACTGGGGATCCATTTCGACCGTTTGCGAACCGACGGGGACATTGATCTCGCGGGAAAAGAACTTTTGAAGTACCTGAACCTGGATTCCCTTTTGATTACCTTGGGTGAGCACGGCATGCGGCTGTTTGAAAAGCAAAAGGATCCCGTTATTATCAAGACCCGTGCGAAAGAAGTTTATGACGTTTCCGGCGCGGGGGATACGGTCATCGCCACGTTTACGTTGGGCTTGAGCGCCGGGGCAAAGAAAAAAGAAGCCGCGGTTTTGGCCAATCTGGCCGCGGGAATTGTGGTCGGCAAACTGGGCGCCGTTGCCGTGACCAAAGCAGAGCTTTTGGAATCGGTCGGGAGCCAGTGAACAATGCGAGCGATCGGCGTTATTCCTGCCCGCTGGGGTTCAACGCGTTTTGAAGGCAAGATTTTAGCGAACATCAACGGTAAGCCGATGATCGAGCACGTCTGGCAACGGTCCCGGCGGAGCCGTTTGCTTAAAGAAGTCATCATCGCTTGCGACGATGACCGGATCCTAAAAGCCGCTAAAACGTTCGGAGCAAAAGCAGTTTTGACGTCCAAAGATCACGCCTCCGGCACAGATCGTGTCGCGCAAGCCGCGGCGGATGTTTCGGCCGATATTATCGTTAATATTCAAGGTGATGAACCGCTCATCCATCACAGTGTCATTGATGGTCTGGTGACGGCGCTGAGTAAAGATCCGGATTGTTTGATGGCAACGGCGATCAAGCTCATCCGGACGAAGGACGAGTTGGAGAACCCCAATGTCGTTAAAGTCGTCGTCGACGCGCGTGATAACGCATTGTACTTCTCACGTTCGGTCATTCCTTGCGACCGGGACCGGACAGGGATCCGGAAGATCCGATATTACAAGCATCTGGGGATCTACGCGTACCGCAAGAGTTTTTTGTTGAAATTCAAAGATATGCCGGAATCACGGCTGGAACAAACGGAACATCTGGAACAATTAAGGGCGCTGGAGGCGGGCGTCAAGATCAAAACGATCCTCACCGACATTGAAACGGTCGGCGTGGACACGCCACAGGATCTGGCGCGGGTGGAAAAACTTTTGCGGTAGCGCGTCGGGATAGAGCGGCGCATTCCAAAAGGCGCAGACGGAGTTGATTTTCTAATGACGAAAAACAGAATAGTTCAGGTCGGTTCAGTCAAGATCGGCGGGGGAAAACCTTTCGTTTTGATCGCCGGGCCGTGCGTCATCGAAAGCCGGAAAATGACTTTGAATATCGCGCGGGCGTTAAAAGGGATCACGGCACAGGTCAAGGTCCCGCTCATTTTCAAGGCAAGTTACGATAAGGCCAACCGTACGTCCATCCGTTCATTTCGCGGGCCCGGCTGGGCCGAAGGGCTTGACGTTTTAGCCGAAGTCAGAAGAGAATTCAAACTTCCGGTTTTAAGCGACGTGCACACTCCGCAGGAGATCGAACAAGCCGCCGGAGTCCTCGACGTGTTGCAGATCCCCGCTTTTTTATGCCGGCAGACGGACCTTCTTTTGGAGGCCGGAAAGACCGGCAAATCCGTGAATATCAAAAAGGGACAATTTTTGGCGCCATGGGACATGACGGAGGTCGTCAAAAAAGTGGAGAGCACAGGTAATCATAATATCTTGTTGACCGAGCGCGGGACAAGTTTTGGGTACAACACGCTGGTCAGTGACTTTCGGTCATTGAGCATTATGCGGGAAACCGGTTACCCTGTCGTCTTTGACGCCACGCACAGCGTGCAGCAGCCGGGAGGATTGGCGACCGCTTCCGGAGGCCAGAGCGAGTATATTCCGCTTTTGTCGCGCGCCGCCGTTGCCTCCGGATGTGATGCCGTTTTCATGGAAGTTCATCCCAATCCCGCCAAAGCGCTTTCGGACGGGCCGAATATGTTAGCGCTCAACGCGCTTAAAAAATTACTCATGGATTTGCAGGCGATCGACAGGATCATCAAGCGAACGCATAAAGGATAAAATGACGATCCAAAAAGCCAAAGAAGTCATCGCGACCGAAGCCAAAGCCGTCGCGGATTTAATCGGGCGGATCAACCGTGATTTTGTGAAAGCCGTTGACCTGATCGCCAAATGCAAAGGCCGCGTGATCGTCGCCGGCATGGGCAAGACGGGGATCATCGGACGCAAGATCGCCTCCACGTTTTCCTCGACGGGCACACCCAGTTTGTGGATGCACAGCGCGGAAGCCATCCACGGCGATTTGGGGCAAGTGACCCGCAATGATGTTGTCATTATTATTTCGAGCAGCGGCGAAACGGAAGAGACAAAGCGGCTTTTACCGCTTATCAAAAAAATCGGTTCCCGAACGATCGCCATGACCGGGAACAGGCATTCGACACTGGCTAAACACGCGGATGTCCTGCTGGATGTCTCGGTAAAAGAAGAGGGGTGTCCTCTGGGGCTGGCCCCGATGGCTTCCACAACGGCGACGCTGGTGATGGGTGACGCGTTGGCGGCTTGCCTGATTGTGCGCAAGGGATTTCAGAAAGAAGATTTCGCTTTTTATCATCCCGGAGGGATGCTCGGGCGCAGGCTTTTGTTGAGGGTTGAAGACATTATGCGCAAAGGCGCGCACCATCCCAGGGTCCGTGAGAACATGAAGGTCAAACAAGTCCTGTTCGCCATTACCCGGGCACGCTGCGGTTCCGCCTGCGTTTTAGACAGGCGCGGAAAATTCGTGGGGATATTTACCGACGGCGATCTGCGCCGGCACCTGGAATCCAGCACCAATGTCCTGGAACGCCGCGTGTCGGAGGTGATGACGCGCAAGCCCATAACGATCTTGAAGGATAAACTGGCGGCTGAGGCTCTCAATATCTTGAAAGAGAAAAAGATCGATGAGGTCCCCGTATTGGACAATCGCCGCCGGCTGGTCGGGCTGCTGGACGTCCAGGACCTTTTACGCGCAGGACTGGTATGAACAAGACGCTGAAAACAAAGCTAAATAAAATAAAACTTCTGGCCATGGACGTGGATGGTGTCCTGACGGATGGTAAGATCGTCGTGGACGCGCAGGGAAAAGAACTCAAATTTTTCGACGTGCAAGATGGTTTCGGGCTTGTGTTATTGCGCCAGGCGGGAATAAAGACGGCCATTCTTTCGGCACGCTCATCGCCAGCAGTGACGGCCCGTGCCGAAGACTTAAAAATTGACAAAATCTGTCAGGATGCGTATCCTAAAACAAGCGCCTACGAACGTTTGATCCGTGAGTCAGGCTGTACGGACGAACAAGTCTGTTTTATGGGTGATGACCTCCCGGACCTGCCGGTATTAAAACGGGTTGGTCTTGCCGTTGCCGTGCCCAATGCCATGGATGAGCTTAAAAAAATCGCCCATTACGTGACGACACGCAGAGGGGGTGCCGGGGCGGTACGTGAAGTGATTGAATTAATTCTCAAGGCGCAGGGGAAATGGAAGAATATCGTCGCGCAGATGGAAAAATGATCACATGCAAGAAAATCGCATATTTTCGTTATTACTGATTGTTATGATGGGGGCAACCGAAGTTGTCTGGGCCGGTGAGCCCGGCCAGCAATTTGAGGGCTTCAATCTTCAGGGATATACCGAAGACGGGAAAAAAGCCTGGACCGTTAACGGAGACAACGCCGATATTTTGGGCGACAAAATCAAGATCTCAAACGTGGACGCCGAGTCCTACGGCGAAGAAAAAGTCTATCTGACGGCCAAGACCGGAACGATCGATCAGAAGAGCAGCACGATCCACCTGGAAAAAGATGTCGTCATTACCAGCGAGCGGGGAACCCGGATGACGACCGATTCGTTGGACTGGAACCGTAACGAAGATCTGGTCAAAACAAAAGATGATGTCAGGATCACGGATAAGGACATGACGATGACCGGCACGGGGATGGAAGCGCATCCGGCCATGAAAACGGCGCAGATCGACCAGGATGTGACCGTCACGATGGACACAAAACCCGATTCGGAGATCACATCGACTATAACCATCACCTCCGATGGGCCGATGGAGATCGACCAGAGCAAATCGTACGCGGTCTTTGAGGATAATGTCGTTGCCGTGCAGACGGACCAGACCTTGAAGGCCGACCGGATGGAAATTTATTTCGATGAAACTAAAAAGGGAATTAAAAACATGATCTGCACCGGCCATGTCGTGATCATCCGTGGAGCCAACCAGTCATTTGCCGACAAGGCCGTTTATAACGGCGAGGAAAAACGCCTGACGCTTTCCGGCCGGCCGAAACTCATCCTGGTCACTGAAGGGGACAATGCCATTACAGCTCTTGGAAACTAGAAATCTGGTCAAGAAGTACGGTCAACGCCAGGTCGTGGACGGATTGAGCATTTCCGTCGGCCGTTCGGAAATTGTCGGACTGCTGGGTCCCAACGGTGCCGGCAAGACGACCACCTTTTATATGGCCGTCGGTATTATTAAACCGAACGCGGGCGAAATATTCTTTGATAATGAAAATATCACTTATAAGTCCATCCATGAGCGGTGCAAGCTGGGAATGGGATATCTGGCGCAGGAGCCGTCGATCTTCCGGAAACTGACCGTTGCCGAGAACATCCTGGCGATCCTGGAAACTTTGCCGCTTAGCCCGCGGGAACGCAAGAAACGGCTGCAGTCTTTACTGGAAGAATTGAACATCGCGCACCTGGCCAAGAATAAGGCCTACACGTTGTCGGGGGGGGAACGTCGTCGTCTTGAAATTACCCGGGCATTGGTGACGAACCCGTCGTTTCTTTTGCTGGACGAACCTTTTTCCGGCATTGATCCGATCGTAGTAGCGGAAGCGCAGGAGATCATTAGAAATTTAAAACAGCGCGGGCTGGGGATCCTTTTGACAGATCATAATGTAAGGGAAACACTTTCCATTACGGACCGGGCGTATCTGATCGCCGATGGAAAGATCCTTATCTCGGGCACGGCGCAGGATCTGATCAACGATCCGGAGGCGAAAAAGATTTATCTTGGTGAAAAGTTTAGAATGTAACGTCAATCAATCCTGGAGGAGGCAGTCAATTCATGAAATTAGCCGTTAAGAAGCTCGACGCAAACCGGTGGGAATTGAAATTCGAAGTCCCGCGGGAGCGCGTCTCAGAAAAATTCGACAAGGTCTATGAAGAGCTCGGAAAAGTGGTGAAAGTGAAAGGATTCCGGCAAGGCAAGGTCCCGCGGCATATCCTTGAATCCCAACACAACAGGCTCGCCCGGGAAGAGGTCATGAAAGAGCTGATCCCTGAGGTTTATCAGGAGGGGCTGGAGAAAGAAAAGATCAGGCCGATCGACCTGCCGGAAATTCTGGACGTAAATATCAACGAGGGCAAGGTGACCTTTACCGCCAAGCTGGACGTCAAACCCGAAGTCAAGATCAGTGATTACAAAAAGATCAAGGTCACGCGCAAAAGCTCAACCGTTACAACGGAAGAACTCAATAAGACTCTGGAATTTTTCAAGAAAGGCCAGGGGGAAGGCAAAGAGGTCACCATCGATGACGCTTTCGCCCATGGGTTGGGTTTCCCCAGCCTTGAAGAATTCACCAGGTCGCTCACCCGTCAACTGGAGATCGATAAAGACCGTCACAACCGGATGGATGTCGAGAATCAGGTCGCGGAGCATCTCCTGAAAAAGGCCCAATTGACAACGCCGGCTTCAATGGTCAAAAAGCAGCTGGCGCACCGGCTCGAAGATATCCGCAGGCGGCTCGCGTCGCAGGGACTATCCCCTGAGGAGAACAGGAAGAAAGAAGAGGAGATCCTTCCGCAGCTCGAAGGATCCGTTGAAAAAGACATTCGCATATATTTGATCCTCGACAAAATTGCCGAACAAGAAAGCATACCGGTCAAGGAAAACGAAAATCTGGCCGTGAAGGTCATGGAATTTTTACTTAAAGAAGCAGAATGGGAGGAGGCAAAATAAGATGGATCCGAAATCGCAAGTGCTTGTCCCGATGGTCGTCGAGAAAACGTCACAGGGTGAACGCGCCTACGACATTTATTCGCGGCTGCTCAAAGAAAGGATCGTTTTTATCGGCACCGCTATCGATGATAGCGTTGCCAATCTCATCATCGCGCAATTGCTTTTTTTACAAAGCGAAGACGCGAACAAAGATATCAGCGTGTACATCAATTCGCCGGGTGGTTCGGTCACGGCGGGACTGGCCATTTACGATACGATGCAGTTCGTAAAACCTGATGTTTCCACTTTTTGTTTGGGCCAGGCCGCGAGCATGGGGTCGCTGCTATTGGCGGCCGGCGCCAAAGGCAAACGATTCGCTTTGCCGTACTCGCGGATCATGATCCATCAGCCCTGGGGCGGCACGCAGGGAACGGCCAGTGACATTTCGATCCAGGCCAAAGAAATCCTGCGGATGAAGGAAACCTTGAGCCAAATATTGGCAAATCATACCGGACAACCGCTCGAGCGGATCCACAGGGACTCCGACCGGGATTTTTATATGAGCGCGGAAGAAGCCAGAGAGTACGGACTGGTTGATGAAGTCATTACAAGCATACGCACAACAAAGAAAAGCTAGGCATTAATTTGAGTTTTAGACAGAAAGGTATTTGACCATGAAACGCAATTTGCTGCTTACCCCCGGACCGACCCAGATCCCGCCGGAAATTTGCGCGGCGTTGGGGCGGCCGATCATCCATCACCGCACGCCGCAGTTCCAGGAGAACCTTAAAGAAGCCGTCGAAGGGTTAAAACAGGTTTTCCAGACAAAAAATGATGTTTATCTGCTCACCTGCTCCGGGACGGGAGCGATGGAAGCGTCCGTGTGCAATCTGCTTTCCCCAGGAGATAAGGCCATTACGGTCGAAGGCGGAAAATTCGGCGAGCGCTGGAGCGAGCTTTGCCGCAGTTACGGGGTTGAACCGCATGTGATCCAGGTCCCGTGGGGCAAGGCGGTTGACCCGGCGCAGATCAAGAAAATACTCGACGCGCACAAGGATATCAAAGCGGTTTTTATCACGCAGAGCGAAACATCCACCGGGGTCACGACCGATGTTGAGGCGGCTGCCCGCGTTGTCCGCGATACCGGCGCGGTCCTGGTCGTTGACGCGATTAGCGGACTCGGAATCATCGATCTGCAGATGGACAACTGGGGCGTCGACGTGGTTGTTTCCGCCGGGCATAAAGGGTTCATGCTTCCACCGGGGCTGGCGTTCATTTCGTTAAGTCCAAAGGCGTTTAAGCTGGTCGAAACCTGCGAAAGCCCGCGCTATTATTTTGATCTGCGCAAGTCCAAAGAAGCCATGGCGGATATCGATACGCCTTTTACGCCGGCCATCGGTATCGTCATCGCGCTTAATGAAAGCCTGCGGCGCATGAAGCAGGAAGGCCTGCCCAATTTGTTCGCCTCTTACGCGCGGCTGGCCAAAGGCACGCGGGAAGCGGCCAAGGCGCTGGGATTGTCGATCTTCACGGATGAATCATGCCAGTCCAATGTCCTGACGGCCATCAAGCTTCCGCCGGAGGTGGACGGCAATAAAGTGGTCAAGATCATGCGCGACACCCACGGGATCTCGGTCGCCGGCGGGCAGGATTCGCTCAAGGGGAAGATCATCCGCATCGCCCATATGGGCTGCGTTGACGAATATGATATCCTGACGGGCATATCCTGTTTGGAAAAAGTTTTATTGAAACTGGGATATAAATTTACGTTGGGATCCGGTGTTGCAGCCGCGCAAAAGGTATTTAATACATAGGACGTAAGATCGAGAGGAGTCGTAATGAGCAGAATACTTGTCAGCGACCAACTTGCCGACGAAGGTTTGAAAATATTACAGGCCGTCAAGGAATTTCAGGTCGACTATAAGATCGACCTGAAGCCGGAACAATTAAAGGCGATCATCAAGGATTACGACGCCTTGATCGTGCGCAGCAGCACGAAAGTCACGGAGGATATCATCCGGGCGGCCGCGCGCTTGAAGTTCATCGGCCGCGCGGGGGTGGGGTTGGATAATGTGGATTTAAAGGCCGCGACCCAAAAAGGAATTGTGGCCATAAACACCCCGGCTGGAAATACCACTTCGACGGCGGAACACACGATGAGCATGATCCTCGCCTTGTCCCGTAACATCCCGCAAGCCTGCGCCTCGGTCAAGGCGGGGAAGTGGGAACGCTCCAAATTCAGCGGCGTTGAGCTTCACGGAAAAACGCTGGGGATCATCGGTTTCGGCCGGATCGGCTCGACAGTGGCGCGTTACGCCAAAGCTTTCAGCATGCCGGTCATTGTTTTCGACCCCTACATCTCGCTGGAAGTCGGTGCCACGCTTGGCGTGCACATGGTCGACCTTAAAGCGTTGATCAGGGGATCCGATTATATCACCATTCATATTCCCAAAAGCGCGGAAACAAAAAATTTGATCGGAGAGGCGGAATTTCAATCAATGAAAAAAACGGCTCGTTTGATCAACTGCGCCCGCGGCGGGATCGTGGATGAAGCCGCGCTCGCCAAGGCGCTGGCGGAAAAAAGGATCGCCGGTGCCGCGCTGGATGTTTTTGATGAAGAGCCGCTTCCCGCGGATTCCCCATTGTTAAAATTCGATAATTGCATCATGACGCCTCATTTGGGAGCTTCGACATCCGAAGCGCAGATCAACGTCGCCATTGAGATCGCCGAAACGATCCGCAACGCTCTCCTGGGCAAGGGCATCATGAACGCGGCCAATTTCCCGACGGTCGACGCGGAAGCGTACAAGACTTTGGAGCCGTATATCAACCTCGCGTACCGGATGGGAAAATTTTCCGGACAACTGATCACCGGGCGCATCAGCGCCGTGAAGATCACCTACAGCGGGGTGGTGAGCAAATATAAGGTGGCCCCGGTCACATTATCTTTGGTCAACGGCCTTTTAACGCCGATCCTGGGGGAAACCGTCAATTTCATCAATGCCCTGGAGATCGCCAAGGAGCGGGCGATCAGGGTCCATGAAGTTGTTTCGACCATGGAAGAAGAGTTTGTTAACGCCATCCGCGTGGAAGTCAAGACGGATAAAGAACCTTTCGCGATCCAGGGGACATTGTCGGCCAACCAAAAACCGCGTATCGTCAAGATCAACAATGTTTATATGGAGGCAGTCCCTGATGGATATATCTTGTTCATTCAGAACAATGATAAACCCGGATTGGTCGGCGCGATCGGGACATTGCTGGCCGAGGCCAAGATCAACATCGCAGGGATCACGCTGGGGCGCGAAGCTCCCGGTGGACTGGCGATCAGCGCCGTTAACGTGGACAGCAACGTTCCGGAAAAAACGATCGAACGGCTGGGCAGCACCAAAGATGTCTTGTACGTGAAACTGCTGAAAGTCTAAAGGCTGATATGACCTTCATGGATTATATGGTCTCGGCGATCACCTTGGGGATCCAGGACAGTGGTAATCCTTACACGCTGTCGATGGTTCTTTGTTTTTTGACTTTTCTGGCACTTGTCGGGGATACACCGCGGCACATCGCTCTCGCCGGCAAGTTCACGGCAGGCACCGTTTTTTTGTTGACATTTTTTCTGACGTGGGGACTCTGGCTGGAACATCCTGCGGTCAACCGTATCATCCATTTTCTTTCGCTGGGTGTGGCCGTATTCCTGCTGACTATCGGATATTTGCTGTTTCAACATTGGCGGCTGGACAAAACGCAATCAGCGAAGCAATGGCTGCCGTTATTTTTGCGGGAAGGCCGGCCGGCAGGCTCCCTTCGGGAGGAAACGGCGGAGAAAAAGGTTGGCATTATTTTTTTCTCTGTTATATTGGGTGTGGCGACCGTATTGATTGTTTCATTGTGGCCCAGAAATCAGAATATTTACATATTTTATTATTTGCTGTCTACCCGTCGCAATGTTTTGTTGGCCACTTTATTTTTTGTCTTGTACAGTTTGGCTTTTACGCTTTTGTTAGCGGCAGTATGGGGGATGATATTTTATCTCAGGCACTGCGCGAAGTTGCGCAATGATTTGCTCAACGTTATTTCATGGGTGCGGATCAGCAGTTCCGCCATTTTTATCGCTGTTGGCATGGGGCTGATTTATCTATTCATCGCAACGTAAAGGTGCCTTATGAACATTGTCGTCGTGGGTTCGCAATGGGGGGATGAGGGAAAGGGAAAGTTGATCGACATCCTTTCCGAACACAGTGATATCACCGTACGTTACCAGGGCGGGAATAACGCCGGGCACACGGTTGTCGTCGGTGAGCAGGAATATGTTTTTCACTTGCTGCCCTCCGCCATTTTGCACAAGGGAAAGGTATGTGTGATCGGAAACGGGGTGGTGGTCGATCCGAAAGCTCTTTTAAAAGAGATCGATGATCTCGCGCGCCGCGGGATCAAAGTGGGGGCCCAGCGCTTAAAGATCTCCGGGCACGCCCACGTCGTGATGCCGTATCACCGGATATTGGACGGCCTGCGCGAATCGAAACGAAAAAACAAGATCGGGACCACGGGGCGCGGCATCGGCCCGTGCTACGCGGATAAGGTCAGCCGCTGCGGGATCCGTATCATTGATCTCTTGAACCAGCGAGTTCTTAAGTCCAAGCTGGAGGATAATCTCCGGGAAAAGAACGAAATTTTCCAAAAAGTTTTTAACACCAGGGGATTTTCATTCCGGGGTATCTACGAGGAGTATCTGGAGTACGGGAAAAAACTTAGCCCTTACGTCTGCGATGCCGCGCTTTACTTAAATGATGCGCTGGATCACAAAAAATCCGTTCTTTTCGAAGGCGCGCAGGGGACGTTCCTGGATATTGATTTTGGCACGTATCCATTTGTCACGTCCTCCAATTCCATAGTCGGCGGCTTGTGCACGGGAAGCGGCGTCGCTCCCACGCGAATCGATAAAACCATCGCCTGCGTCAAGGCCTACACGACGCGTGTGGGGGAGGGGCCGTTCCCGACAGAATTCGCCTCCAGTTTGAAAAATGAAATACGCGCCAAAGGTAACGAGTTTGGCTCCACGACCGGACGGCCCAGACGCTGTGGCTGGTTTGACAGTGTGCTGGTGCGCTATTCGGTCATAATCAACAATGTCCATGAACTTGCCATCATGAAACTGGATGTCCTGGGTGATCTTGATAAGATCCGAATATGCACCGGATACAAATATAAAGGGAAGATCTGCAAGAATTTTCCCATGGATTTTGAGGTTTTGAGCAATGTTCAGCCTGTCTACGAGGAATTGGACGGCTGGAAAACGGACATCAGCGGGGCGCGTACCTACGGCCAACTGCCTGCCAACGCGCGCAAATACATTGAGCGCCTTGAGAAGCTCCTGAAAGTCGGTGTTAGATATATTTCCATTGGAACAAAGCGCTCGGAAATTATTGTCCGTTAGGCCGTATCTTGTTGCAGGAGCTTAAGTTGTCATAAAGAGCTTGATTTTGAATTATGCCTATGTTACGGTGGGGCTAACAATATCCGGGAGGATTGGATGTATCGGATTTCTTCAAATTTTTTCACGCTATTCGCGACCCTTGCCTTAGTCTTCGCTGTTAACGGCTGCACGATCGTATTCCAAAAAGGTAGACGCTCGGATGTTGAAGAGATCGCTAAGCTTAAAGGCCGTTTGAACAGCCTTGAACAAGCCAAGGCGGAACTTGAAGCGCGGCTTAGCAAAGAGATCAGCGATCGGGAAGTCAGCGTGAAAATGATGGACCGCGGGCTGGTCATCACCTTTGTGGCCGAGGTTTTGTTCGGTTCAGGAAAAGCTGAATTACGGCAAAGTTCTTTTGAAAAACTGGATAAGATCGCGGATGTTCTGAATACGACCGTCAAAGATCTATCCGTTGGCATTGAGGGGCATACGGATGATGTCCCGATCCAGCGTTCCGGATGGAAAACGAATTGGGAATTATCCAGCGCGCGGGCGCTGAGTGTTTTACATTATTTGGCTCAAACGCATAATCTTTTGCCCGGGCGTTTGTCCGCCACGGGATACGGAGAATTCCGGCCGGTTGCCGATAACTCGACGAGTGAAGGGCGGCAAAAGAACCGCCGTGTGGAGATCGTTATTCTTCCTAATAGAACGACGGAAGGACGTTGATCGGGAGGCCTAAGTTATGAAAGTCGTTGCTATTGTCTTGGCGGTCGCATTGGTGGTGTTTTGTTTTGGTTTGGCCATTCATTTTAACCAGAATGTCCTTCAGGCCAGAAAAGTCCTGGAAAGCGAACGGTACACGCGTTTAACGGCCGAGGAAAGTCTCGAAAAAACCATCTCGCAGATCCGTAATTTGGAAAATGAGCTGGAACGCGCGCAGGCGAAAGTCAGGAGTGCGGAAAAATTGCTGGAACAAACACAGTCCTTGAATGCGCAATTGCAGGAGCGGGTCGCAGAGGGCGCGACCCTTCAGAAATCACTGCAGCAGCGCATTCAACAGCTGGAACAGGTTCCAATCCCGATGGGCCAGAGTAATTCCAGGTCCGATGTAACAACTGCCGCCGGCGCCACCTAGCCCTTCGACGCGGCCCGCCTAAGGCGGGCCTTGCTCAGGGCGAGTGGTGTCCTTCCGACAAGCTCAGGATGCTTCGAAGGATGCTGAGCAAAGTCGAAGCAAGCCAGCGACATGCTTTAATAACGAAGCCTTTGCCGAATACTGTAGCGTACTGTGACGGGGGACAAGAAGCCCCCCCTTTTTTTTATATGATACAAACATCTAATATCCCGCGGCATGTTGCCATCATTATGGATGGTAACGGCCGCTGGGCGAAACGTCAGCATCTTACTCGAACGCAGGGCCACACGGAAGGGATCAGGCGCGTGGAAGAGATCGTTGCCGCGGCCCAAAAGATCGGGGTCAAAGTGCTGACTCTATTTACGTTTTCGACCGAAAATTGGCGGCGTCCGGAATCCGAGATCTCGATATTGATGAGCCTGTTGACCAATGTTCTGCAAAAGAAAATAAAAATGTTGAAGGAGAATAACGTACGATTCCAGGTGATCGGCCGGGAGGAAAGTGTTCCCGGATCGGTCCTGAAAGCATTTCAAATGGCTATTCATGAGACAAAGGATAATACGGGGCTGATCGTGAATTTGGCGTTCAATTACGGTTCCCGCCAGGAGATCGTCGACGCGGTCAAAAAAATCGCGGCGGCGGTGGAAAAGAAGTCTTTAGTCATCGCTGATATCGACGAAAAGACCATCACTCAATTCTTGTACACCAAAGACCTCCCTGATCCTGACCTTCTTATCCGGACATCCGGCGAAAAAAGGATCAGCAATTTCCTTTTGTGGCAGCTTTCTTATTCGGAGCTGTATTTTACGGACAAATTCTGGCCGGATTTTACAAGAGAAGAATTCGAAAAGGCCATCGCGGATTACCAGAAGCGTGAACGCCGTTACGGCGATCTGGCCGGAACGGTACGGGAAGGATCCTGATGAACAAAGCGCGCTTTATAAGTTCAACGACCATGATCCTGGTCACAATTGCTGCGGTCCTCAATGCGTGGATTTTTATCACCGTTTTGCTGGGATTGACACTCGCGGGACTGTATGAATTCTTCTATCTGGTCAAGAAGAAGGGGATTCCCATCTACAGTTATACCGGCATCATCATTGGCATGCTGATCCCGCTTTCTATCTTTACGCGTTTTGAACCGACCGGAAAATGGGAGTTGTTGTTCATCGTCCTTCTTTTACTGCTGATCTTTCTCATGCAATTCATCCGTAATGACAACACCAACGCGATCATCGGGATATCAACGACGCTGTTCGGGATCCTGTACGTTTCGTGGCTGTTCAGCTTTCTGATCCGGATAAGGTATTTCTTGCCCGGGACCGATGGCGTCAAGTTGCTGGCCTTCATTCTGTTGGTGACAAAATGCGGGGACATGGGGGCGTTATTGATCGGCAGTAAATTCGGGAAACATCCGCTGTGGCCGCGCATCAGCCCCAACAAAACGATCGAGGGAAGCCTGGGCAGTTTTGCGTTCAGTGCTTTGGCGGCCATTCTCGGCAGTGGTTTGATCCCGCCGCAATTCGGTTTTTCACCTGGTCATATTGCCGTAATGGGGATATTTTTTGGCGGTATGGGACAACTGGGCGATCTGTCCGAATCGCTTATCAAGCGGGATTGCAATGTGAAGGATTCCGGGAAGCTTTTCCCCGGGCTGGGCGGTGTTCTTGATACGATCGACAGCATCTTATTCTCGGCGCCGGTATTTTATTTCTATATAAGTTCGGTGGTTATACGCCCGTAGCAACATGACGCGCAGGAATATCGTTATTCTTGGTTCAACCGGGTCCATCGGCATCAATGCCCTGAAGGTCATTGAGCGCTTCGCGGATCGCTTTAAGGTCGTTGGATTGACGGCATACAACAATTACCGGCTTTTAGAACAACAAGTACGTAAATTCCGCCCGTCGCACGCGGCCGTTAACGGCTCAGGGGTTGATTACCTTCGCCGGCATATAAATACGAGGATCACCAAAGTCTTGAACGTCAAGGCGGATATTGACGAGATCATCCGCTTGCGATCCGTCGATGTGATCGTGGTCGCGATGCATGGAAGCGCCGCACTGCGGCCGTTCTTGACGGCGGTGCGTACCGGGAAAACGGTCGCGCCGGCCAACAAAGAAGCCCTCGTATCGGCGGGGAATATCCTGATGCGCGAGGCCCGGCGGCATAAGGCGACCATCGTGCCCATTGACAGTGAACAAAGCGCCATTTTTCAGTGCCTGGCGGGAGAGGACCGGGAACATCTCAAGAAGATCTATTTGACGGCCTCGGGCGGAGCACTTTTGAACATTTCACCGGCGCGTTTCGATGCGTTGTCCGTCACTCAGATCCTTAAGCACCCGCGCTGGAAGATGGGAAAACGCATCACGGTCGATTCGGCAAGCTTGATGAACAAAGGATTTGAAGTGATCGAGGCTAAACATTTGTTCGGGCTTGATGTTGATGATATCGAGGTCGTTGTGCATCCGGAGGCCGTCATCCATTCGATGGTCGAATTTACGGATGGATCGATCGTCGCGCAGCTTGGCGTGACGGATATGCGATTGCCGATCCAGTACGCGCTGACGTACCCACAGCGCTGGAAAACGGGATTAAAAAGCGTGGACTTCACGCGGCTGGGCAGGCTGACGTTCCAAAAGCCGAATTATAAAAAATTTCCCTCATTGGCCTTGGCCATTGACGTTGGCCGGCGGGGAGGAACGCTTCCGGCAGCGTTGAACGCGGCTGACGAAATGGCGGTCGACGCCTTTTTAAATCGTTGTCTGCCTTTTACGGGGATCTACAGAACAGTGGAAAAAGTCGTCCAAAAACATAAAGTCATCGACCGCCCTTCCTTTACGCAGATTCTGGACGCGGACCAATGGGCGCGGGAAGAAGCCGGTCGGCTGATCAAGGAACGGTAAAAATTATGGAAACGCTTTGGGCAAATTTAAACAGTATAATTTTGTTTGTCGTCACATTAAGCATTTTGATCGTCGTTCACGAATGGGGACACTTTGTAACCGCGAAACGCCTGGGGATCGCGGTGGAACGCTTCGCGCTGGGGTTCGGACCAACGATATATTCATGGATGCATAACGGGACGCGTTACATGATCAACATCATTCCCCTGGGCGGGTATGTCAAGATGGCCGGAGATGAACGCTCCCAATGCAGCGGCAACCCTGATGAATTTTATTCGAAACCCGCCGGACACCGGGCACTTGTCATCTTCAACGGCCCGGTAGTCAATTTTATTTTTGCCTACGTTTGTTTATTTGTCGTTTTTATGGTGGGGTATCCCGACCTGAGCAATAAAGTCGGCACCATCCTTGAGGGCTACCCCGCGCAGGCCGCGGGAGTTCAGGTCGGCGACCAGATCCTTCGCGTCAATGATCGAATAACGGAAAGCTGGAGCGGTTTGCAGGAAGCGATCATCTCCTCCACCGCGGACACGATCCAGCTAAGGATCCGGCGCGACGGGCGTGAAATCGACACAACGATCGCGCCGCGCGTGGAAATGAACAAATCAATCTTTGGGAAATACCGGAAAGTACGCCTGGTCGGCATCCGCCCGGAGGAAGATATCATTACCCTCAAATACAATCCGGCCGTTGCGCTCCTGAAATCCGGGCAGGAATTGATCAAGATCACGAACATGACATACAAGGCGATATTTGCCATGCTCACGGGTTCAATGTCGGTCAAAGAAAACGTGACGGGCCCCATCGGTATTTTTTACATTTTGAAAAAAGCCGCCGAAATGGGCATGTCGCACGTTTTGTTCATTATGGGGGTCATCAGCGCCAGTCTGGCGATCTTCAATTTACTGCCGGTCATACCGCTTGATGGCGGACACTTGTTATTGCTGGGTATCGAAAAGCTCCGGGGGCGCGCGCTATCGGCACGCACCGACGAATATGTTGCCAAGGTCGGGTTTAGCCTGATCGTGCTCCTGGCGCTGTTCGTGCTCTACAGTGATTTTTCACGTTTTGGATTTATCGACAAGATCAAGCAATTGCTTCCTTAGGAAGGGAGATGAACGATGGGAAACAATGACTTACGCGATGTGGTCAATCATTACCTGATTAAGGAAACGGATTTCCTTAAGGTCAAGGATTCGCTGACGGAGGATCAGCTGCGCAAATTCGTCGATGACGCCATTGTCCGGATGTGCCAGGAGCAAAACGTGGTCATCGAAAAGGATGTGCGCGCGGCCGTCATCCGCGATCTGGTCAGCGCCCTGGTCAGCATGGGGCCGTTGCGGCCTTTGATGGAAGATAAAACGATATCGGAGATCATGGTCAACGGGCCCAAGCAGACCTATCTTCAGCGCAACGGCCGCATTTCATTATCCGATATAAAATTCGACAACAACGCGCAACTGGTGCACACCATCCAGAAAATCCTCGCCGCCTCGGGTTCGAACAAGCGGGTGGATGAATCTTCTCCGTATGTCGATTTTATGCTCAAGGACGGGTCGCGCGTTAATGTTATTCTGCCGCCCTGTTCGCTCATCGGACCAGTTATGACGGTGCGCAAGTTCAACGATGCCATCGGAACGGTGGATGACCTTCTGAACCTCAAGATGATCGACAAGAATATCGCGACGTTGCTGATCGCGGCCATGAAGGCCAGGCTCAACGTCATTTTTTGCGGGTCGACCGGTTCGGGGAAGACGACCATGCTTAACGTATTTTCCCGGCACATCCCCTCGGAGGAACGGATCATCACCATCGAAGATACCCCGGAGTTGCGCCTGCTTCAGGACCATGTGGTTGCGCTCGTTTCAAAACCGTCCAACATCGAAGGCCGCGGAGAGATCACGCTGCGCGAATTGTTCGTTAATTCACTGCGCATGCGGCCGGACCGCATCATCATTGGTGAGGTGCGCGGGGAAGAAATGCTCGATCTGATCCAGTCGATCAGCAGCGGTCACAGCGGGTCGCTCGCGATCGTGCACGCCGAAACGCCGGAAGATTGCTTTAACCGCATGGTCATGATGATGCTTATGGCCGGGGTCCGCTTAAGCACCGAACAGATCCAGAAACAAGTGGCGCGCGCCATCGACATCGTCGTCCACGTTGAACTTTTTCTGGATGGGCGTCGCCGTGTGACAGCGGTGGCCGACCTGATTTATGATGAAAAGAACCAGCGGCCGATATTGCACGATGTCCTTCATTTTGATCAAAAAGGCATGACTGAAAAAGGTGAGGTCATCGGCGATTGGGTCATGGACCGCCGCCGTCCGTCGTTTTATAAAAAATTCAAGAAAAGGCTGGTAACATTGCCGCCGGGGTTCTTCGATGAATCTTTGCCGGCCGTTAAGGATTCTTGATATGCTGTGGTCTAAATATTTCATTCCAACATTCAAGGAAACGCCGATCGGGGTGGAGGCGATGAGCCATCAGTTCCTTTTACGCGGCGGGTTCGTGCATATGCTCACCTCGGGGGTCTATTCCTATCTGCCTTTGGGGTTAAAGGTCCTGCGCCGGATCGAACATATTATCCGCGAAGAAATGAACAACGCCGGCGCCGTGGAATTGTTTTTGCCGTGCCTGCAACCCGTCGAACTCTGGAAACAAACCGGCCGCGATGAGGTCCTCAAAGACGTCATGATCAAGTTTACCGATAACCGCGGACGCGCTATGTGTTTGGGTCCCACGCATGAAGAGGTCATTACCGATCTGGTCAAGAATTACGTTCAATCGTACCGGCAACTGCCGGTTACCTTTTATCAGATTCAAACGAAATTTCGCGATGAGCTGCGCACGCGTTTTGGTATCGTGCGGGCCTGCGAATTTATTATGAAAGACGCGTACAGCTTTGATCGCGACCTCGAAGGTCTTAAAAAAAACTATCAATTGATGTATGAAGCCTATCAAAATATTTTTCGCCGCTGCGGGCTGGACGCGGTCATCATTGAAGCGGATTCCGGGGCCATGGGCGGGGACATGTCCCATGAATTTCTGGTGACCGCGCCGATAGGAGAAGATACGATCTTGCGTTGTCCGTCCTGCCACAGCTATTGTTCCGTCTTTGGGGAACGCGCCAATGGCGCGAAGTGTCCCCAGTGCCATAAAGGCGTTTTAAAAGGGGAAGTGGCGATCGAGCTGGGACATATATTCCGGCTGGGAACGAAATACAGCCAGGCGCAACACGCGCAATTCCTAGATGAAGACGGCAAACAAAAGCCGATGATCATGGGCTGTTACGGTATCGGCGTCAGCCGCGTGATCGCGGCCATTATCGAAAAGCATCATGATGAACGCGGGATTCGCTGGCCGGGCGAAGTGACGCCTTTTGACGTGGAAATTGTACCGCTGGCGGCGGGCAATGAGGCCGGGGAGATTGTGGATCTGGCGCAACGTTACTACAGGGAACTGACCGCTTCCGGTTATGATGTCCTCTTGGACGACCGTTCGGAAACCGCGGGCGTGAAATTTAACGACGCGGACCTTATCGGTATCCCCTTACGCGTTATTATCGGCAAGCGCAATCTGGCTGAGGGGAAGGTTGAGATCAAGGACCGCAGGAGTGGCGAAGCTGTGGTTGTGGATAAAAACGCGATGTCCCAAAAGGTGGCTGAAATCCGTGGAGGAACCCCGTGTCTGAAGAATTGATACTTCGACGGCGCCGAAAAAACAGAAATCACGGCGCCGCTCAGTATAACAACCCTGAGCAAGCTCCCGGCCAAAGCCGGGAGCGCGTCGATGGGTTGACACGGCAACTCCGCGAGCTTATAATGCCTAGCATTGTCCGCGCCGGGGCTGACCTGGTTGAACTGACCCTTAAACGTCGAGGACGAACCCGGATCGTTGAAATCCTTGTTGATAAAGATTCCGGTGGGATCACGGTCGGAGAATGTTCGGCCATCAATCGCGAAATATTCAAACAATGCGATCAGGCGCAGATTTTCGGTGACGATTTTCAGGTGGAAGTTTCTTCTCCGGGTCTGGATCGTCCGTTACTGACCACGAGAGATTTTTCCCGAAAGAGGGGGCGGTTGATCAGGGTCCATTTACGCGCGCCGGTCAATGAACGGCTGGAATATTCCGGCACCATTAAAGAGGTGAAGGATGACCAGGTGGTCGTGGACACGCCGCAAGGCGTGATGGAATTAGCCATTGATAACATACAAAAAGCAGTTCAGGAAATATGAAGAAGGGAATCAGGAATGGAAAGCACTGAATTATTGACCATACTCGAACAATTGGAGCGCGATAAAGGCATCGACAAAAAGATCCTGATTGAGGCCGTCGAATCCGCCGTCGCCACCGCCGCTAAAAAGCTGTGGACGGTCGACAAGAACGAAGAGGTCCGTGCTGTTTTGGACATCAAAACCGGCAGGATCACGGCGTACGCGGGAACCCAGGAGATCCGTTCCAGCGAATTCGGACGCATCGCCGCGCAAACAGCGAAACAAGTCGTCATTCAAAAGATCCGCGAGGCCGAAAAAGATGTCGTTTTTAACGAATACCAGATACGTATCGGTGAGATCATCGCCGGTGGCGTCTACCGCTTCGAGCGCGGGAACATCATCGTTGATCTAGGAAAAGCCGAAGCGTATATCCCCAAAAAAGAACAATCTCCCAAAGAGGAGTTCCGCCAGGGAGATCGTATCCGGGCCTACGTGCTGGACGTCAAACGCGACAGCAAAGGTCCCCAGATCCTTTTATCCCGGGCCAATCCGAACTTTGTCCGGAAACTTTTCCAGCTGGAAGTCCCCGAGATCTATGAGGGGATCGTTGAGATCAAAGCGATCGCCCGCGATGTGGGAGAGCGCACCAAGATCGCCGTTTACTCCAAGGACGAGAAGGTCGATTGCGTCGGTGCCTGCGTGGGGATGCGCGGTTCACGCGTCAAGAACATTGTTTCGGAATTGCAGGGGGAGAAGATCGACATCGTCCGTTATTCTTCCGACATCAAGGAATATATCCAGGCGGCCCTTTCTCCGGCGGAGATATCACAGATCCAGTTGAATTACGATGAAAAGAAGGCGAACATCATCGTGGCGGACGATCAGTTGTCGCTGGCCATCGGCAAGCACGGACAGAACGTCCGTCTGG
The DNA here is from genome assembly GCA_016214285.1 of Candidatus Omnitrophota bacterium. Taxonomy (GTDB): domain Bacteria; phylum Omnitrophota; class Gorgyraeia; order Zapsychrales; family Zapsychraceae; genus UBA10015. Next base: position 11,131 of record JACROV010000041.1, on the reverse strand, counting down.
CAAGCCAACTGGTCAGCTGGGAACTGGATCTGTTCTCCTTCGATCAGTGGAAGCAATTGCAGGAGCAGGCAGGTGTTGAAGAAACCGCGCAGGCGGCTGAAGAAGAAAAGAAAAAAACAACGGAACAACAGTCATCTGATCGTGACCTGACCGCCTTGACCGGGGTCGGCGAGAAGATCATGGTGCAATTAAAAGCCGCGGGATTTGACGCGCTGGAAAAAATTGTCGCGGCGGACGTCGAAACGTTGACCAGGATCAAAGGCTTGGGTGACGTCAAAGCCAAAAAGATTATCAAGGACGCCAAATCACTTCTTAATTCCTCAAAGAAGGAAGAAAAGGAATAGACGTTTATGAAGGTATCGGAATTAGCCAAAGAACTTAGCACAACGACCGACAAAGTCCTGGCGACTTTAAAGTCTTTCAAATTAAAAGCCAGGGATGGCGACCAGGAATTGAGCGTCGCGGTTGCCTCGGTTGTCCGCAGCGAGTTGGCAAAGACAAAGCAGGCATCCCCCGGGATGGAAGAAAAATCCGCCGCAAAGGAATCTGCGAAAACCAGTAAACCGGCCAGGAAAGTATCGCGGGCCAACCCAACGGCGAAAAAAAAAGTTAAAAAGGAAGAAGCCGTTGCTCCAAAGGGCACGAAGCCGGAGAAGAAGCCGGAAGTGCAGATGGTGAAAGCGCCGCCGGTTGATACCGCCGTCGAGAAACGACCGGTTCCAGCCGCCAAACCCAAGGCCCCATTTAGTAAAGAACCGATGATTGCGCTTAAACCTTTGGTCCGGAAAAAGCGTAAAATGGGCGGCGCGGAACACCGGGGCTTCCCGGCACCTCATGAGCCGGCAATCTCCGGCGTTGTTCGCGAAGCCCTCATGGGAGGCGCGCAACAAATAGCCGCTGAGGGTACCGAAGTCCCGCCCGCACAGACAAAACACCTTATTGACCTGGAAATCGATCTTCCCATCAGCGTCAAAGATTTCAGCACAAAAGTCCAGCAAAAACCGAGCGTTATCCTCAAATCCCTGATGCAAGCAGGGATTTTGACGCATATCAACCAGAGCCTGGATGCCGCGATCGTCACTAAACTTGCCCGCGGACTCGGATACAATGTCATCAAGATCAAGACGCAGGAAGAGCAGCTCATCGAGGTACACCAGAAGGAAGATGAGAACCCGGAACTTTTGAAACCCCGCGCGCCGGTCATCACGTTCATGGGACACGTCGATCATGGAAAAACTTCGCTCCTGGACCGTATCCGCAAGTCAAAGGTCACCGATACCGAACATGGCGGGATCACCCAGCATATCGGGGCTTACTCGGTAGTGCTTCCCAAAGGACGCATTACTTTCTTAGACACGCCCGGTCATGAGGCGTTCACGGCCATGCGCGCGCGCGGCGCCCATATTACGGATATCGTTGTCTTGGTCGTTGCCGCGGATGAGGGGATCATGCCTCAGACGGAAGAGGCCATCAACCACGCGCGCGCGGCGAACGTTCCGATCGTCGTCGCGCTCAATAAGATCGACCGCAAGAACGCCGATCCCGATCGTGTTAAAAAACAGTTATCCGAACACAACCTCGCTCCGGAAGATTGGGGGGGAAAAACCGTTGTCGTCGGTGTTTCCGCCATGACCGGCGAAGGCGTGGATAATTTGCTGGAGTTGATCCTTCTGGAAGCCGAACTGCTGGAGTTAAAGGCCAACGCGGACAAAAAGGCCTCGGGGATCGTCGTGGACGCGCATATGAGCCCGGGCAAGGGTTCGGTGACGACACTCATCGTTCAAAGCGGGACCTTGCGCGAAGGCGATAATATTGTTGTCGGTCCATTTTATGGCCGGGTGCGCGCGATAATCGATGATCGCGGGCGCTCGATCAAAGAAGCCGGACCATCCATGCCCGTTGAGGTCTTGGGCCCCTCCGATGTCCCCGAAGCTGGAGAATTGTTTTACGTCCTTGAGGATGAGCGTCAGGCCAGAGATATCGCGGCAAAGCGCCAGGAACAACTAAAAAACAGGCGTCTGCAAATGACTTCCCGCGTCACCCTGGAAGATCTTTACGCCCAGGTGCAGGAAGGTTACATCAAAGAACTTAATGTCATTATAAAAGCCGACGTGCAGGGATCTTTGGAGGCGTTGAAAGATTCACTGGCAAAAATTCCCGGCGATAAAGTAAAGATCAAACTTATCCATGCCGGTGTCGGTGACGTGAATTCCTCTGATGTCATTTTGGCGGTCGCCTCCAAGGCGATCATCATCGCGTTCCACGTTGACATCGATGTCCGCGCCAAGAAAGAACTGGAAGAAGACCCCGTCGATGTGCGGCAATACCGGATCATCTATGACGCCGTCAATGACATCCGAAAAGCCCTGGAAGGCCTTTTGGACGCGAAGATCCGCAAGAAATTCCTGGGGCGCGTGGAGATCCGTGAAGTCTTTAAATTATCAAAGCAGGGGACCGTGGCCGGGTGCTATGTCACCAAAGGCCGCGTTACCCGCAAGGACCATATCGATGTCGTACGTAACGGAGAGCCGGTATACACCGGAACGATTTCTGGCCTTAAACGTTTCAAAGATGATGTGAAGGAAGTCACCGAAGGCACCGAATGTGGTATCAGTTTCGCGGGATTTACCGGATTTGAGGCCGGCGACATCATCGAGGCCTACGAGATCGAAAGAATCGCGCAGAAAATATGACCCATTCGACTACGCTCAGGGTCATCCTGAGCAAACGGCGGATAAGATGAGGAGTGTGTCGAAGGATGAAAAAGATTGTTTTTAGCGCCATGCGTCCAACGGGCAAGCTTCATCTGGGACACCTCGTGGGCGCTCTTGACAACTGGCTGGAAATGCAGGAAAAACATTCCTGCATTTTTTCCATTGTCGACTGGCACGCGCTTATGGGCGAATATGAGCAAAGCACAGAGATCGCGGAGAATATCATGGATATGGCCCTGGACTGGATGGCCTACGGCATTGATCCGGAAAAATCCATCATATTTGTCCAGTCGCAGGTGCCGGAACATCTGGAATTGCAAATGATCCTGGCCTGCGTCACCCCGCTGGGCTGGCTGGAACGAAATCCGACGTACAAAGAACAACTGCGCGAGATCAAAACGCGCGATCTGCAGACATATGCTTTCTTGGGGTATCCGGTTTTACAGGCCGCGGACATTCTTTTATACAAGGCCAGCGCCGTTCCCATCGGTGAGGACCAGCTGCCGCACATCGAATTGACGCGGGAAATGGCCAGGCGTTTCAACCATCTCTACAAAACAAATTTTTTCCAGGATTGCGAGGCCATTCTAGCACAAACACCGCGCCTTTTGGGGTCGGACGGACGCAAGATGAGCAAAAGTTATAAAAATACGGTCAATCTTTCGGATCCGCCGACGGAGATCGTCAAGAAAGTGAAAACAATGTTCACGGATCCCAAACGGATCAAATTATCCGATCCCGGGCACCCGGCCCAGTGTAATGTATATAGCTATTACAAAGTTTTCACCGCTGATCGCGCCGATGAAGCCCATCACTGGTGCACCCGCGCGCAAAAAGGGTGCACGGAATGTAAAATGATCCTTGGAGAAGCGATCGTTAACCGGTTAGCAAATTTTCAGGAGAAGCGCAACGGCCTGGCCAAACGTAAAGAGCATGTCCGTGAGATCCTGGACCATGGTCAGCGCCGCGCCCAGAAAATCGCCAGGGAAACCATGGGCCAGGTGAGGGAAATTGTTTTTGGGAAGAGTTGAAACGGGAGGATAAATTCGAAATCCGAAGCACGAAATCCGAAACAAATTCTAAATTATAAATTAGGGTTATGCCCTTGACTACCACTTCCAGCATACGATGGGCACGAAATCCTGTTGCACTGTTCATCAAAGGCATAACCCTATTATAAATTTCAAGTTCCAAACGCCCGGTTTTTCAGTTTGGGTATGGGGATTTAGATATTGTTTCGAATTTCGAATTTCGAGTTTCGAATTTTAAGAACTAATGGGATACAAACTGAAACTGGAAATATTCGAAGGGCCGCTGGATCTTTTGCTGTATCTGATCAAAGAAAATGACATCGACATCAACGACATTCCCATCAGCCAGATCACCGAGCAGTACATGCAATACATCAGCATGATGAAAATGCTCGACCTGGATGTTGTCGGCGATTTTCTCGTTATGGCCGCGACATTGATGCAAATAAAATCCAGAATGCTTCTGCCTCCGGATCCCAATGAACAGCCCGAAGAAGAGCTCGACCCGCGCGATGAACTGGCCCGCCGGCTGCTGGAATACAAGAAATTCAAGGAGATCGCCGAGGCGCTTAAAGAAAAAGAAACCCTGCGGCAGGATTTCTTCGGCCGCAACATCGACCCCGAAGCGCTCCAGCAATTGCGGGAAGAATCCAAAGAGATCTATTACGAGGCCAGCCTTTTTGACCTGATCAGCGCCCTTTCCGAAGCGCTCAAGAAAGCCCCGGAAGAAGTGATCCACGAGATCATCACGGAAGAATTTACGGTCGAAAAAAAATTGCATGACATATTGCATCTTTTGCTCAAGGAGTCCACGATCCGGTTGCAGGACCTTTTTGAGCGCTCCCGCACGAAGATCGAGATCATCGTGACGTTCCTGGCCGTTCTGGAGTTGATCCGTATTAAAGAACTCATTGCCGTCCAAAAAGGTGTCTTTGGCGAGATCGAGATCATGCGCAACCAGAAAAAAATTATCCCTATTGATGAGGGCGCGGACGATGGAAGAGCGGAAAGCGATCCTGTTCAATCAGGAAACTGAAGAAGACCGGGTCTACAGCCTATCGTTGCGGCCCGCGCAGTTAAACGAATTCGTGGGGCAAAGCGAGCTGATGGCCAATCTGCAGGTGTCGCTGCAGGCCGCCAAAGGGCGGCACGAATGCCTCGAGCACATATTATTTTCCGGCCCGCCGGGTTTGGGAAAAACCACCTTGGCCAACATTGTCGCCCACGAAATGGGCGCGCGCATCACCATTACCTCCGGCCCTGCCATTGAGCGCGCCGGAGACCTCATCGGCATCCTGACCAATTTGGGGGAAGGGGACATCTTCTTTATCGATGAGATCCACCGCCTTTCGAAAGTCGTCGAAGAATTTTTATACCCCGCCATGGAAAGTTTCAAGATCGATTTTGTCGTGGATAAAGGGCCCTACGCCAAGACGATCAATTTCAATCTTAAGCCATTTACGCTGATCGGCGCGACGACCCGCAGCGGCCTTTTGGCCGCGCCGTTACGCGAACGTTTCGGGATATTCCACCATCTGGATTTCTATAACGCGCAGGAATTAAGCCAGATCGTGGCCAATTCGGCCAGGAAGCTCAATGTCGAGCTTGACGCGCAGGCCGCCTTTGAGATCGCGCGCCGCGCGCGGGGAACGCCGCGCATTGCCAACCGGCTGTTGCGCCGCGTGCGCGATTACGCGCAGGTCAAAACAAGAACAGGGAATATTACCGCCGCAGTCGCCGATGAGGCCTTGCGTACCCTGGCCATCGATGAGATCGGACTTGATGACAAGGACCGTAAACTCCTGAATGTCATCGCCCAGCACTACAAGGGAGGTCCGGTGGGCATTGAAACGCTGGCCGCCACCCTCAATGAGGAAATGGACACTATTGTCGATGTCATCGAGCCATATCTGTTGAAGATCGGATTCTTAAAGCGCACGCCCCGCGGCCGCGAGCTTACGCAGGCAGCCAGCAAGCATATCAAGGCCCCACTGGCCGAAAAAGAAACCCAGCCGAATCTCTATTAATCGTTATGGGATTAGCCAAAACTTTTGTTATCCTGGGTATTGTTTTGATCGCCCTCGGCGGGATCGTGCATATTGCCGGTAAAATTCCCTGGTTGGGACGCTTGCCCGGGGACATCGCCATAAAAAGAGAGAATTTCTCTTTTTATTTTCCGCTCACCACATGCCTGTTATTAAGCGCCCTTCTAAGCCTGGTCCTTTTCCTATGGCGTCACCGTTGATCCGTTCCCTCATTATTGCTGGCCTGCTGCTGGGAGGCTTCGCGCAGGCGCGCGCGGCTGACCAGTCGAGCGAGAAGTACGTCAGGGTGGCCATCCTCCATAAAGCCGGCGGACTGGATTTTTCCATACGGGGCAAATACAAAATTATTGACCTGGCCTCTGGCGCACTCCTGCAAGAGGGAAGGAACTTGCGGGAATCCCGGATCTCATCTCATCCGGATGGCATCACGATCAACGACAAGAAATATCCGTTACGCCGGATCCGTCTGGCGTCCAGCAAGGATATCGCGCTTTACCTGGATGATAAGGTAAATCGTTACCGTGGAGCGCTGGATATCATTCTGAAATCGGACAAAAAAATTCTGGCCGTTAATACCGTTGAGATCGAACAATACATCCGCGGAGTCCTTTATCATGAAGTGTCGCACCGCTGGCCGATGGAAGCGATGAAGGCCCAGGCCGTGGCCGCCCGCACGTACGCATTGTACCAAATGAAGAAGAACAAGAACGATGACTACGACGTGACCGGAGACATCTATTCCCAGGTCTACGGCGGCGAGAATTCTGAACGCTTCCGCACCAACATCGCGGTCAAGCGCACCTTGGGAAAGATCCTTGTTTATAACCACAAGATCTTGCCGGCCTATTTTCACGCTTCCTGCGGCGGTCACACGGAGAACGCCAAAAACATCTGGGGGGAGAATCTGCCGCCGTTAGCCGGCGTGCCGTGTTCATTTTGCGCGCTCGCTCCGCACGCGAACTGGAAAAAGAATTATCGCTCCAAAGACATCCAGGAAAAACTTGGCGCCAATGGGTACCCGATGGGGCCCATCGCGGATATCCGTGTGGTCAGCCGCAACGAGAGCGGCCGGATCAATAATCTGCTCTTTACCTCGCGCGACGGCAAGACAACGACGATCCCCGGCATTAAATTCCGCGGGATCATCGGCCCCAATACGGTCAAAAGCAATAAATACGAAGTGGTCATGAAAGGATATTATTTTGACCTTATCGGTAAAGGCTGGGGGCACGGGGTGGGGATGTGCCAGTGGGGGGCGCACCAGATGGCCGAAGAACGGCACAAATACGATGAGATCCTTTCCTTCTATTATCCGGGCGCTGATATCGTCGATTATCGCGAACAACCGCCCGTTGACCTGCCATGAAAGTCTCGAAATTCGATTTTGATCTGCCTCAGGAATTAATCGCCCGGTATCCTTTGGAAAAACGTGACCAGGCGCGGCTGATGGTCATCGACCGTCAAAAACAGGCGGTCTCCCACGACATATTCGCCAATATGGAAAAATACCTGCCGCCCGGTTCCTGCGTTGTCCTTAACGACAGCAAGGTCATTCCCGCGCGGCTTTTGGGGCGCCGCGAAAAGACGCCGGGCAAGGTCGAGGTTTTTTTGCTTAAAAAACTTGCCCATGGGGATGGACGTTTTTATGAAACGCTCATCCGGCCGCTCAACCGGCTGAAATTGAATGAAAAGATACAATTCAACGGCGGCAGCCTGACCGCGGAGTTGACCGACATCCATAAACGCATCGTGCGCTTTAACCGCAAAGATGTGGCCGCGCAGTTAAAAAAACACGGCCACATGCCGTTGCCGCCGTACATCAAACGCCCCGATGAACCGCTGGACCATAAATATTACCAGACCGTGTACGCCCGCAAGCCCGGTTCCGTGGCCTCGCCCACGGCAGGTTTGCATTTTACCCCGGCGTTATTAAATGCCTTACGCAAGAAGGGGCACGGGATCGAAACCGTCACGCTGCACGTCAATCTGGCCACATTTCGCATGGTGGAAACGGAAGATATCACGCGGCACCAAATGCACACGGAAGAATACTCATTGACGCAAAAAAGTTTTAATGCGATCCGGCAGGCAAAAACGAGGGGAAGCAAGATCGCCGCCGTGGGCACAACGTCCTGCCGTGTTCTGGAAACATTGGCCAAGGACCCGTCCCGGCTGTCCGGTGAAACGGATATTTTTATTTATCCCGGCCACACCTTTCGCGCGGTGGATGCCCTGATCACGAATTTTCATTTACCGCGTAGCACACTTTTAATGCTGGTCTACGCCTTCGGCGGGACAAAATTAATGAAAGAGGCCTACACGCAGGCGATCAAGGAAAAGTACCGGTTCTACAGTTACGGCGATGCGATGATTATTATTTAATTGAATCGTATTTCGTGCTCTATATGAATGACGAGGTAAATGGATATAAATGCAACTGAAAAGTTTAGAAAACACACAATTATTGGTAATTCTTCCCTGTAACGCCGCCGCCTGTATAGGTAATTATTTCCGCGCAGAGGTCTACACTCAAAAGGGTTGGAATACATGGAAAGAGGCCGATACTTGCCTTCGCGACTTAAGGATCAAAGAAATGGTGGCGTTTGCGGCAGTGGACAGCTCCACATTAGAAACTGAGCCAACAGGATCTAAAGGCGCTATTGTTTTTGAAACAGAAATGGATCGTGTCAAGAATCCCACGGGTAAAGACTGGGGCGCACCCAATTGGCGGTGGTTTAGGCCCACGGCAGCCGGAAGCTGCGAATATTTAGAAACGTTGACAGAGTCACTGGTAAAAGGAATCCGCAGGGTTGAGAAGATTGGTTTTACGCAAGTATTTGCCTTGGTCAATCCTAGAGGATATTTTCTTTCCTTAGCCGCTGCCGTTGATAAATGTGGACTATTAAATAAATGGATCCTGTTTCGGGTACCATCGCATCCGCGGCATCTCTTATCTGCCGTTAGGCAGATGACCCCTTTTGTTTTTGCCGCCAGTGATGGGAAGAAACTAAAAGGCGGTATCTATCCTATTCCGGATTTGTATCCGTTCTTGCAAAAAGAGAACAAGGCATATAAAGATTTTCTTCCGAAACCGTGGCAAAACTACAGCGGCCTGCCCAGCATCGACGAAGTTAAAGCTCAATGGCAGGCGCTAAAAAGGAGGTAAACTTATGGTAATTGTTTTGATGTCCTGCGTTGGAAAAAAGAAGTCGTTCAAGTGCAAGGCCAAAGATTTATATGACAGCACTTGGTTCCATTATGGATGGCGTTATGCACAATCTCTTAATCCTGACAAAATTTTTATTTTATCAGCCAAACATGGATTGGTTGATCCTGAGATTCAGATTGGTCCCTATCAGGAAACCCTAAATACCAAAGGCGATAAAGAAATTCAAGAATGGGCTGCCGGGATCTTAAAAGTGCTAGACCAGAAGACACATTTGAATAAGGATAAATTTGTCATCATAGCCGGGGAGAAATACCGAAGGCATTTAGTCGGTGCCATTTGCCATTATAAGATACCAATGGACGGGTTGAGAATCGGGGAACAATTGGCATGGCTTAAACAAAGGTGTCCCAAATGACGTGTGAAATATTACATCATCTTTTTAATGGCTTGGGGCGATATGGCTTTCCATTTAAAGAGATCAGCATTCCTTTGAATGGAATTTATATCCTTTTTGAAAAAGGTGAGCGTGCGCATAATGGTGATCGAATTGTCCGTGTGGGGACGCATACTGGCCAAGGCAATTTGAGGCAAAGGCTGGAGGAACACTTTCTTACGGAGAACAAGGATCGAAGCATTTTTCGGAAAAATATTGGCCGGGCATTATTGAAAAGTAGAAACGATCCTTTTCTCGATCAGTGGGAGATGGATTTGACAACCAAACAAAAACGACAACAGATCGCTGGCAGAATTGATTTCAACCGGCTTTCATTGACTGAACGGGAAGTGTCTCGTATCATTCGCAAAATGTTTACATTTTGCGTATTACCGCTGAATAGCAAGCGACATCGCCTTGACCTTGAAAAGCGCATAATTGCGACGGTTAATCATTGTCACGATTGTAGCCCATCAGATCGTTGGCTGGGGAATCATTCACCGAAGATGCGGATTCGGGAAAGTGGACTTTGGCTTATCCAAGGACTGAATGGCAAAGAAGTTAGGGCCGAAGATTTGGCATTCCGGAACATTGTATGGCAAAGATGAAAAATAGAACTCTTCCATTGCTGTCTAAAAGCAAATACATGAGCGGCTTGCAGTGCCTGAAGCTTCTATGGTACGAATATAACCGCAAGGAGGATTTCTCGGAAGTCGATGCCGCGGCACAGGCCATAATGGATCAGGGTCAAGTTGTCGGAGAACTGGCACAGACGCTTTTCCCGGGAGGCATAACACTTCAAAGAGATCCCGCGCCGGATAAGCAGGCAGAAAAGTCTTTAGAGGCCGCCAAGTTTCGCAAGCCGTTATTCGAAGCGGGTTTTGTTTATAAGCAGGCCTATGCGTTAGCAGATATCCTTAATCCTGTTGCGAAGGACGCTTGGGATCTTATCGAAGTAAAGAGTTCAAGCGGGGTAAAAGAAGAGCATTACAGCGATGTCGCCTTTCAAAAATATGTATACGAAGGCGCGGGCTTAAAGATCCGCAAATGCTATCTCATGTATATCAATAATCAATACGTGCGCAAGGGCGAAATAGAACCTAAAAAATTGTTCGCGACGGAAGATGTTACGAAACAATGCGATGACCTCATGCCTGAAATTGAGACAAATGTGGCTGACATGTTCGAAACGATACGGAAAGAGGATGTGCCGCGCGTAAAAATCGGCCCGCATTGCTACAATCCGCACCCTTGTCCGCTTGAGTATATATGCTGGGATTTTTTGCCGCCTAAAGACGATATTTTTTGTTTATATTCCGGGACAAAGAAAGCCTACGAATTATTGGAGCGCGGTGTGTTACGTCTTACCGATATAAAGGCAGACGTCAATCTAAGCGATAAACAAAACATTCAGGTTATATGCCATAAAAACGGTACACCGCACATCGACAAAAAAGGAATAAAGGATTTTCTCGATACATTGGAATATCCTTTTTATTTCCTTGATTTCGAGACGATAAACCCCGCGATACCGGCCTACGATAATTCAAGGCCGTTTGAAGCTATCCCTTTTCAATATTCATTATACATAGTTAAAAATAGCCTCTTTGAAAGTTTGAATGGGTAATCTGCTATAATCCTGGAAAAACCTTAACCAGGAGGAAGCCAATGTTTACCCAACCGTTATTTGAACTTGCTCTTAATATTCAAGATCCTTGGTACATTAAAGACATTCAATT
>JACROV010000024.1 GCA_016214285.1 Candidatus Omnitrophota bacterium | reverse complement strand
TGTCGCGTGAAATGGACGCTCGAAGTTTTCGTCGGAAAGCCGAACGTCTGCGCCGACAACTGCCAGCGAATCAGATCATAAAGTTTAAGTTTGAAACATAAAATTTGCCGAACTCAAGAAATAAGTCGTAAAATGGCTAATGACAAATTTCAAATGACAAATTAATTAATAGGGTTATGCCCTTGACTACCACTTCCAGCATACGATGGGCACGAAATCCTGTTGCACTGTTCATCAAAGGCATAACCCTATTAATTAATAATGACTAATGACCAATGGGTGAGATTCCTGATCAGCAATTTTGTCATTTGTCATTAATTTGACATTTTTCATTTGGCATTAACCATTAACTAGCGTCCAAAAAAAGTTATGTATCACAAATTCTACGGTTTCAAGGAAGCGCCGTTTAATATGACGCCCAGCTCGCGGTTCTTTTATGAAAGCGGCAAGCACGTGGAGGCCTTGAGCACGCTCATTTACGCCATCGAATCCCGCAAAGGATTTGTCGTCATTACCGGGGACATCGGTTCCGGCAAGACCACCGTGTGCCGAACCCTTCTTAACAAGCTCGACGCGCGCACCCAAACGGCGCTGGTCACCAACACCCATATCAGCGGCAAGGACCTGTTATGCACCATCCTTGAAGATCTCGGCGTCGAGTACACCCGCGGTTCCAAAACGCAGCTTATTTCCCAACTGAACATATATCTCGTTGAACAATTGCGCAACGGCCATAACGTCGTTATCATCATCGATGAGGCGCAGAACCTCACGCCAGCCGTCCTCGAGGAAGTCCGCATGCTCTCCAACCTGGAGACCGAAAACGAAAAACTGGTCCAGATCATCTTCCTGGGGCAGCCGGAATTGAAAAAAAAGCTGGCTTTACCCCGGCTGGAACAATTGCGCCAGAGGATCACGGTCTTTTATCATTTGACGCCGCTTACCGAGGAGGACGCCAAAAAATACATTGTGCACCGGCTGAAGATCGCCAGCGAATCCGACCGGCAATATTTCACGGACCGGGCGCTGGACACTGTTTACCGGTTCTCCAAAGGCGTCCCGCGGTTGATCAACCAGATTTGCGACAGCGCGCTTTTAAACGGGTTTATTTATGAAAAAGAAATTATCGGCCATGAATTGATGGAGGAAGTCGTCAAGGAGTCGCCCTCCAGCCAGATCATGGCCGAGGAAAAAGACAAGACGGACATTGATGAGGAGTTTGAAAGAATTGTGGATGGTAATTAAAATTATGAGCAAACTGTTCGATGCCCTCAATAAAGTCAACGAAGAACGCCAAAGACAATCCGGCCATGTTTTTTCTTCGCCCGCGGTTTCACCGGCGCTTTCGCCCGTTTCGTGCCAGGGCAGAAGCAGAAGCGTCGGGTACGGCCTGACCGCCGTCTTACTCGTCGTGGCCGTGACGGGTTCCGTTCTGGTGAATTTCAAGACTATGGCGCAGCTGGAGAATGCCGGGGCGATGACGCTGGTCCTTTCCCGGCATATGGACGAACAAAAGCAAGAACTTGCGGCCATCCGCCGGTACTGGATAAAAGCGGAGTCAGTGCGCGAAGACCAGCGCCAACAGATCGTCGTATTACAAAAGGACCTGAAGGGCCTCAAAGAAAATCTGGAAGAGGCAAAGTTCCACCTGGCCAAGATCGAAGACTTGCGCGTCAATGACAAACTGCTGTTGGAAAAATTCGTGGCGTTAAATGACAAGGTGCAACAGCTGGACCGAACGCTTCAAGTCAATGACAAATGACTAATGTCAAATGACAAATTAATTGACAATGTTCAATGCCAAATGAATCATACGAAAGAAGACATCGCCTTCTTAAAAGGCGTAATATTCTAAACAAGACGGGCTTTTGATAATTTGGTATTTGTTATTAATTTGTCATTTGTCATTTTAAATTTGACATTAACGTTAAACCACCGACACAAAAAAAGGAAATGCACATGGGTAAAATCACAGAAGCATTGCGCAAAGCCGCCGAAGACAGGATCGAGCGCATCGATAAAATCGTGCGCATCCGCGAACAGAAAGCGCTGGTCATCAAGAAAATCGGGGATTCCAGGGTCGATCCGCGCCTGGTCACTTATTTCGACCCCAAGGCCCTGATCACTGAACAATATAAAATTCTAAGGACGAATATCCTTTCGACGAACGCCAAACGGCCGCTAAAAACGCTGGTCATTACCAGTTCATTGCACTCCGAAGGGAAAACCGTTACCGCGTTGAACCTGGCCATGGTGATCGCTCAATCCACGCAAAAACCGAAAGTCCTGGTCGTCGACGCGGACATGCGCCGGGGCCGCGTGGCGAAATACCTGGGCGTTGACCAGCAAGCGGGCCTTACGGAAATTTTAACGGATAAAGCCGACCCGTCCGAAGCGCTTTTTCACATCGACATGGAAAATCTTGCCTTCATCGCCGCCGGCAGCGTGGCGGAAAACCCGGCGGAACTGCTTGGCTCCGATAAAATGCGGCAATTTCTGGCGGATATGAAGACCCAGTTCGATTTTATCCTGATCGATACGCCTCCGATCATTGCCGTCACGGACCCGGGCATTGTGGGGGCATTGGTCGACGGCATCCTCATGACTATCCAGGCCGGGCGCACCCAGCGGGGCGTTATCCGCAGAGCCACCGAACTTCTGGAGCAATCGCAGTCAAAGATCATCGGACATGTTTTGACGAACATCGAGTATCACTTGCCGGAATATATTTACAGGTACTTGTAACGAAAATAGAAAAAGGGACTTAATGACAAATGACCAATGTCAAATGACAAATTAATTGATAATGGATAAATGACAAATGAAGGAGAGGAAGGATTTTGATATCTACGATCGGGCGTTTAAGTTCGCGGTCCGGACGGCAAAAACAATTGACCAACTGCCGTTGACACAGACAACGCGGGAATACGGCAAACAATTAACACGTGCCAGCGGATCCGTTGGATCAAATCTGGAAGAAGCGGATGGAGCATTAACCCGGAAAGATTTTATTAACAAGATCGGAATTTCACGTAGAGAAGCACGGGAATCACGATATTGGTTAAAACTCCTTGAAGCGACCACGAATTTTACGGATAAAACAATCGGAGACGAAATCCGATGGCTGATCAATGAAAGCAAGGAAATCATGCTGATTTTAAGCAGTATTATCAAGAATACGACGGACTCCGATTAGCAATTTATCATTTGTCATTAATTTGACATTTGTCATTAGCCATTTGACATTAACCATTTACCATTAACCATCAACAGGAGCTGCCAATGAGTCGCTATTTAATCACGGGCGGTGCCGGATTCATCGGTTCAAGCATCGCGGAAAAACTGATCAACGACGGGCATTATGTCCGCGTGCTGGATAATTTTTTCTCCGGAAAAGAAGAGAACCTGGCCTTCGCCAAGGGGCTGGGGAAGGACAAATTCGAGCTCATCCGCGGGGATATCCGCGATAAAAATATTTGTTTGGCGGCCTGCAAAGGCGTGGATCATGTCCTGCACCAGGCGGCATTACGGTCCGTCCCGAAATCCATGGATGACCCGGCCAGCTACAACGACGTCAACATCAACGGCGTGATGACCATGCTGCAGGCGGCGGCCGCGAACAAGGTCAAACGCTTTGTGTTCGCTTCGTCAAGTTCCGTCTATGGCGACACGGACCAATTCCCGCAAAAAGAAACCCAGTATCCACTGCTCATTTCCCCGTACGCTTTAAGCAAACTCGCCGGTGAATATTATTGCCGGATCTTTTCGGAACATTTCGGCGTGGAAACCGTCTGTCTGCGCTATTTCAACGTCTTCGGCCCCAAACAGGCCCTGGATGACGAATATGCCGTGGTGGTCCCCAAATTCATCCATTGCATTATGAATG
>JACROV010000035.1 GCA_016214285.1 Candidatus Omnitrophota bacterium | reverse complement strand
TTTAAAATCTTCTCGGCTTTCTCCCGTGTCATGAGAAGATTTATACAACCATATTCTCATCGTCGTCAAACATTTTTGCATTAATTTTCAAAGACAACATCTCAAACCGACGGTTATTTGTCATACTTCTAAAGTGATACAAAATTTTGTATTTCTTTAAATCAGAACAAAAAGGTCTTTTCCCTTCCCTTTGAAGTGTGAGCGTCCATAACTCAACTACTGCATTGATTAATTCTTCATTGGTCACATTTACTCTTCTGCTCGTATCTAACCCAGCGACTAAAAGGGCTTTGGAGAAAGAGCCAAATTTTCTAAAATAGGTCGTCCATCCGGCCTTGCCATGTTTATCAATATCGGCTTTTGTGACCGGACGGTCTCCAATAATTTTTTGAACCCGTCGAAGTTCTTCGAGCAAAGAAGGTTGGCTATAATCTTCTAAAAAGTCAATTTCGAATTTGTTTGTCATGTTCCATTTGTACCACAAAACACTCCCGGAGTGTCTTGGTTCGTACCATCAACTCTCCCGGTATTTATTCGTGATCGGCAGGCGCCAGTCTTTGCCGAAGGCGCGGGGGGTGATCTTGATCCCCGGCGGCCCTTGCCGGCGCTTGTATTCGTTGCGGTCGACCATCGCGATGACTTTTTTGACCAGTTCCTTGTCGTTTTTACGCGCCATCTCGGCCAAAGAGCGGTGTTCTTCCACATATTCACGCAGCATTTCATCCAAAACGTCGTACGGCGGCAAAGAATCCTGGTCTTTCTGGTTTTCCCGCAATTCCGCGGTCGGCGCCCGGTCCAAAACGCTTTGCGCGATCATATCTTTCCCGGCCTGTTCATTGACCAGCCGGGCCAATTGATACACGGTCGTTTTGGGAACATCTTTGATGACGGCAAACCCCCCGCTCATATCGCCATACAACGTGCAATAACCGACCCCCACTTCACTTTTATTTCCCGTGGTCAAAACCAGACTGCCCCAGCGGTTCGACAAAGTCATCAGGATCGTTCCACGAATGCGGGCCTGCAGGTTCTCCTCGGCCCGACCGAAGGGCTGTTCTCCAAAAATCTCCCGCAATTGTTCCAAATACGTCACGAACATCCGCTCAATAGGGATCTCGTGGAATTTGATCCCCAAATTTCCAGCCAGCGCGCGGGCGTCGCTGCGCGTCCCGGCGGAAGTAAAACGCGAAGGCATCGAAACCCCGATCACGTTCTCTTTGCCGAGGGCGGCGACGGCGATCGCGGCAACGAGCGACGAATCGATCCCGCCGCTTAAACCGATTAAGCAATCGCGGAACTTATTTTTACGCGCGTAATCCCGCGTGCCCAGGACCAACGCCTTGTAGATCCGTTCAACGTCGGTCCCCTCCGGCGCGACCTGCGCCGCAAACGGCGCCTGTGCTTTATAAAAAACACCTTTGGTCAATACAACCGCTTGGGAAATTCTCTTCCTTGGCTTTACAGGAACATCCGCGACCACCAGATCTTCTTCGAACGGTTTACCGAAGGCGCGCGTTTTGCCGCGCGGGTCGATGATCATGCTGCCGCCGTCGAAAACCAGTTCATCCTGGCCGCCGACGAGATTGGCGTAACAAATGAAAGTCTTGGTCCGGCGCGCTCTTTTGCGCAACAATTCTTGCCGCTTCTTGAGTTTACCCACATCATACGGCGAGCTGGAAATATTGATAAGAAGGTCCGCGCCGCTTTTGACCTGTTCTTGGTAAGCACTTCCCTCGATCCAAATATCTTCGCAGATCGTCACGCCGAACACGTGTCCGCCGAGCGCAAAAACAATGTGGTCGTCTCCGGCGGTAAAGTACCTCTTTTCATCGAATACTCCATAATTGGGCAGTTCTTTCTTGCGGTAGACGCCTTTCCACCGGCCATCGGAAATGACCGCGGCGGCGTTGTACAGGCGCTTGTCTTTATCGATATCAACAAACCCGATGACGGCGGCGATACCTTTGACCTCGCGGGCCAACAAATTCAGAGATTTGATGTTATCACGTATGAAATGTTCTTTGAGGAGCAGGTCTTCCGGCGGGTAGCCGCAGACCGCCAGCTCCGGGAACACGACGATATCCGCGTCCTTCGCGCGGGCTCGCGCGATATACTCGATGATCTTCTGGCGGTTGCCGGGAAGATCACCGACGGTAGGGTTGATCTGGGCTAGAGCGACTCGCAACATATTTCTAAAGAAGCAAGAAACAAGAAACAAGAACCAAAGAAGCAAAGATAAAAAATAAATATTAACCTGATCTTCTTATTTTTTCTTGCTTCTTAATTCTCTGCTTCTTGCTTCTAATCATCAGTGACTTTGCGACTGTAAAATTATATCTAAGAAGTTTCCATATATTTTATCAGCAACGCCGTGGAATTGGTCTTTTTTCTTGCGATAATCCTCGAGCATTGCCTTCTTCTTTTGCGCAAACGTCTGGTCGCCTGCATGAAAGTATTCATCCGACCATTCCCGGATGCTTTTATCGGTGATCTCGATATGGAATTGCACGCCGTAAGCGCATTTGCCCACGCGAAACGCTTGATGAGGACACGCCGATGAGGAAGCCAGAAGTGTACCGGCCACGGGAACTTCAAACATATCTTCATGCCATTGGAATACGTCCAATGATCCCGCGACACCTTGGAATAACGGGTCTTTTTTACCCGCGGCCGTCAATTGGACCGGCGAAAATCCGATCTCTTTCTCCGGCGAGCGCCCCACTTTTGAGCCGGAAGCTTTGGCAAGCAATTGGCCTCCCAGGCAGATCCCCATAAACGGGATCCCCCGTTCCAGGATCCCCTGCAAAAAGATATTTTCTTCCTTTAAGAACGGATACTTGTCTTCCTCATACACGTTCATCGGGCCGCCCAAGCTGATCACGGCATCCAGGTGATCGAATGTCCCAGGAAGGCGATCCCCTTTATGCAGGTCAAGGACCTTGGTCTCAAAACCCTCATCAACAAAAAACTGGCCGATCGTTTCCGGACCTTCGATCTCAATGTGTTTAAGAATTAGAATCATAGTAATCCTTTGCCTCCGGCTTCAGGATAAACCCTCGGGTAAGGTAATCTAAAATTCCCGAGGGTTTAAAAATCAGCCCTTTAGCTCGCTCGAATTACCAAGGAACCAAAGGGCTGATCCGCTCAACTCAACTATTAAGCCTTTATGAAAGAAACAACATTTCCGCGTATGAAGGTAACGGCCATGTTTCTGCCGGGACATAACCTTCAAGCGTGTCTATCGTCTCCCTTAACTCTTCCATGGCGGATTTAATCTTCTCCGCGGCACCGCTGGGGCTGGCCTTTTCAAGCTTGGCGATTTGTTCCCATGCAGTCTCGGTCAAGTCTGTGACTTCCTTGAGGATCTTGCGGGTCTCGGTGACCTTGCCTTTATTGCTGGTCTCGACGGCTTTAATGGTCTCCGCCAATCCCCCCTGATAGCTCAATACGGCCGGCACGATCATGTTCTTGGCCATCTGGGCCGCCAGATCCGACTCATATTTGAGGATCGTGTTGTAGATTTCCATATAAACATCGTAACGGGAAACCAGTTCGGTCCTAGTCAACACGCCGTGACGCTCGAACATAGCGATGACTTTAGCGTCTTTGGTAACCGCCAGCGCTTCCGGTGTGGTCTTCAAGTTAGGGAGGCCTCTTTTCTTGGCTTCCTTGGCCCATGCCTCGGTGTAGTTGTCACCGTTGAAGATGACCCGCTTGTGTTTCTTGATATAATTCTGCAAAAGCTTCTGAACGGCTTTGTTGATATTGCCCCCGTCCGCAGATTCAAGTTCGCTGCAGATCTGATCGATGGCATCCGCCACGATCGTGTTGAGGATGACGTTCGGGCCGGCCAGGCTCATTGAAGACCCCACCGCGCGAAACTCGAATTTCGATCCCGTGAAGGCGAAGGGTGATGTTCTGTTACGGTCCGAAGCGTGACGCGGCAGGACCGGCAAGGAATCAACGCCGACTTCCAGCGTGCCGCCCGCTTTGGACGACTTGGCCCCGCCTTTTTCAATTTGCTCGATGATATCCGTCAATTGCTCACCGAGATAAACCGAGATGATCGCCGGAGGCGCTTCATGAGATCCCAGACGATGGTCGTTGGCGGCGGAAGCGACACCCGCGCGCAAAAGCGCGGCGCCTTCATCGACGGCCTTCAGTACGGCGGCCACCATGATCAAAAACCGCTCGTTCTCGTGAGGGTTGCTTCCCGGGGAAAACCAGTTCTTGCCATCAGGTCCGGTCACCGACCAGTTGTTATGCTTACCCGAACCGTTGATACCGGAAAAAGGTTTCTCATGCAACAAACACGCCAGCCCGTGGCGCTTGGCAACCCGCTGCATCACTTCCATGCACAGCATATTGTGATCGACGGCGAGGTTCTGATTCTCGAAGATCGGAGCGATCTCGTACTGCGCCGGCGCGACTTCATTATGGCGCGTTTTGCTCGGAGCCCCCAGCTTCCACATCTCGCGGTCGAAATCTTCCATGAACGCGATCACGCGGTCCTTGATGGCGCCAAAATAATGGTCGGCCATCTGCTGATGTTTGGCCGGTTCTTTGCCGTACAACGTGCGTCCGGTCTGAACCAGGTCGATTCTCTGATTGTAATAGTTGCGGTCGATGAGGAAATATTCCTGCTCGCCGCCTAATGTCGCGTAAGGTTTTTGGGTGGCTTTAATGCCAAGAATTTTAGCCAAACGCTCGATCTGTTTGTTCAACGCTTTCATCGAACGCAGCAAAGGCGTTTTCTTGTCCAGCGCCTCGCCCTTCCAGCCGACGAAATACGTCGGGATGCACAGCGTCGCCGCCTTGGGCCCTTCTTTAATAAAAGCCGGGCTTGTGGGATCCCATCCGGTATACCCACGCGCTTCAAAGGTCGGTCTCAACCCGCCGGAAGGAAAGCTTGAGGCATCCGGTTCGCCCTGGATCAGTTCGCTTCCGGAGAATTCCAGAACCACACCGCCCTCACCGTCCGGGGAAATAAAAGAATCGTGCTTTTCCGCCGTCAATCCGGTCAAAGGCTGGAACCAGTGCGTGTAATGCGTGGCACCTTTGGAAAGCGCCCAGTTTTTCATGGCGTCGGCCACTTCATCAGCGATCGAAGGGTCGAGCTTTCCGGCGTCTTTGATCGTTTTGCTTAAGGAAGTATAAGCCTTCTCGGACAAATAGTTACGCATCGTCTTTAAGCTAAAGACGTTGCTACCATAAATATCCTGGATCGAGTTCACCCCTCCAGCAATACTGGTTACTGTCTCCATCGTCGTTTCTCCTTTTTCGTTAATAGCCATCTCTGAAATGCGTGATCTTGCGCCCATCGCAACTCTCCTTCTTGACTTAATGTTGTTTTTTAGGCTCCCCTAAAACAGCAAATCCTCTTTCAGGCCGTATTCCGGCCCTTAAGAGGACTTCATTGCCCTTGCATTACTTTTAAAAACATGGACACCCGCGCAACAGACATCGACGCTAAATTTTCGTCAGTATAAAATCAGGCCTGATTTTTGTCAAGGGTTTTCTCTTGACTTTTCTCTTGGCTCACCCCCAGTTGATTTACGAAGTAAATCAAAGAACTGGGGGTTATCCACCACAAGTTTCTCCGATGGTGGATAACAAAAAAGTCCGACATTCCCTGAAACAGGAACACCGGACGTCTATGTCTGATGGCAAAACTTTCGCCGGCCATCATCGGCCAGCTGTCAACAACGTGTAAAATATACCCTGTACTTCGGGTTTTGTCAAGTTTTTAAAAGACCCTTTTTCAAAAGCCGGTCGATATCTTCGATCCTGTTGCACCGCAGTAACCGGCCCGTTTTTTCTGCTGCCTCACCCAGATCTGTGCCCCCAACAACGGCACGTATTCTGGGAATGTAGGAAGAATCCAGACTAAAGCGCCGCAGGCCGATGCCCAGCAGATAAGAAATATACCGTTCGTCGTGGGCCATGTCGCCGCAGATGGAGGCCTCTTTACCGTGACTGTTGGCGGCATCGATCACTTTCTTCAAAGACCGTAAAATGGAAGGGTGGTGCGGCAAATAGAATTCAGCTACTTTCTCGTTGGTGCGGTCGACCGCCAGCATGTACTGGACGAAATCGTTGGTGCCGATACTGAAAAAATCGGCCTCCTGTGCCAGATCATCAATGATCTCCAGCACGGCCGGCAGCTCGATCATCAGGCCGATCTTGGGTTTCTTGTGGCACACTATCCCTTCATGGGACAGATCCTGGATACATTCCAGCACAATGGCTTTTGCCTCCAGAAATTCATCCAGAGAAGAGATCATCGGGAACATAATCTTCAGATCCGCCCCCACACCCGCTCTAAGGATCGCCCGCACCTGTTGGCGGAACACGTCCTTGTGCTTTAACGAAAACCGGATCGAGCGCATCCCCAAAAAAGGATTCTGCTCCTTGCCGTAATCATAATAGGAAAGGATCTTGTCGCCGCCGATATCGAGGGTGCGAAAGGTCAGTTCCTGCCCATCGAGCGCGTCGGCCACCTTTTTATAAACGATATATTGCTCCTCTTCCGTCGGGAAATCCGACCTGACAATAAATGGAAACTCCGTCCGGTAAAGCCCCACCCCTTGCGCCGCGACCGCCCGGGCGTGTTTTAGATCGCTCAACAGATTAATGTTGGCCAAAAGCTGGACGCGCGTGCCGTCTCTGGTTTTCGACGCCGCTTTCTTCGCGGCCGCCGCCGGAAGCTTCGACGTTTCGCGCTTTCCCTTTTGGACTTTCGCTTTGACTTTGTCAAACAGATCCAGAACGTTTTTCGAAGGATTGACGTGCACGAAACCTTCTTCGGCGTCCAGGAAGATCTGCGTGCCGGCGGGCAGCCGTAGCAGCTGCGGCGTTTCAGTAATGACCAGCGGAATTTCCAGCGAGCGCGCCAGGATCGACAGATGCGAAGTGATCCCCCCGCTTAAAAGGATGACCCCCTGGACGCCTTGCGAGGACAATTTCAAAAGCTCAGACGGATAAAGCTCCTGGACGATGATGATGCCGCCCTTGCAGTCTTGCAGCCCCTCGCGGTCGCCGACGAGATGCAGCAGCAATCTCTTGCCGATGTCCTGGACATCCTGGCGTTTTTCGCGCAAATAGTCGTTGGACAGTTTGCCGAACATCTGGACGTAATGTTCAACGACGCTCATGATGGCCTCCGGCGGGGACACCTCCTGGCGGATAAGCTCGGTCATCGCCCCGACGAACGCCTCGTCCTTGAGCATGAGGATCTGCGCCGCGAAAATAAGCGATGCCACATCCTCGAGCTTTTCCTCGATCTGCCGCTGCATGGCTTCGAGTTCGCTTTCGGTGCGGCGCAACGCCGCCCGGAAATCCTCGAGACTGTAGTCTTTGTTCCTGGCCGCTTCCTTAAGTTCCCGGAGCGAATAACGCTCGTCACCGACAATGGCCCGGCCCACGGCCATTCCCGTGGACCCGATCCGGCAGGGGATATGATGAAGATCATCGCTGACAGACCCCGGCGTCTTGTACCCCCGCTTTTCCTCAAGACTAATCAGGACCTTGGCCATTTCGATGGTGTTAGCCAGCTGGGAAGAGATCGCCCGCACCGCCTGGACATCCTCAGCGTCAAAATAATCTTTGCGTTTGTTCTGAATGACCAAAACCCCGATACGGGTCTGCCCGCGCGTGATCGGGACAGCCAGAAAAGACTCATACACCTCTTCGCCAATCTCCGGGAAATAGCGGTAGCCCGGCGCCTTGCTGGCGTTGCGCTCGCAGATCGGGCGCATTTCTTTCATAGCTATTCCGGTCAAACCCTCGCCGAGCCTCAGACGCACCTTGCCAATGGCCTCGGGCTTCAAACCTCGCGTCGCCTTCAGGACCAGTTCCTGCGTATCGTCGTAAAACAAATAGATCGAACAGACCTCGGAGCCCATATGTTCCGAGACCATCACCGCGATTCTTTGCAAAAAGGCCTCTAGGCTCGTCGTGTCCACAAAGAGCCCGACCAGTTCGCCGATGTCGCAAATAAGTTGTGTATGGTTACGTTTCATAAATGAGCGCATCACTTACGGAGTCCGCCAAAGACGGACGAACGTAAGTGATATGCGCGAATTTACCCCCACGTTTTGATTCGCTTTGCGAATCAGTGGGGGTTATTTCGAAAGTAACCCTTCGTTACTTGCCCTGGCGTAATTCGTCCATCAGGATAACGGACTCGGCGATGTCTTTCATGGAGCGGCAGGAATCCATGCTCTTTTTATGGATCAGCCGGTGGGCGGCCTCTTCGCTTAAATTGTTCAAGCGCATCAAAACGCCCTTGGCGCGCTCGATGAGCTTGCGGGTCTCCAGCGCTTCCCTGGCCTTGATGGCCTCTTCCATCAGCTTCGTGTTCTCGATGGCGACCGCCGCCTGGTTCGCCACCATCTGCAGGACGTCGATCTCTTCCCGGATGAATTCGTGCGGGTCTTTGGTGTAGACGTTGATGATACCGATCGCCTGGTCCTTGACCACCATCGGCACCGACAGCATCGAAGTTAAGCCCTCTTTGGCCGCCAAATCGCGGTAACTATATTTTCTTTCCTCGCAGACGTTATACACGGTCAAAGGCCTCTTCGTCTTGATGACCTCGCCGCTGATACTCGAGTCCACCTTGACGTTGGGCTTTTTCTTGTATTCCTCGCTCAAGCTCTGGGTCGCCCTGATCACGAGCTCCTTGCCTTTTTCATCAAGGATCATGATCGAACAGATCTTGGAGTTCATCATCTCGGCGGTAACGACCACGATGAGATTCAATATCTGGTCGAGGTAGCTCTCCGAGGTGATCGACTGACTGACCTTGACGAGACTGTCGAACTGCAACGCTTTTTTCCTGGTGTCCTCGTACAGACGGGCGTGCTCGATGACGCCGCCTATCTGCTGGGCGATAATGGAAAATAATCCGACGGTGCTTTGGGAATATTCGTGGGGCTTGCGGTGCTGGATATTGACAACACCGATGGATTTTCCTTTGTAAATGATGGGAAGCGAAAGCAGGGCCTCATATTTGTCCTCGGGCAAAACGTCGAAATGTTTAAAACGCGAGTCTTTATACGCGCTTTGCTTGATGGCCACGGGCTTGTTCTCCCGGGCGACCCATCCGGCGACACCCTCGCCGGCCTTAAGGACGATCTTTCCCAGTTCTTTTTTGTGCGGGGTTTTGGAGGCCATCAGGGTGAGCCGGGTACGGTCCTCATCGAAGAGGTAAATGAAGATCGAATCCGCGCTGGTCATGTCGTTGAGCGCCTTGACGACTTCATCAAGGGTCAGCTTCAGATCAAGGGCGGAATTGGTGATCTCGACGATCCTGCGCAGGATTGCGAGTTCCTGGGCGGGGCTGATATTGAGCTTCTTGTGGACTGTCTTGGCCATACAGGGGGTTATTGTAGCACAAAGAGTCCCGACACCAATGGCAAATTTAACCATCGTGCATGGACTGTTGAAGCACGAAATCCGAAACAAATTCAAAATTCTAAATTCAAAATTAACAAACCGGCTGTTTAGAATTTAAAATATTCGTATCACTTTAGAAGTATGACAAATAACCGTCGGTTTGAGATGTTGTCTTTGAAAATTAATGCAAAAATGTTTGACGACGATGAGAATATGGTTGTATAAATCTTCTCATGACACGGGAGAAAGCCGAGAAGATTTT
>JACROV010000030.1 GCA_016214285.1 Candidatus Omnitrophota bacterium | reverse complement strand
TCATTGGACGCTCCTTTTTTGACAGGAACGCCAAAATAACACGTGATTGAATTCAAATCGATTAAAACGTTTTTCGCTGGTAGCATATAAACATCAATCAGTTACAAAAATTAGTTTAAAAACGTTGGGACAGTAGTGATTGTGTCCCCCTATTTGTCAGCTATTTTAGAAAATTAAAGAATTGCGGAAAAGATACACCTAATGCTTTAATAAGTTTGACGAGTTTTAGAAGGCCAATGGAGGGAGGATTTTTGCCTTCGATTTTCTGAATATATTTATATTCTACTTCAGCCAACTCTGCCAGTTCCTGTTGAGTCAGCCCTTTTCTTGTCCTCAATTCTCTTACCCGGTTTGAAAAAGTCTTGAGAATTTCATCGTCTTTCATAGCCCACATTATCCCAAAAACAGCTTGTATTGACACCTACGATAGTAGGTGTTATCCTTAAGTGAGACAATGCTTTGTTGTGGGAGTGGAGGGCTATGTTTGGCTTATTTGACAAATTCAACCATAAAAGCGGTCAACAATTGTCCCCAAACTCTGTCTTGGTCATTGAAGACAGCCAGGCGCAGAGGCTGTTCATTCAAAAGGTCCTGCAAAAGCGGGATTTTGAGGTGGTAACGGCCGAAAACAGCCAGCAGGGAGTGGCCTTGGCCAAGCAAAGAAGCTGGGACCTTATTATCCTGGACTATTTCCTGCCGGATTCAAACGGGCTGGAAGTCTGCCGTATCCTTAAAGGAAATCCCGCGGCAAAAAATATTCCGATTATTTTTCTTGCCGCTACCCAAGACGGCTACACGCTGCTTCAGTGTTATGAGGCCGGGGCGTATCTGTTTCTGAACAAACCGATCTGTGCCAAAGAATTAATCCGGCAGGTCGAGTTAGCGCTACAGGATAAAAGGGGAGAAGGAGAACAGCAGGATGACTGGTAAATTCCTTGCATAAGCGTTTGAACAATGGTAACGTGACTTTCAGCGACCTTCGGCGAGACCACCGAGTTAGAAATTAGCCAGGACACTCCGGGAGTGTCCATTGGCCGGATTCGGGGGACAGGTATTGATGGGCGATACTGAAGAAGTTTACTGTCCTTATTGTGCGCAGGGGATCGAGGTCGTCATCGATCCCTCCGCCGGGTCGCAGAAATATGTTGAGGGTTGTTGGGTGTGTTGTCGGCCGATACTTTTTACCGTGCGCCAAGATCCGCAGGGAAAATTCTCAGGGGATGTGCGCAGGGAGAATGAATAAAACCGCTGTGAAGCCTTATCAACTCATTCGCTCAAAACGTAGAACACTCGCCTTGATGATCTCCGCGGATGCCACGTTAGTTGTCCGCGCCCCGGCGCATACCCCGCTTGATACCATTGAGCAGTTTGTCGGCAAGAATACCGACTGGATCAAGCGGACCCTTGCCCGGCTGCAGAAAAGACCGCAAGTCAAGCAAAAGCAATTTGTCCGCGGTGAGGAGTTTCTCTTCCTGGGAGAATCTCACCCTCTGGAAGTGCAAAACGACACCGATCAGCCGCTTGATTTGCGCGATGGTTTTATTTTGAATGCGAAAGAACAAAGTCGCGGCCGCGAGCTTTTTATCGAATGGTATAAAAATGAGGCGAAGAAAATAATCGCGGCGCGCGTCGAGTGGTGGGCGCAGCGCTTTTGTCTTGCTTATAAATCGGTCAACATCACTTGCGCCAACAGGCGCTGGGGATCCTGCGCGCCCAATGACCGTTTGAATTTCAGCTGGCGGCTTGTCATGGCGCCGATCTCGGTGATCGATTACGTGGTCGTCCACGAATTGGCCCATATTACCCACAAAAATCATTCCCGGCGTTTTTGGAACAGGGTGGAGGCGATGTATCCGGATCACAAAGATGCCAAAACCTGGCTCCGCGAGAATGAAGGGATGTTAAATTTATAAGTCGAAAATTCTGCCGTTTTTCATCTTGCCGCAGTCACGAGGAGTCTGTATAATAAATAATGTTCATGCCTGAAAAATTAATCATAGTCTTTATATTAGGGGCGGCGATATCGTTGGTGTCTTTGGACGTTCTCGCCCAGACCGAGGCGCCGGCCGGGGAGTTGGCCGAGGGATCGCCCGAGGCGCCGGTAGCGGAGCCGCTTGAGAAGCCGGTAGATCTGGAACTGTTATTCGACCCTCAAGAAGGTTCTGGCGAACTCAGCGCGATCAAGGAAAAGATCCAGTCTCTGCTGCGGCAGAATGAAGAATTGGCACCGCAGGTGGAGCCGCTGAAGCAGGAATTGGGGGATCTGCAAGAGAAGGTCAAGCAGTCCCGGGCCGAGATCGCGTCCCTGGAGAAAAAGCGGTCAGAGCGTCAAAAAGATCTGGAACAAAATATGAAGAATATGAGGGGATCCGGCCAGCCCGCCCAGGCTTTGCGGCTGTTGCAATCTTATGATATGCAATATCAGGAAAAGGAGCTTGAGCTGGAACTGAAGCTCAAGGAACTTGCATCGCGGGACAAGCGCCTGGCGCGCGAGCGTCAGCTCGCCGGATTGCAAAAAGAGCTTGAACAGAATACCGCCGAAGAAAAGCGGTTGGCCGACGAAGCGCAGGTTTTTAAAGATAACGCCGCGCTTGTCTATGAGCTGGAATTTCTCAAACAAGAGAACATATTGCTGGAAGATCAGCTGAGATCCCCCGGGACGTTGTCAGGTTCCGGCGGGATCAAGCCGGAATCCGGCGCGGCGGGGGAGACCATCCGCCGCAAAGAAGAGGAAAGGGAGCGGCTCGCGCGCGCCATCGAAGAATTGAAGGTGGAACAGGAATCTGTTTCCGCGCCTGAGGTCGCCGGTTTTTCCGTTTTCGAAGCGCGATTCCGCGACTCCGTCAAGGTGCTGGAGGAAGAAAACAAGCAATTAAAGAACCAGATATTTTCGTTGCAAGAAAAAACTCAAAAAAGGAGTCAGTGATGGACGAGATATTGGAGATATTGTCCAAGGACGCGCGGATCAGCGCGGCGGAGATCGCGAAATTGACGGGGACAAGCGTCGCGTCGGTCAAAAAGACAATCGCCAAATACGAAAGAAACGGGACGATCCTCAAATACAAGGCCGTGCTCAATTGCGACATGGTCAAGGAGTCGGGCTCCGTCGTGCGCGCGCTCATCGAGGTGAGCGTCACGCCGCAGAAGAACGTCGGGTTCGATTCCATCGCGGAGAGGATCTACAGTTTTCCCGAGGTGACGAGCTGTTACCTGCTCTCGGGCGCGTACGATCTTTTGCTGGTCGTTGAGGGCGAGAACATCCACACGGTCGCCAATTTTGTGGCCTCGAAACTCTCCCCGATGGAGAATGTGCGCGGCACCACGACGCATTTTCTTTTGAAAAAATATAAAGAGGACGGGCAAATTCTTAAACAGCAAGCGGGGACGAAAAGGTTAAATATATCGTATTAAATTTGAAAATAGTTAAATTCCAATAAACAAATTCCAAACCACAAACAAATTACAATACCCAATGATTAAAATTTCGAATTTTTGTCATTTAGGAATTGTATATTGCTTGTAATTTGGTGCTTGGAATTTGGGATTTAAGAAGAAGGCATTTGTGATTGAGATCTCAAAGAAAGTTGAGCAGTTAGCCCCCTCGGGTATTCGCGCGTTCTTTGACCTGGTGCTGGGGATGAAAGACGTTATTTCCCTCGGCGTCGGGGAACCGGACTTTGTCACGCCCTGGCATATCCGCGAAAAGGCCATCTTCTCTCTGGAGAAAGGATACACCTCGTATACCTCCAACAAGGGGATGCCGGAGTTGCGCAAACAGATCGCCGCGTTCCTTAAAACACGCTACGGGATGAATTACGATTTTGACGAGGAGATCCTTATTACCGTCGGTGTCAGCGAAGGCCTCGACCTGGCGATGCGCGCCATTTTGAATCCCGGCGATAAAGTGCTTGTGCCCGAACCCGTGTATGTTTCCTACCGGCCCGTCGTTGAATTAGCCGGCGGTAAAGCCGTTATTTTAAAAACGGGTATTGAAAACGGTTTTAAACTTACGCCCCAGCAGATCGACAAGGCCTGTGGAAAAGGCGTCAAGGCGCTGATGATCAATTATCCCTGCAATCCGACTGGGGCTTCTTACACGCGGCCGGAACTGCAGGCAATCGCGCGGGCGGCTAAAAAAAATAAATTATTGATCATCAGCGATGAGATCTACGACGAGCTCACCTACGATTTCGACCATGTTCCGCTCGCTTCCTTAAAAGGCATGAAGGACTCCGTGCTGTACTTCAATGGTTTCTCCAAGGCTTACGCGATGACGGGTTTTCGCATCGGTTGGGTCTGCGGGTCGGCCAAGGTGGTGGCCGCGATGACGAAGATCCACCAGTACACAATGCTCTGCGCGCCTATTACGGGACAGATGGCCGCGCAGGAGGCTTTAAAAAGCGGATTTAAAAGCGTGCAGGAAATGAAAGCGGAATACAAGAGACGGCGCAATTATATCGTCAAGGCGCTTAACGAGATCGGCCTGGAATGTCACATGCCGCAGGGCGCGTTCTACGTTTTTCCTTCGATCAAAAGTACGGGCGAGACGTCCATGGCCTTCGCGCAGAACCTTTTGAAAAAGAAAAAAGTGGCCTTGGTGCCAGGGGTCGCGTTCGGGCCGTCGTGCGAAGGGTACGTGCGCATTTCATACGCTTCCGCTTACGACAGTCTTAAAGAAGCGGTCAGCCGTATTGACAGCTATCTGAAAAGCAGGAAGACATAACATTTTAAACACGAAATCCGAATCTCGTCAACCAGAGGCTGATCCGCCAATGAAGGTTAGAAAAGGTTGGAAGAGGTTTGAAAAGGTTACAAGAGGAAGAACGTTGCAAGGGGTCGCAACAAAAGTAACCTCGAGAAACTTTTAACGTTTTTCAACGTCTTTCAACCTTTTGCAACTTTTTTTAACTTTTAAGATTTGCTTCGTGCTTCGGATTTTCAATGGAGTGAATATGAACCGTAAAAAAGAACTCGACGACGCGAATTTTGAGATCCGGTTCTACGAAGGGATCCTGGAAAAGAAACCTGGCTTCATCGAGGTCTTGGCCGCGCTGGGAGATCTGTATACGCGTAACGGTTTCTACCGGCAGGGTCTGGAAATGGACGAGCGGTTGTGCCAGCTTCGCCCCGGTGAGCCGGTCATCCTTTACAACCTCGCCTGCAGTTATTCTTTGCTGGACGATAAGGATAAAGCCTTCCGGGCCATCAAGCATGCCATCCATTGCGGATACGACGACTTCGAACATCTCGAAGCGGATAAAGACCTGGACAATCTGCGCGCCGACCGGCGTTTCACAAGATATTTCGAGCGGATCAAGGGCAGGAAGCGTTCCGAAGCCATAGACACGTGAGAATGGATCCCCGCAGAAATTGTTCAGCCGTTCCAGGCCTCCACGGGCGATTGTAATGCGCGTCCCAAATACATCCCGGGTTACCAATAAAAGAAAGTATATCCGTCTTAAAAGTATTCTTCCGGTCGAATTCCGTATTGCTCCTCCTCCCCTTGGCCAAAGGCTCCCCGCGGGGAGGGACCTGTCGGTCGGGGCCGCCGGATCTTCCTGGCAGCAGGGGTACACCTGCAACGTCAGCGACGGGGGTGTGTGTTTTGAAACGGCGCATCTCGATGAGGCGGTCCTCAAGCAGGTCGGCAAACCGAATGTCGAGGTCGAGGTGTCGATGCTCATCCCCTTGCATCGTCCGCCGGTCAAGGCCAGGGCGAAGATCGCCTGGTTCCGTCATCTCGACCGCAAGAACGCCCCGCATTACATGCTGGGGTTACAGTTTACCGAGATCGCTTACGCCGACTGCGACCGGATGCTTAGCCAGGCGCGGGTCTTGAGCCTCTCGACGCATCTGCTTGCCTTGGCAGTCGTGGTTTTGTTTTTGGGTTTTGTCATTGTCGGGTTTTACAATTACCGTTTGCGCATGGACAACGAAAAACTGGTCGATTATCTGGCGCGTGCCCAGCAGGAAGAGACCCAGATCCGGGAAACGATCGGCGAGATCAGCCGGAAAAAAGAAATACTTTCCAAACAGATGAAACAATACCTCGACGGGGTCAGCGGGCGCCAGCAATTGAGCAACGAATACGAGCAGTTAGCCGCGCGGGAAACGCGCATCGCCGACCGGCTGCGGCTTTTAGAGCGGCAAAAAAGCGACATGCAGCAAACGGTCGTCGAGCGGATGCACCAGTGGCTCAAGAACCACCAGAACCCCTTAACGGGTTTGATCCTTAGCTTTGAAGGTGACGTTGGAATAATCCAGGACTGGGCGTTTATCTATGACCAGGCCCTGGCGGTCAACACGTTCCTTTTGTTCGACGACGAGCGCGACGCCCGGCGGATCCTCAATTTTTTCAAAGAGAAATTGCCTCCCGCAGATAATTTTAAAGGGTTTTCCAACGCCTATTATTACGATTCCGGGGACATCGCCGAATACACCGTCCATTGCGGGCCGAACATCTGGGTCGGGATCGGTGTCCTGCAGTACACCCACAAGACAAAAGACGATTATTATTTGCCCGTCGCTCGCGCGATCTCCGACTGGTTGATCACCGTCCAGGACAAGGACCCCGAGGGCGGATTAAAAGGCGGTCCGGAATTTTCCTGGTTCGCCACCGAGCATAACCTGGACGCGTACGCGTTCTTCGGCATGATGTATGAACTGACCGAGGAGGAAAAATACCAGATCGCCCAGAAAAAAGTTTTCTCCTGGCTGAAAACCTACGCGATGATCCCGCACGGGAAAGATTACCAGTCGCCGCCGATCAACCGCGGCCGGGGCGATGCCACCATCGCCACGGACACCTTTGCGTGGTCGCTGGCGGCCATCGGGCCGGAGAAATTACGGCAGTTGGGGATGGATCCCGGGGAGATCATGAACTTCGCCGAAGAACATTGCGCCGTGACGGTGCCTTTTACGCGGCCCAGCGGGGTGAAGCTTGAGGTCACCGGTTTTGATTTTGCCAAACACGCCAACATGCCCCGCGGCGGGATGATCTCGCCCGAATGGACTTCGCAGATGGTCGTTTCCTACCAGATATTAAGCCGGTATTTTTCGCAGAAGGAGCGCCCTAACCAGGCCCATTATTACGCCGAAAAAGCGCGCAGCTATCTGGGGGAACTTAATAAGCTCATCATCGCCAGCCCGTCGGTCAAAGGGCAGGGGGAAGGGTGCCTGCCTTACGCGACGCTGGAGAACGCCGACACGGGCCACGGCTGGAGTACACCGCCGGGAACAAAGACCTGTTCGGTGGCCGGGACAGCGTACATGATCATGGCGATCAAACAATTCAATCCGCTGGTTTTAAACTAAATACGAAACTCGAAACTCGAAACTCGAAACACGAAATACGAAACAAATCAAAAATTCTGAATTTTAATCTTTCAAACAACATTTTAGAATTTTTAGTTTTGAATTTAGGTATTGTTTCGGATTTCGAGCTTCGTGCTTCGGATTTCTAAAAGATATGGTCACGCACCGTCAATCTGTTCTAATGATTATCTTGGTCTCTCTGATCACCTTTTCGAACGCTTTGTCCAACGGGTTCGTGGGCGACGACCATCTTATTGTCGTCAACAATGCCTTCTATGAAACATGGGCGAATTTTCCGAAATTATTCACTCCAGGATACATTACCGACTCCGATGAAGCGTTTAATCGCAAAAGTTTTTCTCATACGGGGTCCGTCGCCTACCGGCCGGTCCTTTCGGCGACATTTTTTCTCGATTATTGGCTCTGGCAACGCGCCGCCTTCGGATATCATCTTCATAATGTGATTTTACATGTCCTTAACGCCCTCCTTGTCTATTTTATCTTTTTTTTGATCCTGGAAGATCCGGCTTTGTCCTTGTTTGGCGCGGTTTTGTTCGCCGTTCATCCGTTAAAATCGGAGGCCGTGTGCGCGATCGGCTACCGGGCGGACCTTTTGGCCGCGTTCTTCTTTCTGCTGGCGTTCTTGAGTTATATCCTCCGGGAGCGCTGCGGCGCCGCCGGCAGGCTCCCTTCGGCCAGAGGCTCCCCGAGGGGAGGAGGAACGCGAAAAGTCATCGAGGCCTTATCGCACGCCGCGCTTTTGCTGGCCTTGTTCAGCAAGGAATCGGCGGTCGTGTTTCTCGGGGTGCTGGCGGCCTATGACGTGTTGGTGAAGAAAGAAAAAACATTGGATGTCCTGAAACATTTTTACGGCCGGTATCTGGGATACCTTTTGATCACATTATTCTATCTTTATATTTATTTTTATGTTTTCCGCAATTCCGCGATGGATAACGCGCGTTTGTTAGGCGGGAACGTTTTCACGCACGCGACCTTCGCCGTTGATATATTTGTCCAGTACCTGGCGGGGTTCATTCTGCCGTTGACCGTCAAGGTCCTGCCCCCTTTGTACGCGCCGCCGGCGGCCGAATACGCGGCGTGGGCGGGATTGATCCTGTTCATATTTTTGACGTACCAGATTTGCCGGAAACCGATAGGCTCTCCCCCTCAGGGGACCTATGGCCTTCGGGAGGAAAAAACGGCGGTCTTTTTCGTCGCGTGGTTTCTTATTGCGATGATTCCCGTTGCCAACATTATTCCGCTCATTAACCCAATGGCGTACCGATTTTTGTATTTGCCTTCGATCGGATTTTTGGCGGTCGCGGCGATCCTGTTGACTAAATGGGGCGTGTCGCTGGACAAGCTTTTCCGTGGAGCGGGCGCGCGCGTGGGCGCGGCCCTGCGCTGGGGGATCGTGGTCTTGTGCGCGATCACGACATTTTCGCTGAATATGGCCTGGAAAAGCAATCTGGTCATGGCGGCGATGATGGTGCGGGATTTCCCGGCGAGCCCCATTGGATATCTGCATTTGGGAATGGAATATTTTAAGTTAGGCGCCGTTGATAAAGCCCGGGAAGCCCTGGAGAAGGGGTTTGAACTGGGGATGGACGATCCGCGCGGGTATTATTTCATGGGACTGTGTTATTTTAACGACTGGCGGCGCTCCGGGCCCTATTACGAAAAAAGTATTCGCCTATTTCCGCGTTATGCTTTATCCTATATAGGTTTGGGAAGGATCTACGTGCTCGGCGGACATTACGCGGAGGCGATCCCCTGTCTGGAGAAGGCGATCGCGCTCTCGCCGTCGTACACGGGATATGGGTATCTCATCCAGGCGTATCAGCGCACGGGTCGCCCCGATGACGCCCTGGCCGTTTACCGCCAGGCGCAGGGCGCGCTTAAGGAAGGATCCCATCTGGAGTCTTTGGAGAAATTTATCAAAGAGGGGAAGAAGCTCAAAGGTTCCGTGGATATCGGGATTTGAAAGGGCGCTGGGCATGAGATCCTGCCGCAAAGAGCTATGGTTTAATACCAAGACCCGCCGGGATTACATTAATATCAGCGGCGATGTGCAAAAGGCGGTCGATGAAAGCGGGATCAAGGAAGGATTGTGCCTGGTCAACGCGATGCACATCAGCGCCAGCGTTTATATCAACGATGATGAGCAGGGTTTGTTCGGCGATTACGACCGGTGGCTGGAGAAATTGGCGCCTCATGAGCCTGTCGATCAATACCGCCACAACGATACCGGGGAAGACAACGCGGACGCGCACCTCAAGCGCCAGATCATGGGCCGGGAAGTGGTCGTGGCCGTGACCAAGGGCAAACTGGATTTTGGGCCCTGGGAACAGATATTCTACGGAGAGTTTGATGGAAGACGGAAGAAACGCGTGCTGGTTAAGATTATTGGCGAATGATTATGGCAACCAGTAACCAGTAACCAGCAACCAGACATGCGTTATCACTTAAGCCATCATAATTTTGCAAGCAAGACACAACGCCTTGCTGCTCTTTGATAAAAAAATATAATAGGGTTATGCCCTTGACTACCACTGCCCCAATATGTAATATATCGGGGCTATGGAAGACTATCCTAAAACGATGCTTGAGTTTAAGAAACTTTTCAATACTGAACAATCGTGCCAAGAATATCTTTACAAAATGCG
>JACROV010000028.1 GCA_016214285.1 Candidatus Omnitrophota bacterium | reverse complement strand
CGCATTTTGTAAAGATATTCTTGGCACGATTGTTCAGTATTGAAAAGTTTCTTAAACTCAAGCATCGTTTTAGGATAGTCTTCCATAGCCCCGATATATTACATATTGGGGCAGTGGTAGTCAAGGGCATAACCCTATTATTTTAAATCACAATAAACAAACCACAAGCAACCAAAATTACAAAAATGTCAAATGTCAAAATCCAAATGACAAATTAATTCCAAATGACCAAAATTAAATTGGGAATTTGAAAATTGGTCATTGATTTGTCATTTGACATTTGCAATTTGTCATTCATCTATGATTTGCCGTTAGGCTCCCTTCGGGAGGAATTTATCGTACTATCTCCGTTAAATATACCTTCAGAACGTCTTCAATGTTTTCCTTAAGGTCGTCGGTCAATTCTTTCGTCTCACGGATCCTGGGACAAAATCCCGGGTGACGCTTCTGCACGAACGCTAAAATATCCTTACGGAACTGTTTGATCTGGCTGCCTGAAAGACCGTCGAGAACCCCCCTATTGAGCGCGTAGAGATAAATGATCTGCTCTTCGATGGAAACCGGCTGGTTTTTGCCCTGGACGATGAGCTGATTGATGACCTCGCCGCGCTTAAGCTTGTTCTCCGCCTCTTTGGAGAGCCCTGTGGAGCGCAGCTGCGTCATCTGGACAAGTTCCCGGTATTGAAGATAATCCAGACGCAAAGATTTGCTCAACTGTTTCACCGCCGGCCATTGCGCCTTGTTCCCGATACGCGAGACCGAAAGACCGAAATCAATGGCCGGCTTGAATCCTTTGTTGAACAACGGCGTGGAAAAATACAATTGCCCGTCGGTCATGGAGATCAAGTTGGTGGGAATATAGCCGGTAACGTCCCCCTGAAGGATCTCCACGATCGGGAGAAAGGTCATGGAGCCGCCGCCCAGTTCCTCTTTTAAATATCCGGCGCGTTCTACCAGTTGGGAATGGATATAAAATATGTCGCCGGGATACGCTTCGCGGCCCGGAGCGCGCTCCAGGAGAAGACTGATCTGCCGATAGACCCAGGCGTGTTTGGTCAGATCGTCAAGGACAACGAGAACGTCCTTGCCGTTGTGCATGAAGTATTCCCCCAACAGGCAGGCCGTGTAGGGGGCCAGATATTGCTCTCCCGTGGATACGGAAGCGATGCCGCTGACGACGATCGTGTAAGGCAGCGCGTCCTTTTCTTTAAGGATGTCCAGCACCTTGACCAGGCTGGAATAGGGCTTGCCGATGCAGCAATAAATACAAAAAACGTTCTTCCCTTTTTGGTTGATAATGGCGTCGAGGGCGGTTGAGGTCTTGCCGGTCAGCCGGTCGCCGATCAGAAGCTGACGCTGCCCCATGGCGATGGGAATAATAGCGTCAAGGATCAGCGTACCGGTTTCCAGGGTTTCCTTGATGGGGGTCCGGTCCATAACGCCGGGAGCGACGCGAAAGACCGGAAAATGATCTTTGGCTTCGACAGGACCCAGCCCGTCTTGAGGCTGACAGAGGCTGTTGACGACCCTGCCCAAAAAACCGTCGGAGACCGGAAGATTTAATGATTTCCCCTTGTTGTAAATTTCATCCCCGGCGCAGATCCCGGTCGCGTCTCCCAATACCAGGATCTGCACTTTCTCTTCGGTGAACCCCATGACCAGACCCGGGACACCGTTGGCAAATTCCACCAGCTGGCCGTTCATGCAGGAAGGAAGTCCCTTGGCCATGACGATAAATTTGCGTACCGCCAGGACCTGCCCTACTTCGCGGATCTCGAATCGGGCCTGCCTGTCCCGTCCAGTGGGGCCTACTTGGCCGGCAGGCAGAATTTTTCCACCACCGGCGGCCTGGGCATTAGACATTCCTCGCCCTCTCCTGGATCTTGTTCTTGAGGCTTCCGTCCAAAACGAGGCTGCCGATATGAATGATAAAACCGGCCACGACCCGCGGATCGATCTCTTCCTTAAGGGTTATATCCTTGTTCAAAGCGTCCTTTAATTTCCTGGTGAGATTCCTGCGCTGATTTTCCTCAAGCGCGAACGCGGCGGTGATCTTTACCTCCTTGACATCTTCGGGGATCTTCAGACGTTCGAGCTGCTCAAGCCCGCTGTCCATGAGCTCTTCGATCCAGTGCTCATGCACCTTGAGCTTGAATTGTTCGGGTAAGGTATCATGGATCAACTCGCAGGCCTTGTCCACCGCTTCCCTGGCGATCCTGTCCTTGATGTCGTCGAGAAGCAGCTGCCGCGATTTATCCGCCTGCTGCATCAACTCCCCGGCCCGGGTGTGAGTTTCCTGCAAAAGTTTGGCTTTCTGCGCTTCCGCGTCCTTCATCAACTGCGCCTTGACCTGCGCCGCTTCCTCCTGGGCCTTACGGATGATCTCCTCGGCTTTTTGCCGCACGTCTTCAAGCTGACGCTTGAGATCCGCCTCTTTTTTCGCGTAATCGTCATTGAGCTCCTCAAGATGGCGGGTCGCCAGACTCACGTTCTGACTTAACACCTTGCGCAAAACAAGGATCAGCCCGCCAAAAATAACGACCATCATGACAACCATTGAAACGATAAGCATGTTTTATCAACCTGTCTTTTTAAGTTTTACTGAACAACTGGAACACGATCAGCATGGCAATGACCGCTATCGATTCCGCGAAGACCAGCCCGATGATCATGGCGGTGAATATTTTGGGGGCGCTGGACGGGTTTCTTCCCAAAGCGTTGATGCTGGCGTAGCTTCCGACGGCAAAAACGGCGCAGGGACCGATGACGCACAAACTGAAGATCAACAGCAAGGCCAGATTATGGTCCATCCTGTAGCGCCTCTTCCATAATGACCGTTACCCTGTTCTTGTTAACCTTGATGATGCCGCGGCGCATCGGGAAACCGCGTTCTTCGATGGGCATGGTTCCCGCGAGAAGACGGCTTAAGATACGTTTATGAAAGGGTAATACCTCGAACACGCCTTGCTCGCCCGGAACGATCATGTTCCTGGCTTTGCCTTCGAAGATGACTTGGGTTGGGCTCAAAACGGTAACGTCCAGCAGGATCACTCGACAGACCTTTCAAAAGGGATACTCCGGTAGTTATTTCGGAGCTTCCGCCTTATCCTCCTCTTTTCCCTTTTGCGCGGCATTTCCAGGGAACGCGGATCTTCGGGCGGAAAGAAGCTCTTCCTTGCTCATTTTGGTCTGGCTATACCAGGTGAAAAACAGAACACCCGCCAAAAGTCCGACGAATATAACGATGAGAAATATAACGATCCAGGTCATCGTCTTCGTCGGTGAATTGGCCTTTATATTGGTCTTGGCCAGCATTTCCGGAGACGGAGGTCCGCCAGCCGTGACCAGGATCTTCTCCATTTTGGCAATATCTTCCTTGATCGTGTCAACAGTCTTGACGTTTTCGCGATACAGACCGATATGCTGCTCGCGGCTCATGGAATCGTCGCCCTGTGAAGTGGCGATGTAATCCAAACGGGAGAAAATGCTGTCGGCAATGCCTTTGGCCTGATCGAAGTATTCGCTCTTATCCAACCTGGAAAGGATACCGGTGACGCGCTCTCTGAAATCCGTAAGGGTCGATTGCGCGACGAACCAGATATCTTCAACGTGCACCCTGAATGTCCGCACCTCGCCAGGGGTGAGTTCAAGATCATTCTTGAAGACATAATACAAGGACTTCTCGGCGTCATATTCGAGATCTAATCCGTTTAAGTCCATGATATCGCGCGGTTTGACTTCTTCAAGAAGATAATTCTTTATCTGCACCTTCTGCGGCTTGACCTTCGACGGGTTGACGGCGAAGATACGGAACACGACGCTGCCGCCTTCAACGGACGTGGAAACGACCGGCGCGTCCTTGCCGCCGAACTTGGATTCGAACAATTCCTGCAAAAGTTCGATCACGGAGTTGATCTCTTCGGTCCTCATACGAAGGTCCTTGATGCTCGGCGATTCCGTCAACGCCTTTTCAAAGACCTGGCTTAAATCATACCCTTCATTACCGGCCAACTTGCTCAAGCGATCCGAGATCTCCTGGACGGTGTCCATGATCTTGGGCGTGACGCCTTCCTTGGCAATGGTTTCCGGAAGGGCGTCCATGGAATCTTTGAGACTCTTTAATGTCAGGGAAATATTGATGTTTTCTCCCGAAACCACCACGGCCTCAACCGCCTTGATGGCTTCCAGGGCCTTCTTGGCCACGCGCACGGCTTCCGGGCCGGCGGCGGCCAACCCGGCGATCGTCGTCAAGCTCATGGATTCGACCATCCCCGAACCCGTGATAAATCCGTTGGTGGTCGATTCCACCACCACATAGCTGTACGCCTTACCGGCCGTAAACTTGCTGTTGGCTTTAAATTGATAGGAATAAAGACCCGGCGTCGTTTCCGTAAAGTTCACATCATCGAATATAACTTTATTGTCATAGCTATAGATGTCCAACAGCGGGATCTTGGCTGGCAAACCAGTCAACTGGATGGTAACCGTATCGCCGGTCAACGCGGGGTTGGGCGCGACAGTCACGTTCCAGGAATATTTCTCCGCCGTTTCAGTTAAGGTCGTCCCGGCTGCCTCAATGGTTGCCGCCCCTTCCTTCAATAAAGTGATGGCCTCCGTCGTGCTCTGCTCAAAACTCGTCAGAACCGCGTCAAAGGCCGCCTGCATGTCGTCCGCGGCCTTCTGAATAATAGCCACTTGATCATCCAATTTAGTTTCAACGATCCCCTTGATACCGCCCTGGGCGGCGATGTCGTCGATGTTGGCATTATCACCGGCAAGGATTCTCCTTAAATTGGCATCCACCTCTGAAATCGGTTTGTCCAATACGCTGTTGACCGTCGCTTGCACGTCGCTGACGACATCCGACACGTTCTGCATGCTCACCGGGACGGTGACCGAGAAGGACACCGGCGTCTTAAAGGAAGCACCCGTAGAAATGCTTACATAACTGACGACCGTATAAACTTTCCCGGATTGTAACTTGGGTTGCGTCGCGCCTCCCAGGGTATGGGTGGTCGGTGACCAATCTTGCCCAAAGAACCCGCTGAAAGAAGACGGGATCGCCGCTTCTCCCGTCTTGTATGGCGCACTATCGGCAATGACATTATCCATGGTACGTACTTCTTCAATACCGTCAGCATCCAAGCGTGTTCCAGTCCAAAGCTTGACCGTATCCGGGATATTCGTATGATAAAGATGTTTATTATTCACCCCATCGACCAAAGTAGTTTTGCGCTGGATCCTGTCGTTGCCGTCATAAATGCTCACGTCGATAATCTGGGCGCCCGAAACCAGGGAACCGTCTCTTTCCAGCCAGGAGGTGATAAAGAGTTTGTCGGTGGGCACGTCATAAGAGAACTCGGAATACGCGCGCCAGATATGCACGACGAGCGTTTCCATAGTCCTGAAGATTGTCCGGTCTTTTCGATAAACATTTGCGCTTGAATCCCAGCCGGTGAGGTAAGATTCTGAAATCGGACCAAAATCCTTGTTGGTCCATTCCGCGGTCCAGTAACCTGCAGGCACGTAATGGGTAACCGGCGAGGAAAGCCCCTGAGCGTTCCATCCCGAATTATCCGCGACCGTCAATCCGGCAATTGGCTGGTTGGTAACGAGGTCGCGAATATCCCAGACGATTTTGTAATAATCGATCTTTACTGTGTCTACTCCGTTGGAAGGCGTTGGCCCCTGAACGTAGACATCGTGATCGTTATGGTCGTAGACACGGATCTTGACGGGAACATAATACGGCGGACTCGCATAACGCTCATTGGGCACGACCCACGCGAAGGTGCCGCTATTGGCGATATTGGTACCATTGACCATCGATATTTCCTGGGCGAAATCCGTATCGTTAATGACACCGTCGCTGTTAACGTCCTTGGCGTAAACGAGGTCGACCGCGCCAATGGTCCCGAACGTGCTCCAGGTGATGTCCCGGACTTCATTGGTGACCCAGCGGATCTCGTAATAATCATCACCCGGATCGCTGGGCGTGCCGTTGTTATTCAACTCCGGTGTCGGCGCCGTCATCGTAAAGGCGCCCTGGATCTTGAAGACCGGCGAAACGCTGTTGACGACGGTGGGAACGCGCGGGTCATAAATGCGCAACTTGCAAGTGGGCGAAATTTTGTCTGGGACCGTCCAATCATAATAATATTCTGAACCAGGTCCGCCCGCGCCTGCCGCGTTAGGAACCGTACCGACGGCGTA
The DNA here is from genome assembly GCA_016214285.1 of Candidatus Omnitrophota bacterium. Lineage (GTDB taxonomy): Bacteria > Omnitrophota > Gorgyraeia > Zapsychrales > Zapsychraceae > UBA10015. The sequence goes on along the minus strand of JACROV010000028.1, from coordinate 2,496 downwards.
GTTTTGAGTTTCATCGGCAAATCCATTGGTTGAAAGCGTAATGCCGACCTCGGGCATGGTGCCGCCCCATTCCCAGCGGATCCGGTAAACGCTCTGGACAGCCAGTTTTTCGTTGACCGTCGGCGCCTTAATGATCAGATACCCGATGATCTTGAAGGCACCACTCGTATTCTCAATATCCGATTCGCTCGGGCGGCTGTCGGCAACTTTTAAGAGCACATTATTATTGGCCTCATCGGGGATGGTCCAAGTATAGGTGGCCTCGGAGCTCGCGCCTCCGGAGCCGGAACCGTTGGTAACGATGCCGTCGTTAGCCGTACCCACATTTTCCTGGATCGGATTAAACGATCCCTGGAAGTCGTCCGCGGGGTTAGTCGGCGTACCGTTATCGTTCCAGAGCGAATAAGTGATCTTGATATCCGGGATCGTACCTTTCCATCCCCACTTGATCTGCTTGCCCTGCCCGATTTCCCAGGCATCATTCAAAAGCGGCGCCTTCACCCAGACACTGCCTTTGATCCGGAATTCCGGAGCCGTTGGCGCCGTTGGCATAATTTGTCTGAATAGGCAAGCCGGCGGTCGCGAAGTTATCCAATGAATAATGAAGGTCGACATTGTTGACCGTACCCACATTGGTCCAGACGATATTAAAGGCATCTCCAACGACGAGTTGTTCCCCGCCGGCGGGCGCGGACAAATTAAATTTGGCGCGGATCCTGGACATGCCTTGGGATACTCCATAGGCATCGGCGTCAGTGGCGGCACCTACCTTGATCTTCAACTGCGTTGTGATCGCGTTAGGCACCGAGGACCATGTCCACGAGAGATCGCTGGCGGTCGCGGATGTCAAAGATATCCAGCTGCCGTCAATGCCACCGACGGTGGAGTAATAAATACCCACCTGGTCAACCGTGCCCGTGTAGGTCCAGGCGATGGTCGCCGGGTCGCCGACATACCATTTGTAATCCGCTTCGTTCGAAGAACCGGCGTCAGGCAGCGTGACGGTAAATCCGGGCATGATCTTGAAGACCGCGTCCGAAAGGTCAAAGGCTCCGTTATCGTTCGGGTCCTCGACCTTCATCAAAAGGTCGCTATAAATAAAGTTCGGGATGGCCCAGTCATAGGTCGATGTTCCCGTCGTATAGGGGTTATTCAAAGTAAAGGTGCCGTTGATGGCCGGGTTTGTCTGCCGGTAATAGGTGATCTTCACGCCCGTGGTATTACCGATCTGGCTCCAGGAGATCGTTTGGGTGCTCCCGACCACCCACTTCTGCGCTCCATTAGGCGTGTTCAAAGTGAAATTGGCGCGGACGCGAAAATCACCGTCGGAAATATCATACACATCGGCAATGTCATCCGGTTTGGCGATACGGATCCGGACAGCGCCCGAAACCGCGTTGGCCGGAATATTCAGCCAATCGTAAGTGCCGGAATTGGGTGTTGAAGGTGTGATGGACAGTGGCGTGGTGAACGTCGGGTCATTGACCGAATAATCGATCTGCACCGTATTAAAGGAGGCCGGACCGTATTTGCTCCAGATGATATTCCCCGTGCTTCCCGAGTACCAGACCTCTGAACCGTTGGGCTGGGTGATCACGATGCGCGGCATGAGCTTGAACGGATTATCCGAAATATCATAAACTTCATTCTGGAATGTCAGGCTGTTATCACGTACCCTGACGAGGGCCTGGGTCGTGGATATGGCCGGGATCGTCCATTGAAATTCTCCGGTATTGCTAAGCCCCTGGGCAGGGTCGATGGCGACCCACGTCGAACCGTTGTAGTAATGGATATCGACCTTGTCGATATTACCCTGCCATGTCCAACGGATCCACTGCTGGCTCTCCGCGCCCCATTTTTCCTTGTCCGCAAAGGTCGGAGAGGTACCACCGTTTGGAACAGTCACGACGATACTGCCTTTGATCATAAAATTCGCCGCGGAAATAGAGACCGAATCGGCATCTTCAGAACCGCCGATGACGGCGTTCAAGCGTACGCGGGTGGTGGCCGAGATCGTCGGCGGGATCGTCCATTGATAGCTGCCATTGGCGGCGCTGGCCACGTTGGAGGCAACGGGCTGCCACGTCGTTAACGTAGGCTCAATGCAATACTTGATATTGACTTCCGGCGCCAGGCCCAGTGACGTCCAGGTAATATTTTGCTGTGTTCCGACGACCCATTTCTCGCCGCCGCTGGGGGTGGAGATGACAATGTTATCCATGATCTTGAAAGCCAGGTCGGATTTATCCTCGACCAAAGCGTCGTTGGTGTCCTGGATACGGATAAAGCAGTTGCTCGAAAGGACGTTCGTCGGCACGGACCACTGGTATTCCAGCAGCGAGGCCTGCACGTTGCTGGCAAACGTCGTATACGTACCATTGGAGCCATCAGCGGATAACGCCAGATCAACGCCGGGGATAGGCCCGACCATGGTCCACTTGACCTTGCTCGCGTTATCCGACTGGCCGCCCTTGAATTTTTCCTGGCCGTTGGGCT
>JACROV010000032.1 GCA_016214285.1 Candidatus Omnitrophota bacterium | reverse complement strand
TTTCAAGTCTCATTCTTCTGGTGGCCACACCGGACATCCTCGCCGTCTATCAAATCAAGTGGTGTCTGGAGGTCTTGCAGAGCCTGCAATTCCCTCTCAAGATGGTGAAGCTTATTTTGAATCGTTCCGAAAGTCACGGCAGCGTCGCCTGGCAAGAGGTGCGTTCAGCCCTGCCGTGCGAAATTTTCAGTCACGTTCCTTCCGATGGCAAGATGGTTGGACTGGCCCTTAATCGCGGCATTCCCTGCGTTATGGACAATCCGCGCAGCAAAGTCGCAGAAGCTTTCACAAAAATGGCCAACGTTGTTACCAAGGAGAATTTGTATGTTCCCACGGGAGACCTCGCCAAGACAAGGACCACTGAAGGGCTGGAGAAACCCGCGCGGTTTTGGGAAAAATACGGCATTTCGCAGCAAATGATCCAAATCGCCGGCAACGCGCTCCTGTCGCCGGGAGACGAGCTTCTGGCCCTGAAAGCAAAGGTGCATGAAAAACTGGTCGAGCGGTTGAATCTCGACGGGATAACCACCAGTGTTTTTGATGATCCTCAGGCGACCCAAAAGTTGAAAAGAACGGCTGAAGAAGTGGTCGGTAACATTTTACTGGAAGAAGCGGGAGGAAAACTTGCTTCCCTCGAAGAGCGCATGTCTTTGGTGAAAGATATTGTCAATGAGGCGTTGGGGCTCGGGCCCCTGGAGGATTTCTTGGCGGATCCGGAAGTGACGGATATTATGGTCAACAGCAAAGACGAGGTTTACGTCGAGAAAGCCGGAAAGCTTATTTTGACCAATAAAAGATTTGTCTCGGATTCAAAGATGCGCGGGATCGTTGACCGTATCATTGCCCCGCTAGGCCGGCGTATTGACGAATCAACTCCCATGGTCGACGCGCGTCTGCCCGACGGGTCGCGTATCAACGCGATCATCCCCCCTCTTTCGTTAAGGGGCCCGATGATCACTATCCGAAAATTCACACAGGAAAAACTGGAGACCGGCGATCTGCTGCGCCGGTATAATAGTTTGTCCCAGCCGATGGCCGATTTTCTTCACGCGTGCGTCCTGGGGCGCCAGAATATGATCGTTTCCGGGGGGACCGGCGCCGGCAAAACAACGCTTCTTAACGTTTTGTCCGAATTTATTCCTGATGGCGAGCGCATCATTACCATCGAAGACGCCGCCGAGTTGAAATTAAAGAAAAGCCATTGGGGGCGCCTGGAGTCCCGCCCGCCCAACGTGGAAGGCAGAGGGCAGATCTCCATTCGGGACCTGTTTATCAACTGTCTTCGCATGCGTCCGGACCGGATCGTCATTGGAGAATGCCGCGGGCCGGAAATTCTGGACATGCTTCAGGCGATGAATACCGGGCACGACGGTTCCATGACGACCCTTCACGCCAACTCCACCCGTGACGCCTTGACCCGCATGTCTTCAATGATCCTTTTAAGCGGCATTGAATTGCCCGTGCGCGCCATCAATGAGATGATCTCCTCCGCCATCGACGTCATCGTGCACGTCAACCGTTATTCCGACGGGACCAGAAAGATCACGGGGATCACGGAGGTTGCCGGACTGGACAAGGAATTTCAGTTAAAGCTCGCTGACGTGTTTGTTTACCGGCAGAAGGGTATCGACCAAAGCGGCAAAATCCTCGGAGATTTCGAGGCCACCGGTTATATCCCGGAATGTTTCGACGACCTTGTTTCGCGCGGTATGGATTTAAAGAAGGAAATGTTCCAGAAACCGACTGCCTAGTACTTTGTCAGAAAAGTTTTTAATAGTTGATTCCTCTGAACCTTTGAGGAAATCAACTATTAAAAACAAAATTGACAAAGTACTGGCGTTACGCCGTCCCGCAGGTTTTGCCTTTCAGCACATATCTCCTCTTGGTCCATGAAAATCTTCAATAAAAGCAAGAACACGATCATTGCCCAGAACGTCTTTTTGGCCGATACGTTTTGGACGCGCATGAAAGGACTTCTGGGGAGCGAAGAGATTGTTGCCGGAGAAGCGCTTGTTATTACAAACTGTCAATCCATCCACATGTTTTTTATGCGTTTTGCCATCGACGCTATTTTCGTCGATGGCCAGGATCGCGTTGTCGGCCTCGCCGGGAGCATAAAACCTTTTTATTTGAGCCCTGTCTTTTTCCGTTCCAAGTATGTTATTGAACTTAAGTCTGGGACCATTGTGGCGACAAAAACATCGCTTCAGGACCAGCTGGAATGGCGGAAGTCCACATCAGAGGATGTGGGCTGGAGTCCCCTCCCGCAGGGAGCCTATCGGCCGCGAGCATGGCGAAGCGGGGGGCGAAAACGTCAATGAACATAGCTCTAAAAGAACGTTTGAACAACATTCGATAATATGCTATATTGTGCACAAATTAATGTCCAATCTGGGGCGGTTGATTCTTTATCCGCCTTCGCAGAATACCACGGCTTTTTAAGCCGTGGATGTCCACCAAAGGCGGATCCGCCTCTGGCGGAAATGCGAATTAAAAAGCCGTGGCGCTACGGCGGATTCCGCCGAAGTAGCATGTCGGCGGATAACCCCGACGAGTATGGCGAAATTATCGAAGAGAATTTCGCCATATCTTACGAGTCGGGGTAAACCGGGTACCATGGGCTTTAGCCCGTGGGGGGGGGCTCCATGGGCGTTGTCTATAAATTCCGGAAGGAAGTCATTGATTTCGTTCTTCAACAAAAAAGGACGGACGATGATCTGGGTTGCCGGCAACTCGCCGTCCTCACCAGCGAAAAATTTAAAATTCAGGTTTCCAAATCCTCCGTTAACGCAATCATCAAAAATGCCAATCTAAGCAATTCTGTTGGAAGACCATTATCCGCGGAACCAGCACCTAAGAAGTTTCAGATTCCTTCTCAAAAAAAGCAACAGCTTTTGGAGGAAGTCCGGAAGGTAAAACTCGAGCAAAAACCATTGCCTCCCAAGCTATTGCATCAACCCCCCAAAGATCCTGAGATCTCCCGCCCCAAGAAGGATCTGGCCGCTGAGCCGCGTGAACGCGGGTTTTCCTCCTCCCGCAGGCCAAAGGTTCCCTGCGGGGAAGAGCCTATCGGCCGAAGGGAGCCTAACGGGCAAGCAACATTTTTGCGCCATGTCGAGAGTTTACGGGCACGACGGGCGCAAAATAAAGGGATTGCCCGCGAAGGCATGGGGTGTATTTTTCTTAAGGCGGCGCAGTGGCAGTTATCGAGAACCTCTGTTTTGGGCGGATTGTTGCGAAAGCATATCTCTGAACCATTGCCCCCTTCATTCGATGCGTTTTGTGATGTGTTGCCGTGCCTGAATCTGCTGGGCGTCTCCGAGCCAAGTCAGATCGGACGCTTGGTAAATCATGCCTTGTGGCCTCTTAATGGATTCGAGCAACCGTCAAGCGATCTTGAGATACCGAGATCGAACAGCATCATTGGAACCATTTCTCCGAAGAAGTCTGTTAGATTTTTCCTGGAATATGAAAAGGAAAAGCGCCAGGTGTTTATGGAGGCGAGCCGGTTCGAGTTTCATTTGGGAAACGGCAGCCGGATTATCACAGATGCTTGTTTGACCGGGCTGGGAGAGGATGCGGGCTTTTCCGCGTGCGCGGAGCAAGCGATGACCATGTTATCGCATTGCGTGATCAGCAATAATCGTCCGGCCATATTCTTGTCGTCGGGCGGGGAGGTTTTGGATATGATGGCCGCGTTCGAAGGCGCGGAAGGTAATCAATTCAAAAAGGTGATTGTCTTTGATGGCGCGGGAGAGCGGATCGCCGAATTCTTTTCTTTCCCGCGCAAAAAGCGATTTTTTATGCTGGGCGTATGGCCATGGCAGGAAGAATTTTCGTTATTATTATCGAAAAACACGAGGATGGCAGAGCCGTTCTATGATGAAGTAACGGATAAGATTTTATATGTCGCGGCAGGGCCGGCCCCGATTTTTCAAAAAGAGCTGAGGGGCAAAGGTGCTTCCCTGCGGAGTATAACCGTTTTGACGTCTCCCGAAGGCGCCCCTGTAATGGTTATTCTGACAAATTGCGCGGACAAGGCGCCGACGGATATCCTTGAGGCGTTTCTTAAGCGCTGGCCAAATCTTGATATGGGGCCGGCCGGAAGAGCGCTTTATGCTGCCGACATTTCCGGCGAGGCCGGGGGCGGATATGTTCACTTTCCTTTGGGACACCCCGCCTCTCCTCCTCCGGAGGAGGAGGCTCAAGATCTCTTAGGGCAGGCAGAATTGGGCGCTTCTGTAATATTTCAGGATTGGGGCAATGCGCTAAATCGATATTGCCAGAAGCACTTTTTTGGGAAAGAATTTTATAGTTCTGATATAACTCAATTAGTATCAATGTTTTACTCACTCTCCGGCTATTATGTGCCCCAAGATCGAGCCTTATTGGTCTTACTGTGCCCTTCCGCCGCGTATTCCTGTTTCAATGAATTGCAACGAGCTGTCCAGTTGGTGAATGAAGGTGGAATCCTCGATCCGCGGGGGCAGCCGTTAGTAATCAAGATAATAAAATAGTATTATATAAAAAATTGCTGAACACCTTGACAGCAAGGGTTCATATGATATACTTCTCTTTGCTGATCTTGTTTGCCGATCTTTGACTATAACACCGTGAGGTGTTTATGCCCGGTAGTCCTTCTGTTTATGGGAGGCGGGTATCTGAGGGGTCGAATGTCGAAAAACACCCTGACCCCCCAGATAATAGAAGCCCCTGCGGGGTTCGCTGTTTCATTGTTTGAAGAAGGGTTGGTGAAACAGAGGGGCAAGGATTGTCTGTTGAACACTCGAGGTCGTCGCGATTTGGCCAGGGGAAAACCCATGATACACAGAGAAAACGAAAAAGGTCAAAGTCTGCTAGAATATGCCATGGTCGCGGCGGTCGTTGCAGCTGCTGTAATCGCAATGAGTACCTACGTGTTCCGGTCCGTACAGGCCGCTCAACAGGCGATTCAAACGGAATTCCAAAAAGAATAATCTTAGTATTAGTAAACCAGAACTTAACTTGGCTCTCAGCTTTCAGTCATCAGCTCCGACGCTCGCCCGCCAAAGGCGGACTCGGTCGGAGTCCCGGCCCCCGGTTATTGGGACGCCGGGATCGTCAGGTTACTTTCTGACGTCTGAAGTCTGACGACTAAGTTACGGTTTACAACGCATTCATTAAATGGAGGAAACCATGTTGAGGAAAGAGAAAATAGCTTCTTCGCAGAAGAAATGTGTTGCCCATAAGAGAAAAGGGCAAAGCACCGTTGAGTACATCATCCTGGTGGCTGCTGTTATCGCAGTCATTTTGGTTTTTCTCGGAGGCACCAATTCGCCTTTCAGAACGGCGTTTAACGATGCCTTAACTCAAGGTACCAATGGCATGACGAATATGGCCAACAGGCTTTATCTGTCCCATTGATGCGTTATCCAAGGTGAATATAAAAGAAATTCTTTAGGAGGAAAAATCCATGTTTAGAAAACTGATTAAAAATAAAAAAGCGCAAAATACCGCCGAGTACGCGATCCTTATTTCGCTTGTCGTGGCCGGTATTATCGCGATGCAAACCTACGCGCAGCGCGCCCTTCAAGCCAGGGTTCGCGACGCGGCGAGTTATTTGAAGAACCAAACGTCGTCATCATTGGGGGGAACTCTCCAATACGAACCGTATTATTTGACAACCGAGTATGATGTCACCCGTAATGAAACTACGACCAGGTTGTTGGATAATACGACCACCGCCCAGCAGGATTACTTGCAGCGGTCGCGGGCCACTGGCGGCTTCCAGAACCAGGCCTACAACACGGCTGTTTCCGGCGGCGAGGCGTTTTAATCAGAAAACTCTCTCATAAGGAGAGGGTAACTTAGAGTTCTTCAGGAGGGAAAATCCAATGTTTACTTATTTAAATAAACTTCGTCGAAGAAAAAAGGGGCAGAGCACCCTGGAGTACGCGATCCTTATCATTATCATTATCGGCGCTCTTTTGTCGATCCAGGTCTATATCAAGCGCGGTATTCAGGGGCGCTTGAAAGGCGCGGCCGATGACATCGGGGATCAATTCTCCGTTGGAAACACCAACGTCATTAAGACCATGACAACTTCCTCCAACACCAATGAAACGTTCCGGACGGGGGTTAGCAGCTCGCAGCTGCTGGGTCCGGAAGTGACGACAACTGCGACCAACGCGTATGTTATGAACGTACAGCAAGAGTACTGGGGCAAATAATATCCCGGGATTCGCTGTGATGTTCTTTTGTTCAAAACATGGCTTGCCCGGGGGCTTTCCCGGGCAAGCCATTGTTTTTGATAAAAAATGGTGAATGGTGAATTATTGGAATGACCAATGGCAAATGCCAAATGACAAATTAATGGATAATGACAAATGGGTGAATTAGCAATTTGTCATTAATTTGACATTTGTCATTAGTCATTTGACATTAATTGATCATAACCCATGTACCATTAATCAAAATATGCTAAAATACTTCAAAACCAATAAGGCCCAGGCCGTCATGAGCGAATATGTCCTGGTGTTTTTCCTGGCCGCCGGGATGGTGACCGCCATGACCATTTATTTCAAGAGGGCCGTGCAGGCGCGTATTGTTGCTGCCCGCAACAGCATGATAAACACGGTCGCTAACCTCGCGGGGGATTACTACGATAATGTTTTTTTGCAGAGGGAATACGAGCCTTATTACAGCAGCACCGGTTCAATGGTCATGCGGTACGAAAACGCGGAGATAAATCTTTTACCTGGCGGCTCAACGGGGATCTTCCGCAAAACGATCAACGAGACGACGGCGGCCCTGACGCAAAGCGAAACCGCGCCGCCGCGGGACGCGAATTAAAGAGCAAGCGGTAAATGGTAAATGGTAAATGGTAAGATGAAAAAACAAGATTTTAATCCCAGCGCTTGGATAATGTTTTCTGATTATTTACCATTAACTATTAACCATAAACCATCAACCAAAGGCCAGTCGATCCTGGAATACACGATCGTTCTGGGCGTGATCGTTATCATCATGTCCGCCATGGGACCCATGATCAAGCGCGGCACCCAATCGCTCATTAAAGTCGTGGCCGACCAGGTGGGGGTCCAGCAAAATGCCGAACAAAAATTTGACGAGACGGGACATCTCGAGGCCAGTTATATGTCAACGCGCGGCTCCATGGACAAACAAACCCTGGATTCTATTGGAATAACAGGGTATATCTTTAATGATCTCACGACCACGCAGTCCAACGCGCTCATGAATTTGGGATATACGGAAAAACGGTAACTCCGCCGCTGGCGGGGCCGGGAGGAAGGTTAAAACATGCTGCGCAGATATCGAAAAGGGCAAACCGCGCTTGAATACATTGTGCTGCTCATCATCGTGATGGGCGCGCTCCTGGGCATCAGTAATTATTTCAAACGCGGGATGCAGGGGCGCTGGAAGGCGGCGACAGACGACATGGGAGATCAATACGACCCGCGCACGGCGGATTCCTCGATCCGCCATACCTTGACACAGAACACCAACACGACCATCATTACCATGAACGACGCGGGCGGATATTGGACGCGGAGAACGGATAATTCCTTCTCGACGGACCAAAAAACAGGGACCGTTAGTGTCGGGGCGTATTGAAAATAGTAAATGGTGAATAGTAAATAGTTAATAGTAAATAGGGATATCCACTTGACTCAACTTACTACCACATATTGGGTTAAAAAGCTTGAGTCAGCTACAACAAATAGTGTTTGGTTGAATAATGTGGATACCCCTAATAGTAAATGGTTAATAGTGATGGGTTGTTGATGGGCTAAAGGCAGGATAAGATGAACAAGAGAAAACTTTTAATTTTACCATTTACCATTTACCATTTACCATTAACTAACAAGAAAGCCCAAAGCGCCCTGGA
>JACROV010000027.1 GCA_016214285.1 Candidatus Omnitrophota bacterium | reverse complement strand
TTTAAAATCTTCTCGGCTTTCTCCCGTGTCATGAGAAGATTTATACAACCATATTCTCATCGTCGTCAAACATTTTTGCATTAATTTTCAAAGACAACATCTCAAACCGACGGTTATTTGTCATACTTCTAAAGTGATACTATTTCTTTAGTTTATAAGTCGCGCCCCGCGTGGGCGCGTGGATTGTCCCGACGTTTTCTTAACAAGATTATGGTCGTCGGGATCCCGCTTTCATTTTAAAGATTAATGTGGAAAAAGCGGGAAAACCAACCAATGTCTTTTTCGATCTTTGAGGTGGCCGCGCGCTCTGCATTAAAACAGTCGGCGCCAACTGAATTGTCGCGCCCCGAGGGGGACTTCATAACAACTTGAGGCGGTGATATTTGGTAACAGTCCCGTGGGGTGCGCGAGAATTGCCGCTTTACAGTTCGCGGGTATGGGGGGTATAATAACAGCCAATAACCTTTAACAAGGAGAAACTTATGTATCCAGCATGTCCATTTTTCAGTAATGTGATGAACGCAGGCATCCTTCATTTCGGTATCACGGTTTTTCTTCTCATCTGGATCATCTTTGTCCCGATCGTCATTACTTCCCGTTTGGAAAAAATTATCAAGTTGCTTCAAGAAAAGAAATAGCCAGGGTTATATGCTTTTGACGATCCTTTTGGTCCTCAACACCATCTTGTTGGCCGTCCTTCTGGCGCGCGCGTTGACGCCGCGCGAAGATGACGACCGCGTGGAGCGGCTCGTGCGCGAGGAAATGGCCAACAACCGCCGCGAATCCGCCCAAAGTATTCACGCGTTCACCGACCAGCTGCTGAAATTGACCGACATGAACGAGCGAAAGCTTGAGAAGGTCCGCGAGGTCGTCGAAACCCGCTTGCAGGCGCTGCAGGAAGATAACAGCCAGAAGCTCGAGAAAATGCGCGAGACGGTCGATGAGAAACTTCATTCCACCCTGGAGAAACGTTTGGGAGAATCTTTCAGAATGGTCAGCGACAGGCTGGAGAAGGTGCATGCCGGGTTAGGCGAGATGCAAAGCCTCGCCTCCGGCGTGGGGGATCTCAAAAAAGTGCTGACCAACGTCAAGACGCGCGGGACGTGGGGAGAGATCCAGCTGGGGAATTTGCTCGAGCAGATGCTGACGGTGGACCAATACGAGCGCAACGTGGTGACCAAACAGGGAAGCCGCGATCCCGTAGAATTCGCCATCAAGTTGCCCGGGCGCGACGGCAAGATCGTGCATATTCCCATCGACGCCAAATTTCCAAAAGAAGATTACGAACGGTTGCTGCTGGCTCAGGATGAAGGCAATGTCCCCCTGATCGAGGAATTGGGCAAGGTGATCGAAAACAAGATCAAAATGGAAGCCAAAAAGATACGGGATAAGTATATCGACCCGCCCCAGACGACGGATTTTGCCATTATGTATCTTCCTATTGAAGGGCTTTTTGCCGAGGTGCTGCGCCGGCCCGGATTGCATGAACAATTGCAAAGGGATTTTCGGGTCAGCATCGCGGGGCCGACCACGATTACCGCTCATCTCAACGCGCTGCAGATGGGCTTTCGCACGCTGGCCGTCGAGAAACGGGCCAGCGAGGTCTGGCAGCTGTTGGGGGCCGTTAAAAATGAGTTCGGAAAATTCGGGATCATGCTGGAAAACACAAAGAAAAAACTGGATAGCGCCAGCAAGGAGATCGAGTTCGCGGCCGCTAAATCACGCACCATTGAAAAGAAATTGAATAAAGTCCAGGAGCTGCCGTCAAACGTTAAGCCAGACCTGATCGCTGATGAGAGTTCGGGTGTTCCTTCCGAAACATTTGACGAAGATATAATTGTTCAATGAAGTTTCTTGCGCATCCGGAAAACCGGATTTTTTCGAAGACAGGAGCGGGGATGCCTTCCGCGAAGCTTTTGACGACGACGCAGCCCTTCCATGATTTTTTCCCGCCGCATGTCGTGACCTTTATCAGCGACCGCAGCGCCGATTTCAAGTTTTCAGAAACTCCGACACCTTTTACCCGGTCCCAAAGCGCGTTCTTGGCGCAGCAACTGGGATTCCGGCTTCCCGAGGTCTTGACGATCCGCCAGGTGCACGGCAACAAAATCATCATAGCCCTGCGAAGCGCCGCGCGGCGGGCTGTTTCGCTGGAGGACGCCGACGGGATATTGACCGACCGTCGCGACCTGGCCATCGCGGTACGCACCGCCGATTGCCTTTCGGTCTTTTTGTATGATCCCCGCAATGAAGCCATCGGCCTTTTTCACGCGGGCTGGCGCGGGACGCAGCAGCAGATCAGCGCGCGGGCGGTCGCCCTCATGCGTAAACAATGGGATTCTAATCCTAAGGATCTGCGGGTCGCTTTCGGTCCGGCGATCCGTTCCTGCTGTTATCGCGTCGGCGCGTCGTTCCTTGAACATTTCCCGAAGGAAACGCTCAAGCGCAAAGAAGGATATTTCTTCGACTTGCCGGAGGCCAATAAAAAGCAATTGGCGGGGGCGGGAGTGGTCGCCGCGAACATTGCAGACTGCTCCGTGTGCACGTGTTGCGATGTCACGTGTTTTTCCTACAGACGGGAACGCGAGTCCGCGGGCAGAATGATCTCCATCATGATGTTGAAAAAGTAGGAGTTTTGCAAATGCATATCGTCATTCTTGTGACTGCTAAAGACGAGGCCCAGGCCCAAAGAATCGCCGAGAAGCTCGTCGCGGAAAAATTGGCCGCCTGCGCCAACATCGTGCCGGGGATACAGTCGATCTTCCGTTGGGAGGGTAAGGTCGACCGGGCGCGAGAGGTCCTGCTTGTTTTGAAATCCCGCCGCCGGCATTTTCCCGTCATCGTCAAGACCGTTAAGGCCATGCACAGCTACGACGTGCCGGAGGTCATCGCCCTGCCGATCATCGAAGGGAATAAAGATTATTTGAATTGGTTGACAGAGTCGACGTAATTTGGAGTCACTGCTTCTTTTGTGGAAGATCGCTTGTGACTTTGGCCTGCAGACGAAGATCGCTTAAAAAGTCGTTGAAGGTCTGGGTCCGGCGCTCATTGAGCAATTTTTCGGATAAAGATTGTTTTTTCTCTTCAAATTGTTTTTCATCGGCCGGGACGCGTGAATCGAGGTGTACAACGCTGTATCCTGTTTCGGTCGCGATAACACCGCTGAGGTTGTTCTGCTCCGTCAACGCGAAAGCGGCGTCCTGAAATTCTTTTGAGATTCCCACGAGCGGCAGATATTCGCCGCGGCCGAAAACCGGTGTTTGGTGCACCTCCAGCCCCAGGCCTTTGACGGTTTGGGCAAAATCCTTCAATTCCGTCATGGCGAATGCGTCCTGGACGAGTTTGAGATATTTTTCCGCCTTTTCCCGGGCAACGGTCTTGGCTTTGTTTTTGCGCAGGGCCCCGGCGACTTTCCCGGCGATGTCTTTCTGCTCGGGGATATAGGCATCCTTTTTTTCCTTGATCTTGACGATCAGCATTCCTTGCGGCGTTTCAAAAGGATCATTGACCGCATTTTTGTCCATCTGGAAGAGTTTGATCAGCAGTTCGTAGGACCATCCCAAGGCGAGATCAGGCTGCTCCATACTGAAGAATCCGCTGGATTTGACCTCGACGTTGTGTTTTTCTCCCGCGGCCTGCATGTCCGGATTGACGAGCAAGTCCTGGAAAATGGCGGTGGCTTTTTCGCGCGCGGGTTTTTTCATCTCTTCAGTGACGGTTGGCGCCTGGTCGACAGCCGTCGCTGGTTTTGCCGCCTCCGGCGCAGTTTCTTCTTTCTTTGGTTCCGGCTGGGCCGTTAGGCTCTCCCCTAAAGGGGACCTATGGCCTTCGGGAGGAGGAGGGAAGTCCAGGCCGATATATTCGACACTCATGGTCGGCGGAACGATAAATTCATTTTTATTTTGCGCGTAATAATTTTGGGCTTCTTCATCATTGAACGAAACGTCTTTTTCGAATTGTTCGGGCGTGACCAGGATGTAGCTGGCCTGGATCTTTTCGTTTTCCCGTCTGAAGGATTCAAGGACTTCCTTGCCGGTCACGGCCACGGGGGATGTTATTTGCTGGAATAAGGTGATGAACTTGAGATTGTCCCGGATGCCTTCCTCGAAATCGCGGGCCGATACGCGAAAGGCGTATCGCAGGATATCATTATAGAGAAGAGGGTCGAAGTGCCCATCGCGCTGAAAGAACGCGTATTGTTCGATCGCATGGACGACCTCCTCGTCGCTCGCTTTGATTTTTCTTTTGGCAGCCTCGCGCAGGAGGATAAGCCGGTCCCATGTTTCAGCTTCCAGGTTCAGGAAACGGGAAATCCCGCTGAATTTATCCCCGAAGCGGATGAGCGCCTGGACATAGACCGCTTGGTAAGCTTTACTAAACTCCTCCGCAGAGATTTTTTTGCCAAATATAGTCCCGGCATAATCGACAGGTTTTTTGTTGGTTATAAGGTAGGCGGTCCCGAAGAGTCCAAAGGAAAGGATAATGAGGACGAGAATTACCCATAAAATTTTTTTGGTGACCCCTTTTTTGCGCAATAATTTTAACATAGCTGCCTTGCTATTCGTTAATAGAATATCCTTATTGAAATTAGGGTTGATTATATCTTTGCAACAGGATTTTGACAAGTACCTTGTCATTTTGTTTTTGTCTGTTAATTCTTCCGAATTTTATGGAAAGTAACAGACAAAAACGATTCCGACAAGGTACAAGTGATTTTAAAACGATTTCGCCGTTTTGTGGCTGGCAAGATGCGGAATTGAATATTATACTTATATAAGGTAAGGAAATTGCTTTACAACGCCGGAGGGCAAAGATATAATAATTTACTTTTTGAACGATAAAATAAAGGCTTAGGGTACAACAAGATGCGTAAATTAAAGCTGGGTTTGCCGAAAGGGAGCCTTCAGGAGGCGACCATCAAGGTTTTTGAGCGCGCCGGATTCAAGATCTATGTTTCCGGGCGTTCTTATTTTCCATCGATCGATGACCCTGAGATCGGACCGGTTCTTTTGCGGGCGCAGGAAATGTCCCGTTATGTGGAAGAGGCAGCCCTTGATTGCGGCATAACCGGGGCGGACTGGATCATGGAAAACGGCTCCAAAGTGGTTTCCCTGGCGGAGCTGGTTTATGCCAAGCAAAGTTCCGTCAAGGTGCGCTGGGTCCTGGCCGTCGCGGAGAAAACGTCCATGACCTCGGTCAAGGATCTGCAGGGCAAGCGGATCGCCACCGAGCTCGTCAACGTGACCAGGCAATACCTGCAGAAAAATAAGGTCAAGGCGGACGTGGAGTTCAGCTGGGGGGCGACCGAAGCCAAGGTCGCCGACGGGCTGGTCGACGCGGTCGTCGAATTGACCGAAACCGGCAGCAGCCTGCGGGCGCACAAATTACGGGTCATCGGGGAAGTCTGCGAATCCACGACACAATTTATCGCCAATAAAAAGGCCGTGCAGGATCCGTGGAAGAAAAAAAAGATGGACCAGATCACGATGCTGCTTAAAGGGGCCATCGCGGCCAACAACATGGTGGGCTTGAAGATGAACGTGCGTAAAAGCGATTTGGATAAAATCTTGGGTATTTTAACGTCGCTGAAGAATCCGACGATTTCCCATTTAAGTGACCAGAATTGGCTGGCCATTGAAACCGTCATCGATGAAGGAACGGTGCGCACAATGATTCCGGGGTTAAAAAAAGCGGGGGCGCAGGGAATCATCGAGTATCCTTTGAATAAAGTGATTTATTAAAACAGGGAGAATCAACGTATGCCGTGCGGCAGAAAAAGAAAAAGACGAAAGATCAGAACGCATAAGCGTAAGAAGTTACGAAAATCACTTCGGCATTTGAAGAAACGCGACTGGAAATAACCTTTTTCCCGAACAGGTGTTCTGGAAAAAGGTTATTTCTTCAAATCACGACGAGGCGAGTATGCACCGAACAAAATATGGGATGATTTTGGTGTGCGCGGGTGTTTGCCTGACGGCACTCGTGTGCCCGGCAACGGCCGGCGCGTTTGCCAATGAAGACCGCGTGGCTTTGGCCAAGGGGTTGGCGCATTATGCCATGGGATACCGGGATGATCTTTTAGGACAGACCAACCATGCCGTCCTCGAATACGAAAAAGCCGCGCAGTTTGACGAAAGCGGCTATCTTATTTGTTTGCGCCTGGGCACCGGTTACGCGCGTTTGAACATGCTTCCCGAGGCGATCAATCAGTTGCAGGTCGTCCACCAGTTGAATCCCGAAGACATGCAATCCCATTATCTGTTGGCGCTCATCTATTCCAACCAACGGCAATACGATGATGCCGCACGGGAATATGAGATCATCCTCAAGACGTTTTCCGAAGAAGAACCGCAAAACATCGAGATCTACGGTTACCTTGGACAATTATATTATTCGCAGCGAAAATACGACCAGGCCATCGAACAATTCAAGAAAATTCTGGCCGTCGAGCCTAACAATGCCGATGTGATGTATATGCTGGGATCATTGTATTTGGAGACCGCCCAGAAAGAGAGCGCCGTTGCTATTTTGCAGAAATCGATCGGGATCGACCCCGAACACGATGGCAGCCTCAATACCCTCGGCTATCTTTATGCGGAAGACGGAAAGAATTTGGATGAGGCAATGGACCTTATCCAGCGCGCGCTCGCTATCGCACCGGAGAATGGCGCTTATCTCGACAGTTTGGGTTGGGCGTATTACAAAAAAGGTATGTATGACAAAGCCCTCGAGATCCTCAAGAAAGCCGATGTCATTTTGAAGGACCCCGTGATCTACGATCATATCGGCGATGTGTGCAGCAAGCTCAACCAGAACGATGAGGCGCTAAAGTATTGGAAGCTTTCCCTGGAACTTTTGCCTGGGCAAGACAGTGTCCTGCGGAAGATAGAATCCGCCGAGAATAGACGGGTGAGCAAATAATTATCGATTAGCGGCCGAGACCTTCCTTCATGCGTCGTATCCGTTTATCATCACCTGCCAAACTGAATCTTTTTCTTAAAGTCCTCAACAAAAGACCCGACGGTTTCCACAATATTTCTACGGTTTTTGAGCGTATCGATCTTAGCGATGAGATCCTCCTGAAACTCAATCCATCGGGGGACATTCGCATCGATTGCGTCCATCCTCAGGTGCCAGGCGGCCCTAAAAACCTTGTCTATCAAGCGGCAAAATTGCTGCGCGACGATTTTCGGATCAAAGAAGGCGTGGATATTTATATAAAGAAGAATATTCCGGTGGCGGCAGGCCTCGGGGGCGGTTCGGGTAACGCGGCCACGGTGCTCAAAGGGCTCAACGAGCTTTGGAAATTTCGGTTGAGCCGGCCTCAATTACTATCATACGCCCGCCGGCTGGGCAGTGACGTGGCTTTTTTTCTTTATGATTGTCCGTGGGCTTTGGGGACAGAGCGCGGCGATTTTATCCAAAGACTCGACATTAAGACGAAGTTATGGCATGTCCTGGTCGTTCCTTGCGTCAAAATTTACTCCGGAGAGGTTTACGGAGGGCTGGGGTTGGCGCCGGCCCCGGAGGCCCCTAGGAAAATGTTGACAAAGAGAAATGATAATGCTAGTATTTTCATCCATCATTTACGGCGTTCTGATGTTGCGCAGATAGGACGAGGCCTGGTGAATGATCTGGAAAGAGTTGTCCTGCTCCTTTCTCCGCAATTAGAGAAGCTTGAACAGCGACTAAAGTCGTTGGATACAAAAGGGGTTATGGTATCAGGCAGCGGCCCTTGTGTTTTCGCGGTAGTTGAAACACAACAGCAGGCGAAGGATATACAGCGGATTTTATCCGGGCGTTATAGCCGGGTATTTGTGGCAAAAACCCTCTAGTACTTTGTTAATCTTGTTTTTAATAGTTGATTTCCTCAAAGGTTCCAGGGGAATCAACTATTAAAAACTTTTCTAACAAAGTACTAGAAGTGTCGCAGACAGGTGAGCGAAGGAGTCGGGTGCCATGGAGATTACCGAAATCCGTGTTTTTCTTAAAGAAGGCCAGGACAAAAAACTCAAGGCCTATGTCACCGTGACCTTTGATAATGTGTTTGTGGTACGTAATATAAAAGTTGTCCAAGGCTCCGAGGCGTTATTTATCGCGATGCCGTCGCGTAAAATGAAAAACATTTGCCCGGGATGTCATTTCAAGAACGAAGCGGGAAGCAGATATTGTAGTCATTGCGGGGGAACGATTCCGCCGGATGCCGGTGAGATCAAGACGACGGACGCCAAGGCGGACCATCGGGATATCGCTCATCCCATCACCCGGCAGTTCCGTGAATATTTGCAGACAAGAATTCTCGAAGCCTACAAAAAAGAAGCTGCCACAGGAAAATGTTCCGGCAGTCTTTCATCAGCAGAGGTGACGTCGGGAGTTGAGGATTAAATTCCTCACGCAAGTTTAAAGATGTGCGGGGAATGTGGGTATTTTTGTGCCTCCCCGGGATTGATATGTGGTTACGGTTTGCCCGGTGGTGTAATTGGTAACACAGCAGCCGTGAACCAGAACAAGCGCTTCGCGTTCGGTTCACGGCTAGCCCTGTACCGAAACGAGCGAAGCGAGTTTCTGGTACGGGGCAGAATTTGGTGTAAACATGTACTGTGTTTATGCTCTTTGGAGTTGTGAAGATAAACGATTTTATATTGGTTATACGGCTGATCTGAAACGAAGGATTCATGAGCATCAAACAGGGCAATGTCATTCTACTATTCGCATGCGAAATCCTTTGTTGGTGTTCTACGAAGCGTTTGGCTCTCAAGAGGACGCGCAACGGCGCGAGGGTTATTTAAAGACGACTAAGGGCAAGAGAGCCTTGAAGTTGATGTTGCGTAATACTTTGGCTGGTGATTATTGCCCGGTGGTGTAATTGGTAACACAGCAGAATTTGGATCTGCTTTTCCAGGTTCGAGTCCTGGCTGGGCAGTGGTTCGACGCGGGCCGACTCACGTCGGCCCTTGTTCGCCATAAATTATGAACGCGGCGAAGGGTAACGACGGGATGGGCAATCTAAGGACAGTTATTCTGGCGGCGGGGAAGGGGACACGGATGAAATCTGATGTCCCTAAGGTGTTGCACGAAGCTTGTGGTAAGCCGATTGTCGAATATGTCCTCGATGCCGCCAAAGCGGCCGGCTCTTTGAAAACATATGTCGTTGTTGGGTATAAGGGTGATGCCGTTAAGAAACAATTAGGCTCCGGGCCGATTATAGTCCGGCAGCCGAAATTATCCGGGACGGCGGACGCGGTCCGACGCGTGGCCGGGCATCTGAAGAATTATCGCGGCGATGTTCTCATCCTGTGCGGCGATACGCCGCTGTTGAACAAGACGGTCATCAAAGAGCTTGTTGGCAAACACAAAAATTCGAAGGCGGTATGCACCTTTTTGACCGCCGTTGCGGGCGATCCGCAAGGCTACGGACGCATTATCCGGGATGGACACGGTAAGGTTGTAGCGATACGGGAAGACAAGGATGCGCTCGATCATGAACGGAATATCGCGGAGATCAATGTCGGCGTTTATTGCGCGCAGAGCCGCGCGTTGTTCGGCGCGTTAAAACGCATCCGGCTCAACGAAAAGAAAAAAGAATTTTATCTGACCGACATTATTGATTTGTTCTATCAGGACGGGTCGAGAATTGAAACAGTGACGACGGAGGATCCGGCGGAAGGATTAGGTGTCAATACGAAAGAAGATCTGGCCGTTGCCGAACGCGTTATTCGCGATAAGATCTTGAAGAATTTTATGCGCGACGGCGTCACGATCGTGGACCCGGCGACGACGTATATCGACGCCGATGTGAAGATCGGGAAAGATACTTGTATCCGCCCTTTTACGATCATCGAAAAAGATGTCCGTATCGGTGACCGTTGCGTGATCGGGCCATTCGCGCGGTTGCGCCCGGGTGTCCGGTTAGGTAATGGTGTTGAGATCGGGAATTTCACGGAAGTTTCCCGCACAAAGATCGGCAACAAAACGCTCATGAAGCATTTTAGTTTCTTAGGCGACGCGCTGGTCGGATCGGATGTTAATATCGGCGCCGGCACGATCACGGCGAATTTTGACGGTGTGCGCAAGAATCAAACAAAGATCGGCAACGGTGCTTTTATCGGGTCGGATTCCATTTTGATCGCGCCGGTGAAGATCGGGAACAAGGCCGTGGTCGGCGCGGGCAGTGTTGTTACTAAAGGGAAAGTTGTGCCGGACGGCGGCATAGCCGTTGGTGTGCCGGCGCGGATCAGGGCAAGGAGAGAACGGGGATGAACGGTCTGGCGATTTTTTCGGGAAACGCGAACCCGGAATTGGCGAAAGCAATATGCGAACATCTGAACGTTTCTCTGGCGAATGTCCTGGTCGCGCGCTTTAGCGAAGGCGAGACCAGAGTTGAGATCAAGGAAAATATCCGCGGTAAAGACGTTTTTATCATACAGCCGACGTGTCCGCCGCCCAATGAAAATTTGATGGAGCTTTTGGTTTTGATCGACGCGGCCAGGCGCGCCTCGGCCGACCGGATCACGGCCGTTTTGCCGTATTATGGTTACGCGCGTCAGGACCGCAAGGATCAGCCGCGGGTGCCTATCACGGCCAAGCTGGTCGCCAATTTGATCGTGGCCGCGGGGGCCAACCGCGTTCTGACGATGGATCTGCATGCCAATCAGATCCAGGGATTTTTTGATATCCCCGTGGATCATTTGTATGCCATCAACGCTTTGTGCGATTATTTTAACACTAAAAAGCTGACGAATCTGGCCGTTGTTTCGCCGGATGTCGGTGGTATCAAAATGGCGCGCGCGTACGCCAAACGTTTGGATGCGGGTCTTGCGATCGTGGACAAGCGCCGCAGCAGTCCGGATAAAACGGAAGTGATGCACATTTTGGGAAACGTTAAAGGGAAAAACGCGATTTTAGTCGATGATATCATCGCCACGGGCGGTTCCATAGTGGAAGCTGTTGGGGCGCTGACCAAGGAAGGCGTCAAGGACGTTTACGCGGCGGTGAGCCACGGTATTCTTTCCGGCCCGGCGATCGAGCGCATTGCGGAT
The DNA here is from genome assembly GCA_016214285.1 of Candidatus Omnitrophota bacterium. Classification (GTDB taxonomy): domain Bacteria; phylum Omnitrophota; class Gorgyraeia; order Zapsychrales; family Zapsychraceae; genus UBA10015. The sequence goes on along the minus strand of JACROV010000027.1, from coordinate 11,761 downwards.
TGCAAGGCGTTAAAAGAAGTGGTCATTACGGACAGCATTCCGTTAGGCAAGTCGAAGAAGATCTCCAAAATCAAGGTGGTGACGATAGCGCATTTGCTCGGGGAGGCTATCCATCGAATTCACGATGAAGAATCCATCAGTTGCTTATTTGACGAAACAAGACAATAAAAAAGAAGGTGGTTGGTTAAAATGGAAGAAATAAAATTAGATGCTCAAGTGCGTATTCAAGTAGGAAGTCGTAAAATCAAAGCAATAAGACGGGAAAATGCCGTCCCGGCCATCATTTACGGCGGGGAAAGCAAGCCCACCAATATCAAGGTAGACCGCAGTAATTATGAACGCATCATGCGTCATCATCACGGTCAGAGCGTGATTTTTCGTTTGAATGTGATGGACGGCGAAAATAAATTGAGAGATTATTCCGTCATCGTCAAGGAAGAGCAGCATGACCCTGTTTCGGACAAATTGGTGCACATCGACTTTAACCGTATTTCCCTGACCAAAGAACTCGAGGTTAAAGTTCCTGTCGAGACCAAAGGCGATCCGGTCGGCGTCAAACGTGACGGTGGTTCGCTTGAACACATTCTCTGGGAATTGCTGGTCATCTGTTTGCCGACAAAGATCCCGCAAAAAATTGTTGTTGAAGTCGGCCATCTCGAGATCGGCGACGCCATTCATGTCAAGGATCTCACACTGCCGGAAGGGGTCAGGACCAAGCAGGATCCCGATACCATTCTGGTTTCCGTTATTCCTCCGATGAAGGAAGAAGCGATGGCTCCGGCGGAAGGAGGCCCGGCAGAGCCTGAAGTTCTCAAGGAGAAGAAGCCGGAAGCGGGCGAAGCTAAAGAAGGTGAAGGCAAAAAGGAAGAAAAAGCGGAACCAAAGGCCAAGGGAAAATAACAAAAGTAAGGAAAGAGCTGAATATTGTCTCAAGCACGGCTCATTGTTGGGTTGGGGAATCCCGGCAGGGATTATGAACACACGCGGCATAATCTGGGGTTCCTTGTCGTTGAACATTTGGCACAAAAAAATAATCTGCGTTTTCGCAAGAGTTCTTTTACAAACGGTTTAACGGCGGAAGGCAAGGTAGCGGGCAATGATCTGTGCTGTCTTTTACCTTCGACGTACATGAACAACAGCGGCGCGGCCGTTAAGCAGGCTGTCCTGAACAAGGGTTTGGATCAAGCCGATATTCTGATCGTCTGTGATGATTTTCATCTCGATTTCGGAGAGATCCGTATTCGCAGTAAAGGCAGCGACGGTGGGCATAACGGATTAACCTCGGTCATTGAGCATTTTGGGACACAGGCGTTTGCCCGCGTACGTTTGGGGATCGGTTCACCGGCAAAAGGGCGGGAATCCGTCGAGTATGTTTTGGGAAAATGGACGGCCGGGGAAGAAAAACAACTGGATGAATTCATCCATCGGGCAACCGATTGCTGCGGCGTCTGGTTCGCGGAAGGTATTCACAAAGCAATGGATCAATTTAACGGGAGGTTGTAAACAAGCATGAAAACGGAAACATTAAGAAAATATGAGTTGATGATCATCGTGGACGCGAAACTCGCCAATGAGGAAAAAGAGACTGTCCGGCGTGAGGCAACCGAAATTGTCACCAAGGCCGGCGGGAAAATTATCAACAGCCAAATCTGGCTTGAGAAGCAGAAGTTCTCTTTCGCTATAAAAAAGTGCGCCGAAGGGACGTATTATCTGATCAACTTTGAAGGAGAGGGCGCGGTTATCGGCCCGATCCGATCCGATTTAAGGCTCAATGAGCGGATTTTGCGTTTTGCCGTCACGAAAGTCGACTAATAAGCGGAGGAGGCGGGTATGGCGAATTTGAACAAAGTTTTTTTGATCGGGAATCTGACACGAGACCCGGAATTGCGGTACACCCCCAACGGAACGGCGGTGGCCAATTTAGGTTTGGCGGTCAACAGAAGGTTCAAGGACAGTAGCGGTGAATTAAAGGAAGAGGTTTGTTTCCTGACGGTAACGGTGTGGGACAAACAGGCTGAGGCCTGCTGTCAGTATTTGCAAAAGGGCCGCCCTGTTTTCGTGGAAGGGGTCCTGCAGTCCAGATTTTGGGAAACGAATGATGGGCAAAAGCGAAGCGCCATTGACGTGCGCGCCGAGCGTGTTCAATTTTTGGGAAATTACGGGCCCAAAGAGAAAGAGGTTGAAAAGGCGGCGGACATGCAGACCGTTGAAGCAGCGCAACAGCAGCAACAGCAGCAGCCCAACGAGGCCATCAAGCCGGAAGACATTGCCTGGGATGAATAAAGTTAATTTATTAAAACGGAGGTAAAAGTTGGCTATTCCACGCGAACGAGATCGAGATCGAGATCGAGAATCAAAAGATGGTGGCAAAAGAAAATTCAGGGCGCCGCTGGTGCGGTATCATCTTCCCGCCGACGCGGTTCTTGATTATAAGAATTTCGGTCTGATCCAGAAATACCTGAATGACCGCGGGAAGATCGTTCCCCGGCGCATAACGGGCATTTCGGCGAAAGATCAGCGCAAACTGGTCAGCGCTATCAAAAAAGCGAGATTTTTGGCGCTTTTGACGACAGGCCGGGTAAGAAACCGGGAAAATCGTTACTAAAGACATTCAAGGATGGTCCATCATGGAAGTTATCTTGTCGCAGGACATTCCCCAATTGGGAAAAATAGGCGATGTGGTTAAGGTCAAAGAGGGATATGCCCGGAACTTTTTGATCCCCCGAAAACTGGCCGCTGTCGCCACACCGGGAAACCTCAAAAGGATCGAGCAACTCGAGAAAAAGCGCAAAGTAGAACATGCGCACCAGAAAGCCGAGGCCGAAGCGTTGGCTGAGAAGCTCAACAAGCTTTCTTGCACGGTCAGCGTGGAAGTCAATGATTTGGAAAAGCTCTATGGCGCCGTGTCGGGACCTGATATCGTCAAGGCCCTGGAGACCGAAGGGTTCAACATCGAAAAACGGCAGCTCATTATTGAAAAACCCATTGAAGAGTTAGGTATTTTTGAAGTCGGTATCAAACTCCATCCTGAAGTGACGGCGAAAATACGCTTATGGGTCACCAAGAAATAAGGGTCCCCCCTCAGAACATCGACGCCGAGAAATCCGTTCTGGGCTCTCTGTTGATCGATGAAGAAGCCATCGGCGCGGCCATCGAGGTGCTGGATGAGGCGTGGTTTTATGAACAAGCCCACCGGCAGATCTTCAGAGCGGTCCTGGAGCTTTATAACCAACGTAAGAACGTCGATCTCATCACGCTCTCCGACAAACTCAAAAGTGACGGCACCCTCGAGCAGATAGGCGGCGTTTCCTATCTTTCTTTCTTGATCGACCTGGTTCCCAGCGCGGCCAACGTCGAACATTACGCCAACATCGTCAAGGAAAAAGGCGTTTTACGCCGGCTCATCAAGAACGCCACCAACATCATCGCCGAAAGTTACGAGTCGACCGGCAATGTCGATGAGGTGGTCGATAACGCCGAGAGGCTCATTTTCGAAGTCGCCGACCTTAAACAAAGGACGCAATCCGTCCATATCAAAGATCTTGTCAGACAAAGTATTGAAAAGCTGGATTTTCTTTACCAGCGCAAACAGCATGTCACGGGGATTCCCACCGGGTTTGAAAAAATTGATCACATGACTTCGGGACTGCAGAATTCCGACTTGATCATCATCGCGGGACGCCCGTCGATGGGTAAAAGCGCTTTGGCCATCTCGATGGCGGAATACGTGGGGATAGAACAAAAGCAGGGTGTCGCGGTTTTTAGTTTGGAAATGTCAAAAGAGCAGCTTGTGCAGAGGATGCTGTGTTCCCAGGCGAGGGTCGATGCCCATAAAGTCAGAAGCGGGTTTCTCGCTCCGGCCGATTGGCCCAAATTGACGGCCGCGGCCGGACGGTTGTCCGAATCAAAAATATTTATCGACGATACTCCAGCGATCTCTGTTTTGGAGCTGAGGGCCAAGGCCAGGCGGCTGAAGGCCAACCAAGGGATCGAGCTGATCATTTTGGATTATTTGCAACTGATGCGCAGCACGGTCCAATCCGAAAGCCGTCAGCAGGAGATCTCTGAAATTTCACGTTCTTTGAAAGCGCTGGCCAGGGAGCTGAGCGTCCCGGTCATTGCCCTTAGCCAGCTTTCACGGGCCGTGGAATCCCGGCAGGACCACAAACCGCAGCTTTCGGATCTGCGTGAATCCGGCGCCATCGAACAGGATGCCGACCTGGTGGTCCTGTTGATGCGCGAGGAATACTATAACCCCACCGAAGAGAATAAGGGCGTTGCCGATGTGATGATCGCCAAACAACGCAACGGTCCCGTGGGCACGGTGAAGCTCGCCTTCATCAAAGAGTATATGCGTTTCGAAAATCTTGCGTATGCGGATTGACACGGCGCGGGAATAACTTTATAATCAAATAACTTTAGACATTTTTTCTTTGAACTCAGGATATTTTATCGTGCGACTAAGATATATCCTTCCCATTGTCCTGCTAGCTGTATTTGTTCATGTCCCCAGCCTTCAGGCTCAATCTGCCGATACACCCTTGCCTGATACCCGGGCGGTAGATGCTTCTGCCATCCCGGCCTCCGTCATCAAGGCCATTGAGGTCAAAGGCAACAAAACCATCAGCATTAGCGCCGTTCTCGCCAAGATCAAAACACGCGCAGGGCAGGAATATGTCCAGTCGGTTATCAGTGACGATCTAAAGCGGCTCTACAATACCGGATATTTTTCGGATGTCCGCGTGGACCGGCAGGAATATGAGGGCGGATTGAAAGTGATCTTTCTTATCGAGGAAAAACCGGTCATTGACAAGATCACGTTCTCGAAACTCCAGTATTTCGCCCCCAAAGTCATCCTGCGCAAGTTAAAAACGCAGGAAGGGAAATTCCTCGACAATAAGTCCCTCAAGGATGACGAGAACATGATCAAGGACCTGTACGCCAAAAAGGGGTTGACCCTGGTTGAAGTGCAAACCGAGACCACAGAAGACGAAGTAACGCACAAGGTCAGCGTGCATTTCATCATCCGTGAGGGGTACAGGGTCAGGATCCACCGGATCAATGTTCTCGGTAACGACAAGTATAAGGACAAGCAGATCATCAAGATCATCAAGACCCGCGCTAAAACGCTTTTTACTTCGGGATATTTAAGCCAGGAAACTCTTGATGAGGATGTGGAGCGGATCTTATCGTTTTATGAGCAAAACGGTTTTATTGACGCGACCGCTGACTACATCATCAAGGATCTGCCGAAGGGGTTGATCGACATCAATATTCAGGTCAATGAAGGTAAACAATACATGGCCGGGCATATCGTTATGGGTGGCAATAGCGTACTCGCCGAGAGCGAGATCCTCGCGGCCATGGAAAATATCAAACAGGACAAAGTTTTTAGCCGTAAAAAATTAAGCGTTGATATCGCACGCATCCGGGCGCTGTATTTCGACCGGGGATATATTTTTGCGGACGTCAAGGACACGACATCTCTTGACCAAGCCACCGGCTTGGTCGATATCAAGCTCGACATTGCCGAAGGCGGCCTCGCTTATGTCGATAAGATCAAGATCCAGGGCAATACCCGGACGCGGGATATCGTCATCCGGCGGGAATTGCGGATAAGCCCCGGCGAACGGTTTGACGGCGGAAAATTAAAACGCAGCAAAGAGCGTCTGAATAATCTGGGCTATTTCGAGGACGTCGGTTTTGACATTGAGGATACCGGCCAGAACGATCGCAAAGACCTGGTTGTTCAGGTCAAAGAAGCCAAGACGGGAAGTTTCAGTTTTGGCGGGGGTTTTAGTACGGTCGATAAAGTGATCGGATTCATCGAAGTCGAGCAGAGGAATTTTGATTTTGCAAACTGGCCGACATTTACCGGAGGCGGGCAGAGCCTGAAGTTGCGCGCGGAAACCGGGTCCGTCCGTAACAATCTTTTATTGAGCTTTACTGAGCCCTGGATCTTTGATTATCCCGTTTCCGGTGGTTTTGACGCCTTTCGTACCGAGCGCACCCGCGCGCAGGACATCGGTTACGCCTACGCGGAGAAGCGGGTCGGCGGCAATATCCGTTTGGGGAAGGAGTTCTCCGAACACACCACCGGCCGCCTCATTTATCGGCGGGAGGACGTAACGATCCAGGATCTGGAGAGTAACGTCTCTGCGGATTTGCTGGCCGAGGAAGGAACCAATACCGTCAGTTCCCTCGGGGGTTCTGTGACGTGGGACTCCACGGACAGCAGTTTTAATCCGACCAAGGGACTGGTTGTGACCGGTTCAACGGACCTGGCTGGTGGTCCCCTGGGAGGCGACAAGGATTTCTACAGATTGGAAGGCAGTGGAAGTTATTATCTCCCGTTTAAATTCAAGTCTGTTCTGGAATTCCGTTTGCACAGCGGTCTCGTCGCTGCTTACGGAGATTCCGAGAAAGTCCCGATCTTCGAGCGTTTCTTCGCCGGCGGCGCCAGGACCATCCGGGGGTACAATGAGCGCAGGGTGGGGCCGCTGGACCCCAATACGGAAGGTCCGATCGGCGGGGAAAGTCTGGTGGTCGGCAACATCGAGTATACGATCCCCCTGATCGATTATGTCAAGCTGGCGGGATTTCTTGACGCGGGGAACGTCTGGACCAGAAAAGAGGATTTTGGTTCGGGCGGGTTTAAATCCGGGGCAGGGTTCGGGTTGCGCGTCAAGACGCCCATAGGGCCGATCAACCTTGACTACGGTTATCCGCTCAATAATGAGCCCGGGGAAGACCAGCGTTCCGGAAAATTTTATTTCAGCGTCAGCCGGGGTTTTTAATCAAAGAACAAGCAGTACAAAAAGGAGCGCATCTCCTAAGGAGGGTTCAATGAAAGTTCTAAAATTATTGATCATTTTAACGGCGGTAGTATTTTTGTTCAGGATAACACCGACGTTCGCCGAAGACAAGACCAAGATAGGCTATGTTGATTTGAGCCGGCTCTTCGACGAATATTACAAGACGAAAGAATACGATAAGGTTCTCGAGGGGGAACACAAGCTGTACGAACAGGAAGGCAAGGCGAAGATCGAGAAGATCCGCGAGGCGCAGGGAAAACTTGCTTTGCTCAAAGAGGACCAGAAAAAAGCTACCGAAGATGAGATTGAAAAAATGAAGAACGAGCTCCAGGAATATGATCGTCAGAAAAAGACGGACCTGACCAAAGAGCGCAATGAAAAAATCCGCGAAATTCTCCTGGAGATCGAGAAGATCGTCAGCGGTTACGCCGAGCAGAATGGTTATTCCATCATCCTGAATGACCGCGTCCTTATTTTTGCTGATAAAGGCCTTGATCTGACCGAAAATATCCTCAAAAACCTGAATGCCAAAAAGCCAGAAAAATGATACGTCCGCGAAAGGGATGATGCGTAAGACCTTGGCCGAGATCGCGGCCATCGTCAAGGGTGAGGTTGTCGGTGATCGGCATCTGGTCATAACGGGTCTTAGCGGGATCAAAGAAGCCCAGCAAGGCGATCTTACGTTCATCGCTAACCCTAAATATATTCGGCTTTCCAGGACAACGAACGCTTCCGCGATCCTGACCCCGCGCGATGTCAAGGTCTCGGGCAAGTCTATTATCCGCACGGAGAATCCTTCCCTGGCTTTTAGCCGTCTCGCTTCTTTGATGTTCGAGACAGATGCTTTTTCCCCTAAAGGTATCCACCCGAGCGCTATTATCGCCAAAGACGCGGTCATCGGCAAGAATGCCGCCATCGGCCCCTATACAATCATTGAAAGCCGGGCTCATGTCGGCGATAACACTACAATTTATAGCGGCTGTTACGTCGGGCACCGTACGGTCCTGGGAAGAAATTGCCTGATCTATCCGAACGTTACGATCCGGGAACGTATTACCATAGGGAACCGCGTGATCATTCACAGCGGTACGGTTGTCGGGCCGGATGGTTTTGGTTATGTCTGGGCCGATGGAAAACACGAAAAGATCCCACAGATAGGAACGGTTATTATCGAAGATGACGTGGAGATCGGGGCGAATGCTGTCATCGACCGGGCGCGTTTTGACAAGACGGTTATCGGCAAGGGGACCAAGATCGATAATCTGGTCCAGATCGCGCATAATGTCATCATGGGAAAACATTGTATCATCATCGCTCAAGTGGGGATCTCCGGGAGTGCGGTCATCGGCGACGGTGTCATTTTAGCCGGCCAGGTGGGAGTGCATGGCCATCTGACCGTAGGAGATGGGGTCAGGACGGCTGCCCGGACGGGTATCACCAAATCCATCCCTCCCCATATAACAATCGCGGGATATCCTGCCCAGCCGTACATGGCTGAACAAAGACTCCATGCGGCCCTTCGCCGTGTTCCTTCGTATATCAAAACGATCCTTGATCTTAAAAAGAGGGTCGAAGAGCTCGAAAAGAAATTGAAAAAATAATGATTGAACAACAAAAGACGATCAAGCGTGAGTTCGCTCTGACCGGTGTCGGGTTACATACCGGCTGCAAAGCGACCGTGTGTTGTAAGCCGGCGCCAGCGGATTCGGGGATCAGTTTTATCCGCACCGACCTTCCCGGGCGTCCCGTCATCCAGGTGGACCCGGCGAATATCCATATCGACACCAGAATCCCGCGCTGCACATCCATCGGCAAAGGGGAGGCCGTGCTCCACACGGTCGAACATTTGATGAGCGTTCTTTGCGGACTTGGTGTCAGCAACCTGACGGTTGAGATCGACGCTTTTGAACTCCCCGGGCTCGATGGGAGCGGCCTGGATTTCCTCAAGGCTATTAAAAAGGCCGGTATCGTTGAGCAGGACGCCCCGTCACCATTCTTTGAGATCATGGAACCGACGGGCGTTGAATTAAACGGGTGCTCCATTTATGTGGTGCCGGACAAGGAGTTCAAAATCTCCTATGTCTTGGATTATGATAATCCGGTTTTGAAATCGCAATTTTTCAACGCAACGATCACGCCCCGACTGTTTGAAGAAAATATCGCCCCCGCGCGGACATTTTGTTTGGAGAGCGAGGCGGAAGAATTGAAAAAAAACGGACTGGGGAAAGGGGCCAACTACGACAACACGCTTGTCGTCGGGAAAGAAGGCGTGATCAAGAATGCCGTCCGTTTCCCGGATGAATTCGTCCGGCACAAGGTGCTGGACTTTATCGGCGATCTGTACCTTTTGGGAATGCCCATCCGCGGCCATGCTTTCGCGGTTAAAAGCGGGCATACGTTGAATATACAATTGCTCAAGAAGATCTACGCGCAAAAGGAAAAATATCAGAAGAGGGACGCCGTAACGGGCTTTGATTTCGGTAATAAAACGGAGATCGATATCAACGGGATCATGAGCATCTTGCCGCACCGGTATCCTTTTTTGTTGGTGGACCGCGTGCTCGAGATCGAACGCGGGAAACGCGGGGTTGGGGTCAAGAACGTCACGATCAATGACAATTTCTTCCAGGGACATTTCCCCGCGCGGCCGGTGATGCCGGGGGTATTGATGGTCGAGGCCATGGCCCAGACGGCCGGCGTTGTCATCTTGACGAATGAGGCTCATCATGGTAAAGTAGCTTTCTTTTTAGCTGTCGATAAGGTCAGATTCCGCAGGGTTGTTGTTCCGGGCGATCAATTGGTGATGGAAGTAGAGGTTATCCGGGACAGGTCCAAAACAGCCCAGGTCCGGGCCATCGCCAAGGTGGGCGACGAGGTTGCCGCGGAAGCGGAAATGGTTTTTTCGTTTACGGACGATTCGTACCTGGATTAAGTTTTTTCAGCGTCTATTTGACCTGAATCACGGCCGGGTGTAGCATATATATCTATGGAAAATATCAATATTCATAAAACAGCGGTCATTCATCGTGACGCCAAGATCTCCCCCGGAGTAAGTGTGGGGCCGTATTCGGTCATTGAAGGCAGCGTGACCATCGGGGATAACGTGCGTATCGGCAGCCACTGTGTCGTCACCGGACAGACAACGATCGGCCGTAATTGCAAGATCTATACCGGGGCGGTCATCGGCAGCGCGCCCCAGGACAAAAAGTTTTCCTACGATGACAATGTCTTTTTAAACATCGGGGAAAATAACGTCATCCGGGAATATGTCACCATCAATCCCGGGACTCTCGACGGCGGCGGCAAGACCGTCATCGGCAGCAATAATTTGATCATGGCTTATTCGCATGTCGCCCACGATTGTATCATCGGCAACAATTGCGTGATGGCCAATGCCGCGACGCTGGGCGGGCATGTGATTATCGAGGACAATGCCGTCATCGGAGGGTTAAGCGCCGTACATCAGTTCACCCGCTTAGGAAGGCTTTCCATCGTTGGGGGATGTTCCAAGGTCGTGCAGGATGTTTTGCCGTTCTCGATGTGCGACGGGCACCCGGCGGCCGCAATCAATATCAACACGGTCGGATTAAAACGCGCCCAGGTTTCGCCGGAGAGGATCCTGAATATAAAGAAGGCATTTCGAATATTGTTTCGCCTGGGTTTAAGCCGGGCTCATGCCCTGGAAAAGATCATTAATGAGATCGAGACCTGCCCGGAGATCGAGCACCTGATATTTTTCGCGAAAACCTCGAAAAGAGGGTTATGCTCCGCACCCAATGGCTCATCGGCAGAACTCGTCGATGAGGCGTAATCCGTCCGCCTTCGCTTAATCTATGGACAAGAAAATTCTTGGCCTGATCGCCGGTAACGGAAAGTTTCCGTTGCTCTTCGCCCAGAAGGCCAAATCCCGGGGATATTCCGTCGTTGCCGCCGCTATCCGGGGAGATGCTTCCTTCGCGTTAAAATTCTTTGTCGATAAATTCGCGTGGTTTAAAGCCGGTGAATTAAAAAAACTTTTTGTGTTTTTTACGCAGCAGGGGGTCCGTGAAGTGATCATGGCGGGCCAGGTTGATCCCGATAATCTTTTCGAGAAAAATGTCGTTTTCGATAAGGAATTCCAGAAAATCTTCGACGCCATTCGCGACCGCAAGGCCGACACCATTTTTTCCGCCATCGCTGATAAGCTTCAGTCCCAGGGGATCCGGCTGGCCGATTCCACGTTCTTGCTCAAAGAATATCTGGCGCCCAAAGGGACCTTGACGCAGCGGGCGCCGACGGAGCGGGAATTGGACGATATCGAATTCGGCAGGAACATTGCCAGGGCCATGGGCGGCCTTGATGTGGGGCAGACGGTTGTCGTCAAGGAAAAGGCGATCCTGGCCATTGAAGCCATGGAAGGCACAGATCGGACCATCGCGCGCGGCGGCGGGATCGCCCGCGACGGGGCGGTGGTTGTCAAAATGAGCAAACCCAGCCAGGACCTGCGTTTTGACGTCCCTGTCGTGGGTCCGCGAACTCTCCAAACGATGATCCATGCCCGTGCCCGCTGTCTGGGGATCGAAGCGGGAAAAACACTTCTCATCGACCGCGACCGTTGCGTGCGCCTCGCCAATAAGGCCGGGATCTGTATCGTAGCCGCGTAGTTTCGCCCGAATAATCTTTCGGGCCATTGACACCTTCCGGCTTTTTCTATATAATCTAAATATTAATTTCGTTATAACTATTATATATAAGCACTACTGTCCCAACGTTTTTAAATTAGTTTTTGTAACTGATTGATGTTTATATGCTACCGGCAAAGAACCTTTTAATCGATTTGAATTCAATCACGTGTTATTTTGGCGTTCCTGTCAAAAAAGGAGCGTCCAATGAACACGGGCAAAACAATCTTTTCTCAAGTCATGGAATTCTTGCCTCTCTACGAATTCCACAAATGCGTCCAGCGT
>JACROV010000025.1 GCA_016214285.1 Candidatus Omnitrophota bacterium | reverse complement strand
TTGAATGTCTTTAATGTACCAAGGATCTTGAATATTAAGAGCAAGTTCAAATAACGGTTGGGTAAACATTGGCTTCCTCCTGGTTAAGGTTTTTCCAGGATTATAGCAGATTACCCATTCAAACTTTCAAAGAGGCATAAAACTGGATTCTGGGAGATAAATCACAAATCCCAAGCGCCAAATCACAGACAATATACAATTTCAAAATGGCAATGACCAAAAACATTTTCTGAGTCTCGTCGAATTTTGTATTCTAGTACTTTGTCAATTTTGTTTTTAATAGTTGATTTCCTCAAAGGTTCAGAGGAATCAACCATTAAAAACTTTTCTGACAAAGTACTAGTCATTGGAATTTGTAAATTGTTTGTAATTTGGGATTTGTTTATTGGAATTTAAAATGAACATCAGCAATCTCTCCTGGCCCAAGCTCCAGGACCATCTTAAGAATTTCTCCTTCGTCCTTCCCGCCGTTCTCATTTTTTCCATTTTTTACATCTATCCTTTTTTTGATATTTTCCGGTTGTCTTTTCATGAGTGGAACGGGATTACCCCGACGATGAAATACGCGGGATTGCAGAATTTCCGCGAGCTCATGCAAGATACCGTTTGGTGGCAGTCGATGGGCCACGCGGCGTACATCACGCTCATCGCCTTGACGTTCCAGAACGTTTTTGCTTTCGCGCTCGCTTTGGCCTGCGACCGCGAGATCCGCATGAAAAGGTTTTACCGCGCTGTGTTCTTTATCCCGCCGGTCCTCTCCGAGGTCGTGGTGGGATTTATCTGGCAGTGGATCCTTTACGCGGGAATGCAGGACGGGCAGCATATCGGGCTTTTGAACTATTGGCTGACGAAGACCGGGATGCCTCATCTGGTGAACGATTGGCTTTCGGATCCCAAGACCGCGCTCACTTGCATTGCCGTTGTTCACTCCTGGAAAGGATTCGGCTGGGGATTCATTATGCTTTTGGCCGGGTTGCAGACGATCGACCGCCAGCTCTATGAGGCCGCGCGCGTTGATGGGGCGAGTTCCTGGAAGCTTTTCACCGATGTGACCGTTCCGATGATGGTGCCGGTCATGCTCGTTGTGGTCATCTTGACGGTATTGGGCTCCATGCAGGTCTTCGTTTTGGTTTTGTCGATGGTCGGGCAAGGGCTTGGCTACCACACGGAAGTCCCGGTCACGCGCATTCTCTCGGCGATGACGGGGACCAACCGCTTCGGGTATGCCTGCGCGATGGGTGTCAATTTCGGCGTTATCCTGATCATGGTCTCGGTGGCCTTTAAATGGTTGTCCAACCGGATGAAACAGGCGTAACCCGAAGGGCCGGCTGATCAAATCTCGCCGGGATTTGATCATGCTTGTCGGGGTTAATCCTCCCATGGAATCTGAAAAGATTCCCGGGACTGAATCCCGAACAATCCGTTGGATTGTTCGGGGCAACCTTGATTGCATCGTTTGCGCCGGGGATACAAACGTTATCTCGATTTAAACGTAAAATTGGGGATTAAGAAAAAAGGATCCTTGGAATGGGAATGAACAAATATGTCGCGCAAAGAATAACCAAGGGATTCCTGATCCATATGCTCCTGATCATTTTCGCGGTGACCTGTTTATTCCCGCTTTTCTGGATGTTACGCTGCGCGCTGATGACCAATGAGACCGTTTTTACGGACAAATCTTTTATCCCTCAAGTCATCAATCTCGGAAATTTTGCCCGGGCCTGGACCGAAGGGAATTTTGCCGTGTATTTCTTTAACAGTCTGCTGTATACAACTTGTGTTGTCGCCGGTATCGTGCTGGTTTCGTCCCTTGCCGCGTACTCTTTTTCCCGGCTGGATTTCCCGGGGAAGAACTTTTTCTTTTATATGTTCGTGGCGGCGATGATGATCCCGTTGCCCGGGAGCTTCGTTCCTTTATACCGGCTGATGACCGTGCTTGGGCTGATCAACACACGTATCGGATACATCCTGTGCATGATCAACGTCGGACTCTCCATGAGCATTTTGTTGTTAAAGACGTTTTTTGACAAGATGCCCTCCGACCTGGAGGACGCGGCCCGCATTGACGGCTGCGGCCGGCTGGGCATCTGGTGGCACGTGGCGCTTCCCTTGGCCAGGCCGGCCCTGGCGGTCATTGTCATCTTTAATTCGCTGAACGTCTGGAATGAATATATTTTGGCGACGCTTTTGTTAAATGATAAATCTTTGATGCCCCTGCAGCGTGGTCTGATGGTCTTTCAGGGGTCCCACAGCGTGGATTATCCGCTGCTTATGGCCGGGCTGACCATCGCCGCCATCCCTATCGTCGTCATTTATCTCGCGATGCAAAAGCACATTGTTAAAGGACTTTCGTCGGGAGCCATCGTCGGATAAAAAAAGAATGACAAATGTCAAAATCCAAATGTCAAATAAATTTTCAATGTCTAATGCCAAATAAATTTAACCCATTGGGGATTTTGAGATTTGGCGTTAATTTGACATTTGACATTTGTTCATTTGTCATTATTTGTTTTCTTCTTTTCCCTCAGATTACCTATGCGCAGGAGCAGGCTGAAACAAAGATTTCCCCCCAAGACCTCGTCCAGCAGGCCTGGGCCGCGTCCGGCGGGGGGGATCTCCCGAAGATCGAAGAGATCGTCGGACAATGCATCGCGCTTTACGGTAAAGAGGCTGAAGAACAAGAGAAGCAATTGACCGGATTTCCGCGGCGCGGCCAGGAAGAACAATATCAGGCGCTCAATAGTGTCGCGGCCTGCCTTTTCATCCGTGCCGAGGCGCTGATGAATGCCGGCAAGACCGAAGAGGCCGTCGTGAAGTTTCAGGAGATCATCGATGAATACCCGTGGGCGCAGGCGTGGGATCCGCGGGGATGGTACTGGTCGGTCGCGGAAAAAAGTCAGGCCAGCATCAATATTTTGACCGGCAAAGCCGGGGAAGAACCGGGAATCGCGCCGGAGAAATTTCTTCGGACCAAGCCGTACATTCACACAAAAGGCAAATCAAGAGTTGTTGACTACAAGAAATATGGTGAATTTCAAAAAGTGGGAACGCAGGATTATGTTTATGTGATCAAAGACATGGAAGGCTTGACCGCGGCGGTCGGTGAAGGCATCTATCCCAACAGCGGCGCCATTTTTCAAAATCCCCGTTATAAAGAGGTCCGCAAGGAAGGACGCCTGAAGGGAAATCACTGGGATTTTGTCAACAGCGACGATCTGGAAGCCGCGTATTTCAAATGGGTGACGGCCCCCGAATCCTGGGGCGTGCGGCTTTTTTATCTGGGAACGATCTTTGAGAAGGCGGAAATGTATGAGGAAGCCCTGCGCGCGTATCACTCCCTCATCGTCCATTTTCCCAAAACGGTCGCCTGGACGTATTGGCAGACGCCGTGGTATCCGGGGCAGGCGGCCATCGCCAAGATCCGTCATATCCTGCGCATCCATCCGGAACTGAACCTCGTCGAGAAATATATGCGGATCACCGTTCATAACGGGTTTGATAATGACACCGCAAACGACGTGATCGTCACCTGGCCGGGAAAGATCACCGGGAAAAGTGTCGTGGACCGGATGAAAGAAAGATTTCACATCGAGGATAAGGCCGACCTGCGGTCAGTCAAAAAACGCGTCGGAGAAGGGCAGGTGCAGCTCGTCCAGTATGAGAACGGGCACTGGCAGCTTTTGGTTCAGGGCAGGCCTTATGTCATCAAAGGCATCACTTACGCCCCTACCAGGATCGGCCAAAGCCCGGATAAAGGAACGCTGGCCAACTGGATGGAAGAAGACACCAACGGCAACGGCCGTATCGACGGGCCCTATGACGCCTGGGTGGATAAAAACCGTAATAATATTCAGGATCCGGATGAGCCGGTCGTTGGTGATTTCGCGTTGATGAAAGAGATGGGCGTGAACACCTTGCGCATTTATACCCAGCCCCAGAAACCGGACAAAACGCTTTTGAAGAAGATGTTCGCGGAATACGGCTTTCGCGTCATCATCGGGAATTTTCTGGGCAAATACGCCATCGATTCCGGAGCGACCTGGGCCGGGGGGACCGATTATGAAAACCCCGAGCACCGCAAGAACATGATGGCATCGGTCCAGAAGATGGTCATGGAATTCAAGGACGAGCCGTATGTCCTGCTGTGGGTCCTGGGCAATGAGAACAATTACGGGGTCGCCTCCAACGCCGACAAAAAGCCGCGGGCGTATTTTGAATTCGTCAACGAGGTCGCGCGCTGGATAAAATCCGTCGATCCAAACCATCCGGTGGCCGTCAGCAACGGGGACACGCTGTTTCTGGATATTTTCGCCAGGTACGCGCCGGACGTGGACATTTTCGCGGCGAACGTTTACCGCGGGGATTACGGGTTCGGGTCGTTCTGGGAACAGGTCTTTGACGCGACGGCCAAGCCCGCGTTCATCACCGAATACGGCTGTCCGGCCTACGCGCCGCATTTGACGCTTGAGGAAGGCGAAACAGCCCAGGCCGCCTATCATCGCGGCAGCTGGATGGATATCGCGGATAATCTCGCCGGGTCCCGCCGCGGCACGGGCAATGCCTTGGGCGGTGTCGCGTTCGAATGGCTGGATGAATGGTGGAAAAATTACGAGCCTTATCACCATGACCGCAAATCCGACGCCATCGGGCCGTTCCCGGGCGGATATTATTTTGAAGAATGGTTTGGGGTAGCGGGCCAGGGGAATGGGCAGCACAGCCCGTTCTTGCGGCAACTGCGCAAGAGCTATTTCGCGTACCAGGAAATGTGGAACCGGTAAGGGCTGTGAGACCGTTTAAAAAGTCAACGGTCTCAACGGTCTCAAATTGGCACTTTTTCAGAAAATAGTGTATACTTACAAATGTTCGCGAAAGCGCTTACAAGTACTATATTAGGGGGACACAATACTTAATTCGTGAATTAAGTATTGTGTCCCCCTATAGATAGTGTCAAAAGTTCTATGAAAAGTACACGTGGCGAGGGCGGATGATATGAAAATTTTTGATAAAGGATCTTACAATTTTTTGTCACCCCCGAATGTTTTTATCGGGGGTCCAGGGCACGGATGAACTGGATTCTCGCTTGTGTGTAGCCACGGCCACCGGTGGGGATGACAATGAGTAAAAAGAATTGAAAGATAGCAGTGTTCTTTGACAAGAATTTCAAGCAGTAGCCATGGCAAGGATCTTTATCCATTGGCCCTGGATAGTTGAGATGTCCTTGAGTTCTGGAATCTCGACGGGTGTTTTATAGTCGAGCGACATATGCGGACGTAGGAAATTGTAGTCTGTGACGATGAGGGTTG
>JACROV010000010.1:896-21387 GCA_016214285.1 Candidatus Omnitrophota bacterium | reverse complement strand
CATTGTGGACACCGCAAATTTTGGAGCTCGAAGACCGATAGGTATCGATGCAGCCATTGTGAATATCGGATTTCTGTAAAAGCTGGAACGATCTTTCAAGACAGCCGAATCCCTTTGCGGTTGCGGCTTCGAGCCATTTGGCAAGTAGTCAGTCAAAAGAATGGGATTAGCGCCTTGGGATTGAAACGAGTTTTGGGGCTGAAGAGTTATCAAACAACATGGCTGATGATGCATAAATTGCGTAAGGCGATGGCCCCAAGGGTCCTGGTCGTGAGCAGTTGGCTGGTCCTGTTCAAGTTGATGAAACCTGTATTGGAGGACCTCGCCCTTGTAAACGGGGCCGAGGCGCCTCTGGAAAAACGCTGGTTCTTGTTGTGGTTGAGGTTAAAGATAAGCTCCCCGGACGAATTCGTTTGCATAAAGTCAAAGATGCCTCGGGAGCCAGTTTGATCCCCGCGGTTAAAGAGTGTGTTCAACCAAAGAGCAAAGTTTGTACCGATGGCTGGGAGGGATATGCTTCCTTGTCTTTTTCTGGTTATCAACATAAGGTTATTCGTGAGACTGCTGATGTTGGTAAAAATCTGCTGCCCTTGGCTAATCGCGTCGCTTCTTTGTTGAAGCGTTGGCTGATAGGAACTCATCAAGGCGCGCCGCAGCCCGTGGATTGCTCTTCTATCGCCTCATTGAGCAGGCGGTGAATATTGCTCCTGTTACCGCCCGTAATATTCATGGCGATCAAAATTAGCAAATGTCTACCAGATATTGTATGAACGGCAGTTAACTGGATAAGCCTATTTAATATTTCGGATTTGTTTCGGATTTCGTGCTTCGGATTTCGTGCTTTAAACTAATTTCTGCCGGATGAGTTCTTCCGCGATCTGCACGGCGTTAGTGGCCGCGCCTTTGCGCAGGTTATCGGCGACGACCCACAACCACAGGCCGTTCTTGACCGCCGGGTCGCGGCGGATCCGCCCGACAAATGTTTCGTCTTTGCCTTCGACGTCGACAGGCATAGGATAGGCTTTGTTTTTAGGATCATCGACGATGCAGATCCCGGGAGATTTTTTCAGCAGAGCGCGGACCTTTTCCGGAGAGATCGGCCTGGCGGTCTCAATATAGACCGCTTCGCTGTGTCCGGTCTTGACCGGCACACGTACAACCGTTGCCGAGATCTTGATCTTTTTATCATGGAGGATCTTGTGGGTTTCGTTGACGAGCTTCATTTCTTCGGTCGTGTACCCCTCATCATTAAAACTTCCGATATGTGGAAATATATTAAACGCGATCCGCTGGTCCATGTGTTTGGGAACATCAGTGCCGGACTGATTCGCCCACGCGCGGAATTCCTCTTCCGCCTGGACAACGCCGCCGCGTCCGCTCCCGGAAACAGCTTGATAAGTCGAAACAATAATACGCTTAAGGCCAGCCTTCTTCTTGATCGGCGCCAGCGCGACGACCATCTGGATCGTTGAGCAATTGGGGTTGGCGATGATGCCTTTGTGTTTTTTGACATCGGCGGCGTTGGCCTCGGGGACAACGAGCGGCACATCCGGACGCATCCGGAAATCCACGCCGTTATCAATAACGACACACCCGGCCTTGACCGCGTGCGGGGCATACGTGACCGCGGCGCCCTTGTCGCCTTCGGTGCCCGCGAAAAGCGCGATATCCATTCCCCTAAAGGAATCCTCGTTGAGCGCTTCGACCTGATAGCTTTGTCCGTCGACCACAACCGTACGCGCGCTGCGGGCAAAAACTTTTAATTGATCGACCGGAAAATTGCGCTGGCGCAAAACGCGCAGCATTTCCTCACCGACCGCGCCGACGCCGACGACCGCGACATTGTACTTCTTCATATTAAGACCTCATGTTAGTGGTAATAGCGGTAAAGTGATAAAGTGGTAAAAAATTAAATTCTTAAACTTCTGCTTAAGGCGTTCAACATTCTTCCAGTGTCATTATACAGATTAAACAACCGCTCGAAACATTGAACGTCAAAATATTTAAGATCTCGACCCAAAATCAAATGATACTTTGTTTCTTCCAAAGAGCCTTGCGCAATATCTATGAATCGCAGGAAATCCTTGTTGCTCTTTTTATAACCTTCCGCGATGTTGGCGCAAACTGAAGTTGCCGACCTTCGAACTTGGGCAGTCAACCCAAATTGTTCTTCTCTTGGAAAAAGTTTCGTAGTCTTATAAATCTCAAGGACCGGCGAATGTCCCTTTTCCCAAACGTTCAAATCCTGAAATGTTTGAATCATGTTTCCCCCTTTCAGTTTTACAGAAGCTGGGGGAATAGCCTCCATTACCACTTTACCACTTTACCACTTTACCACTTTACCACTTTACCACTGAGCTCATTTTAACATGCTTACCACTAAATCCCCTACTTCGCTCGTCGAATACCCCATCTTTCCCGCGGCGAGGTCTTTCAATTTCTCCCGCACGACGGAAATGACGGAATTCTCAATGGCCGCGCCCGCCTTCTGCTCTCCGATCTGGCTCAAAAGCATCGACACCGCGCAAATGGCCGCCAGCGGGTTGATCACGTTCTTCCCCGTGTATTTCGGCGCCGAGCCGCCGATGGGCTCGAACATCGAGACACCTTCGGGATTGATATTGCCTCCGGCCGCGATCCCCATCCCGCCCTGGATCATCGCGCCCAGATCGGTGATGATATCGCCGAACATATTATCGGTGACAATGACATCGAACCATTCCGGATTTTTAACAAACCACATGGTCGTGGCATCAACGTGCGTATATTGCGTTTTGACATCCGGATATTCCTTGGCCACTTCATAAAAAGTTCTCTCCCAGAGATCGAAGGCGTAGGTCAATACGTTGGTTTTGCCGCACAAAGTGAGCTCTTTTCGCTTCCGATTCTTCCGGGTGTACTCAAAGGCGTAACGGATACAACGCTCGATACCTTTGCGGGTATTGTGGGAAATCTGGAGGGCCACTTCATTCTTCTTGCCCTTGTTTTTGAATTCGCCCAGCCCCTTGTAAAGCCCCTCGGAATTCTCGCGGACGACGACAAAATCAATATCTTTCGGAGTTTTATTCTTCAACGGGCAAAACCGTTCATCGTAAAGCTTGACCGGCCGCAGATTAATGTATTGATCCAGATCAAAACGCAGCTTAAGAAGGATCCCCTTCTCCAATATCCCGGGCTTCACATCAGGATGACCGATCGCCCCCAGATAAATCGCGTCGAAGGTTTTCAGTTCTTTGACGGCTGTTTTAGGCAGGACTTCTTTCGTTCTTAAATAGCGCTCACCGCCGAAATCGTAATCGGTGGCTTGATATTTAAATCCAAACTTTTGCGCCGCAGCTTTAAGGACTTTTAACCCTTCATGGATAACTTCGGGGCCGGTGCCGTCGCCGGGGATGACCGCGATCTTATATGTTTTCATATTCATTCCTTTGACTTACAAAGTTATAATGATTTGTTGAATTATACCACAACCGGGGAGAAATTATTCTTGAAATTTCTTCACGACGACCGTGGCGTTGTGGCCGCCGAAACCCAGGGAATTGGACATGACAACGCTGACCTTGGCCTTACGCGCCGTGTTGGGTACATAATCCAGGTCACATTCTGGGTCGGGTGTTTCGTAGTTGATCGTTGGAGGAATAAGCCCGTCGCGGATCGTCAGGACGCTGGCGGCGAACTCAACCCCGCCGGCGGCCCCGAGCAAATGCCCGGTCATGGATTTGGTGGAACTCATCGGGACCTTCCTGGCGTATTCGCCGAATACTTTCTTGACCGCCAAGGTTTCGACTTTGTCGTTGAGCTCGGTCGAGGTGCCGTGGGCATTGATGTACGAAATGTCTTTCGGGGTTAATCCCGCGTCTTTGATGGCTAATTCCATCGCTTTGGCCGCTCCCGCACCCGAGGATTCCGGCGCGGTGATATGAAAAGCGTCCGAGGTGCGGCCATAACCGATCATCTCCGCCAGGATCGGCGCGCCGCGGCGCTTGGCATGTTCCAGAGTTTCCAGGATCACGATCCCCGCCCCTTCGGCCATGACAAAGCCGTCACGGTTCAGGTCGAACGGGCGCGACGCCTTTTCCGGCGCGTCGTTGCGCTGGCTTAGCGCCTTGAGCGCGCAAAATCCGCCGACGCCCATAACAGTTGTGGCACTTTCCGTGCCCCCGGCAATCATCACGTCCGCGTCGCCGTACTGGATAAACCGAAACGCGTCACCGATGGCGTTCGTTGCCGTTGAACAGGCGGTCGCTACACAGGTGACGGGGCCGCGCGCGCCGGTTTCAATGGAGACCTGGCCCGCGGCTTCGTTGATGATGATCTTCGGGATAAAGTGCGGGGTGATCCTTGAGGGGCCTTTTTCCAAAAACTTCTGATGTTCATGCTCAAGGGTGTCAATACTGCCAATGCCGGAACCGATCAAAACACCAGCATGGTCCAGATCGAGTTTCTGCAGATCAAGCCGTGCGTTACGCACCGCCTCGCGGCTGGCAACCGACGCGAATTGAACAAAACGCGACAGGTGGCGGGCCTCTTTGGAATTAAAATACTCCAAGGGATTATAATCAGGGACATCACCGCAGATACGGCAATCGAACAGGGATGCGTCAAAGTGGGTAATGGGACGTATGCCGCTTTTGCCCTCAACGAGGGACTTCCAGAATTTTTCAACGCCGGAACCGACCGGCGAGATGACGCCTAATCCGGTGACGACGACTCTTCTTTTTGTCATGGCGTATTAAAACAACACCCCGGCATGATACCGAGGTGTGCATGAAACAAAAATGGCAAAATTATGTGTTAAGTTACTTCCTGGCTGCTTTTTCGTCGATATATCGCACGGCATCGCCGACGGTGGTCATCTTTTCCGCGTCTTCATCGGGAATTTCAATGTTGAATTCTTCTTCCAACGCCATGATCAGCTCAACTGTATCGAGCGAATCCGCTCCCAGGTCATCGATAAACGATGCCTCCGGGGTCACTTCTTCCGGTTTAACGCCAAGCTGTTCGGCAATGATTGACTTAACTTTCTCTTGGACTGCCATGGATTCGCCTCCTTTTTGTACTCATTAAGAAATTCTCAAATCGCCATTCCGCCATCCACGCACAAAGTTTGTCCCGTAATATAATCGGCCTCGGGGGAGGCCAGAAAGAGGCAAACGCTGGCAACATCGGTGGCGGTACCTAAACGCCCTAAAGGAACATTATTGAGGATCGCGTTGCGGGTATCTTCCTTTAACCGGGCGGTCATATCGGTCTGGATATATCCTGGGGCAACGGCGTTCACGGTGATCTGCCGCGGCGCCAGCTCGCGGGCGACAGCCTTAGTGAAGCCTATGATCCCGGCTTTGCTGGCCGCGTAATTGGATTGCCCCACGTTACCCATGATTCCAATGATCGAAGAGATGTTGATGATCCTGCCGCTTGCACCCTTCGCGGCGGCCTTGAGCATTGCCTTGGCGATAATCCTGGTGCAGTTGAACACTCCCTTGAGATTGACGTTCATGACCTCATCCCAGTCATTTACGCTCATCCGCAGGAGCAGATTATCTTTCGTAATGCCAGCGTTGTTAACTAATATATCAATGGACTTATATTTGTCAAGAATTTTATTGACGATTTCGTGCACATTTTCCGGATTTGTCACGTCGCACCCGAAACTTTCCGCTTTCAACCCCTTACGAACAAACTCATCACGAACTTCAGCCGCGGCGGCGGCGCTGCGGCCTAAAATAATGGCGGCCGCTCCCTCTCGCGCGAAGGCGTGGGCGATCTCCCTGCCGATGCCGCGCGTGGACCCCGTGACCACAACCACTCTATCTTCAAATTTCATACGTGTGCAATAATAACAACGCTCTTGGGAATTGCAAGAAAAAACTTATCCAATATCAATATCCTTGTAACCGTCAAAACGCCTAGACGTTGTACCAAAAGATCCAAACTGAACAACTTGTCCCCGCGCGATCATAGACTGGAATCGGCGCCGTAGCAGCCATTTGATCCCGGCACGGGTCACAGGGAACAGCAGAAGCAGCCCCAGAACATCAGTAATAAAGCCTGGCGCCAGCAAAGCTATCCCCCCCGCCAAGACCATGAAGCCATCCAGAAGTTCGGCGCTCGGCATAATGCCCCTTTGAAGGCTGTCCTGAACCTTCATCAGAACGCGAAACCCCTCATACCGGGCCAAGGCCGCCCCGACCACTCCGGCGCCAATAACGATGAGGATCGTATTGAGGGCGCCGATATGGCTGCCTACCTTAATAAGGAGCGCCAGCTCAAGCGCGGGTAAGACTGTAAAAAGAAGAATAAGATAACCAGGCATTATTTAAAATGATCCTACAGGTTATCCGGAAATCCGGTTACCCGGGACTGGGCAATCCGGATCCCCGGATATCCGGTTCTCCTAGCCACGGATCCCCGGATATTCGGGTCCCCTTAATATTTAAGATTAGGCATTAATTCTAAAACCGCTTTCTTTAAATAATCCCGTTCGTAGAAATCCGGGTCCAACAATTTCCCGTTCCAGACAACGATATCCAGATCTACTGTTCGCGGTCCGAACTTAAGGATCGTCCGGCGGCGGCCAAGCGTATCCTCGATCTTTTTCAGGTGCTGGCGCAAGGGTTCCAGCTTTAGATCCGTGCGGATCAGAACCGCGCCATTTAGAAAATCCGGCTGCTGCGTATACCCAACAGGCTTAGTCGAAACAAAATCCGTTTCAGCAACGACCCCAAAATCCTTGGCCAAGATCTCCCGAACCCTGGCGATATTCTTATCCGGCTCGATATTGGATCCTGCGGCGATGATGGCCTGGTTCATTTCCTTGACACGGCTTTGGCTTTTCTTGACCAGCTCAGCTCAACGGACACCGAATCGGCAAAGCGCAACGCTTGCGGCTTGTCCACCCGCACGACGGCCCCGCGCACAGCCGGATGCGCCGTCACGACATCCAGGATCCTGCCGGATAATTTCTCCAACAGAAAAAACCGGGAGGCTTCGACCTCCTTGACGATCTGTTTGGTCAAGGCCTTATAATCGACCGTTTTGCGCAAATCATCGCTGGCGATCGCCTTGGTGGCGTCGTAATCCAGGGTGATATTGACGACCACGTCCTGCTGGATCTCGCGCTCCCAGTCATGGGTGCCAATGATCGTCCGCAACCGCAAATTGGTTATTCGTATCTTGGCCATTTAAAAACCTCCCTGGTCACCATGTCACAAGGTCACCAAGTCACCTTTAATCTGGTGACGAGTGACTTGGTGTCTTGGTGACTTTAAATTAAATGTTCCCCCCCATCTTCAAAGATCACTTGGCCAGTTACATAATCATTTTCCAGCAGGAATAACACGGCGTGGGCGATATTCTCGACGCTACCCTTGCGCTGTAAAGGAACCTGCCTGACGAGGCGATCCAGGTACCCGCTTTTCTGGGAAGCCGGCGGCAGGATAATCCCCGGGGCGACCGCGTTAACGCGGATGCGCGGCGCGAATTCGACCGCCGCCATCTTGGTCAATTCGCCCAACGTCTTTTTCGATAAAAGATACGCGGCGTATGTGGTCTTGCTGCGGCTAACATGCGTATCCAGGATGTTGACGATGCTTCCCTGCTTCGCGTAGTGAGCGAAGGAACGCATCAAAACATACGGGGCTTTAAGATTGACGGCGAAGTGCCGATCCCACACATCAAGACTGCCTTCCGCCAGGGTAGATTTCTCAAAAATGGACGCGCTGTTGACCAAAGCATCCAGACGGCCGAATTCTTCAAGCACGCACGGCACGAGATCTTCCGTGGCATGCGCGTCGGCCAGGTCACAGGCGAACGTCGCGCAGACGCCGCCCTCTTTATAAATGCGTTTCGCGGCTTGTTCAGCTTCGACGCCGGAAGTGCTGTAGTGCAGGGCGATAGAATAGCCGGAACGCGCCAGCGCGCGGCAGACCGCCTCACCGATGCGCTTGGCACCACCGGTAACAAGGGCTACTTTTTGTGTTCTATTATTCTTTGGCATAAGAAGGGGAAAGAAATCAGAATTATAAAGGACTGGCACCCTGCTGAGACCCTTCGACTCGCTTACTATCGTTCGCTCGCTCAGGGTGGTTCGACGCCCTGCGCCAGTGGTGAGCAAGCTTCGTCCCGAGTTTATCGAGGGACGAAGCGCGTCGAACCACTACCGGATCAGACTTAAGAACTCGGCCCGCGTGGAACTTTCTTTGCGAAACAACCCCAGCATGCATGAGGTCTTCATGATGGAATTCTGCTTCTCCACCCCGCGCATCATCATGCACAAATGCCGCGCTTCGATGACCACACCGATGCCCTTGGCACCGATCTGCTCCATGAGCGTCTCGGCGATCTGCCGGGTGAGATTCTCCTGCACCTGCAGGCGGCGGGAGAAAATATCGACCACCCGCGCGACCTTGGAAAGGCCGATGATCTTCCCGTCGGGCAGATACCCAACGTGGCACTTGCCGAAAAACGGCAGCAAATGGTGTTCGCACAAAGAATATAACTCGATGTCCTTGACGATGATCATCTCATCGTTGTCGGACGGGAAAAGGGCGTTGTTGATGACCTTGCGGACGTCTTGGTTGTAGCCGCCGGTCAAGTATGTGAAGGCCTTGGCCGCGCGCTGCGGCGTCTCTTTTAATCCCGGGCGATTGACGTTCTCGCCGATGGACTTGATCAATTTCTTGTAACAGGCTTCCATAATTAGCGGCATGATACCATAGGGCCGGAAACGTGTCAAACAGCAATAACGGGGGGTAGCCCAACAATCACGAACCAAAGGTCACCGGTCAATACCAATCCGAAGTGAGCGTGCTAGCGAACGAAGGATTGGTATTGACCCTTCGATAGGCTCAGGGTCAACCCTGAGCGAAGTCGAACGGGTTGACAACGATGCCTGCCCTGTCTGCCGACAGGCAGGCGGCAGGCAGGGCGAATCTGGGCACAAAAGGTTTAATCGCCGGGATGATTTGAGCGAGAGAAAGGGCTTTTCGAAATGGGCAAACATGATATAATCGGAACCATGATTTGCGGATTACGGATTAACCGTCATAAACCCATCTCCGATTACCACATGCACACGCCGCTCTGCGGCCACGCGTCTGGTCAGCCCGAAGAATACGCCAACCACGCGCTTAAAATGGGTCTCAAAGAGATCGGTTTTTCCGATCACGCCCCTTTTGTCGTGCGGGAACTGCCCGGGATCACAATGAAGGTGAGTGAATTACCCTTTTATCACAAAATGATCGAGGACGTCCGCGCGCGGTTTAAAGGCCGCCTCGAGATCCGTATCGGCATCGAAGCCGATTTCATCCCCGGATATAAAGCTAAAATAAAAGCGATGCTGGAAGCCTACCCGTACGATTACGTCATCGGATCGGTGCACTTTATTAAAGATTGGGGGTTCGACGATCCCGCCCAGCGAGAAAAATGGAGCGAGCACGACATCAATACCGTGTACCGGGATTATCACGAACTCTTGCGTGCCTCGGCCCGCACCGGATTCTTTAACATCATCGCCCACCCGGACCTCGTCAAGAAATTCGGCCACCGGCCGACCCGGGACATAACCAAAGACATCGAAGAAACCGCCAAAGTATTCAAAGAAACCGGTGTTGCCGTTGAGATCAATACCTCGGGCCGGCGCAAAACGGTCGGCGAAATGTATCCGGCGCTTAAAGACCTCACGATTTACTGCAGGGCTGGTGTACCTTTGACCTTCGGGTCAGATGCCCACAAACCCGAAGAAGTCGCCTGCGATTTCGACAAGGCCGTCGACCTCGCGAAAAAAGCGGGGTATAAAGAGTATGCGATGTTTAAGGGACGCAAGATTTATCGGACTATTTCATTTTAATGAAACCAACCAAGGAGGAGGCAGATCATGCAAACATTCTTCTTATTCGGGAAGTACAACGCGGGATCCGTCAATAGCATCAGCGCCCAGCGCACGCAAAAGGCCGCGGACGTTGTTAAGAAACTCGGAGGGAAGATCCTATCCTCGTACGCCCTTTTGGGCTGCCATGATCTGGTCTTTATCGTGGACCTGCCTGATACGGCGAAGGCCATGAAGGCCTCCATCGATCTCGCGAAAGCGACAGGGATCGGCTTCACCACCTCCCCGGCCGTGACGGTGGAAGAGTTTGACAAAATCGTGGCTTAGTTCTCAAATCGCCACATCGCTGCAATTTAAACGGGGCAATCCAAACAACCAGATTGCCCCGTTCTCTTGTAATCGTCGACTGCCAAAAAGGCTGTGCTTATTCCCCTTTGAAATTTATCCCCTGTGTCCCGGACCCGGTGCGGGTGTCCAGCGCCTGGGCTTTGCCGACGAGTTCGATGAATTCCGCGCGGTAGCCGTAAGGGTCTTTGCCTTTCGATACGCCTGCCCCTTTCAGGACATGCTCGTAGGAGGCGTTCCCTTTGAACTTGGAATCGCGCAAAATGAGCCCGAACTCCGCGACCACAGAGGCGAATTGAAAATCTCCCGCGGGTTCGGCAGAGACATCTTCGGCTTTGACCGTTTGCTGGATTAATTTGCTCGTGTCCCCGTCGGGATCTTTATAACGCAGCTTGACCGTCATCAAGTCATCGCTGGGGAGGACCTCCGTCTTCTGATAAGCCAGCTTGTCGACGGAAACATTCGTTTCCGTCGAATCCACGGGAACAATTTCATACATGGCCGTGACCGTGTGGCCGGCGCCCAACTCGCCCGCATCCTTGGTGTCGTCATTGAAGTCCTCTTTGGCCAGGATGCGATTCTCATAACCGACGAGCCGATACGCTTTGACTTGCGAAGGATTGAATTCAATCTGAATCTTCACGTCCTTGGCGATCGTAAACAAGGTTGAGCCAAGCTCGCTCACCAGAACCTTCTTTCCTTCCTTCAAGGTGTCGATATAGTAGTAATTTCCGTTCCCTTTATCGGCAAGCTGTTCCATTTTGGAATCTTTATAATTGCCGGTACCGAAGCCCAGGACCGTCAGGAAAATGCCATCCTTGCGCTTTTCCTCAATAATACGGGTCAGCTCACCGTCACTGCTGACCCCGACGTTGAAGTCTCCGTCTGTCGCCAGGACCACGCGGTTATTCCCGCCTTTGATAAAATTCTCCTTGGCGATCTTGTAGGCCAATTGGATCCCGGCGCCGCCGGCTGTCGAACCGCCGGCCTGTAAGTTATCAACGGCCTCTAAAATCTTTTGTTTATCGGATCCGAGGGTCGATTCCAAAACCAATCCCGCGTTGCCCGCGTAAACAACGATCGCGGCCCGTTCCTCATCCCGCAACTGGTTGACCAAAAGCCGGAACGAGGACTTCAACAACGGCAGTTTGTTCGGCTGGTCCATTGAACCGGAAACGTCGACAAGAAACACCAGATTGCTCGGCGGGATATTCTGTGTTTCCAGGGTCTTGCCCTGCAACCCGACCAATACTAATTGATGTTTCGGCTCCCACGGACACACCGCGGCCTTCGTTGTAATGGAGAACGGATGGTCCCCCGCGGGCTTTGGATAGTCGTAGCTAAAATAGTTGATCATCTCCTCAATGCGCACCGCGTCCCGCGGCGGCATCTGGTTATTATTAAGGAACCGGCGCACGTTGCTGTACGAGGCCGTATCGACATCGATGGAAAACGTGGAAAGCGGATTTTGCGCCGCTTCCATGAATTCATTTTCATAGATGCGGTTGTACTGCTCGGTGTTAAATGAGAGGTTATTGTGTAAACTCTCATTCCAGAGACCGGAACGCTCCGCCAGGGTGGTCCCCCCAGGAAGCACATTTGTCTCTGACATTGCAAAGCTTGTCATCTTGGTACTCACAGGGGAGAATCGATCTCCTTTATCATATGCCATACGCAGAAGCTCCTGGCCCTGGAACCTATCTACACTGCTCGCCGCGTACTCGGTAGTCCGATAATAAGGTTCATACTGCGGCGCCTTCGCCGACTGCTTTTTGGATTTTATCTCAGGCATCGCGGCCTGTGGATATTGCCCCCCGATATTATCGGCCGCTCCTTTACGCCGGCCCTGGATACCTCTTTGCGTATACACCTGCATCGACACAACAAGGACCAAAAAGGCGACAATCAAACCGCCGCCACCGACGGTAATGAATCGAGATTGAGTTTTCATTTGTGAACCCTCCTTTGTTTGGGCCGCGGGAAGGCTCATCCTGATCTTCCGCTCCAGATCAGGGGAAAGGCCTTCGTCCGGCCAAACGCGCAGCGCGGCGGAAAGTTTGGAAAGTCCCTCGGCATATTTGCGGCAGTCGACGCACCCTTGAAGGTGTTCCTCGATCATCCGCCGTTCTTCGGCGCTTGCCTGTCCGTCATAATCCGCCGAAATAAGCTCCTGTATTTTGATATGCTCTATCATCGCTGGTCCTCCTTGATGAGGGACGACAATGCCATTCTCAAACGCTCCCGGCCGCGAAAGATAAGTATTTTCACGTTCTCCAGTGAACAACTGACGACCTGACTGATTTCTTCGTAACTGAACTGATGATACTCCCGCAAGACAATCACTTCTCTTTGTTCGTACGGAAGCTGGGCCAAGGCGGCCCGCACCAAAGTGGCCGCTTCCTTTTTCTCCAGTTCCCGGCCGGCCGTGTCCCGGGGATCTTCGGCTTCCATCTGCTCATAATCCCCGCCTCCTTTGGACGAAAACCATACCGAAACCACATTTTTTCTTTTCCGGATCTGACTGATACACTGGTTGCGCGCGACCGTGTAAAGCCAGGTGGAAAATTTTGCCGCGGGATTAAACGCGTACCTGCGGGCAAACAGGGCCAGAAAGACCTCGGCGGTCACGTCTTCGGCGTCAGCGCGGTTGCCCAACATCCGCAGGCAAAAGTTCAAGAGACGCGTTTTGTAACGAAGGAAGATCATGTCCGCCGCCTTTTCGTCGTTGCCGCCAAGATAGTCCTTCAGGACTTCTTCATCTGGTCGCTCCATAGGATCTTGCTGGCCCTTTCATTCAGTTAAACGCGGGAGAACCAAAAAAGTTACAAAAAATCTCAATGTCCGGCGGTCTTAATTATCTTTAAGAGCTGTTTATAATGCGCGCCTTGCCAGTAGATTTTGTCGCACGAGGGGCAGTGATAAAATTCCTGGCAGAATCTCTTCGTCAATGGCGGCAGGCGATGGACAATCTTTGATTTGGCAATCCTGCGGATCCTTCCGTTGCAAACCAGGCAGAGCCGGAACGGGCGCATCTTCCCGGCAAGATCAAAACGTCGCACAATTTCCCTGATCTGTTCCCGGGGGTCGGTCGTGCGGACGAAATAGCCATGGCGCACAATCTTATTCTTCAAGAGCGCTATGTCCCGCGTCAGAATAATCCGGCATGTCCTTCGCCCGAGACTCCGTCTCTCCGTTCCTCCGAGACTCCGTCTCTCCGTTCCTCCGAGACTCCGTCTCTCCGTTCCTCCGAGACTCCGTCTCTCCGTTCCTCCGAGACGGACAATCGCGGCGTCCTCCATGGTCTTCTCATAAATCACGTCAAATCCCAGAAGCCGCAAGTGCCGGGCCAGTTTACCAAGATGGACGTCAAGGACAAATTTCGGACGCGCCGGGGGCTTTGGTTTCAAATGGATGATCTTCTTGATTTTGACCGTACCTGCGTCGGGATAGACCAAGATGCGTTCACCGCCGCGGATCTGATACGAAAACGTCACCGCCCGGCCGTTGACGACGATACAATCGATTTCCGTGTGGGGAACGCCAAGCGCTTCGAGGGTGTCCTTGATCGCGGGGATCCCTTTGACCGCGCAAGAAAACGCGCGGTAGCGATGCCCGTGAACCAAAAAACGATTTAATGCTCCGTAAAAGCGGCATCGGATCGTCCGGGTGAGAATCATAGACGTTGACGGATGTGGCTGCCGGAGAGAAGTTCCCGCACGCCGTTTCTGTCCTGGATGTAGACCTCCGGCGGGAATTCCATCGAATAAGGGATCTGGTCGGCGATGGTCTTGGCCAGCCGTTGCTGCTGCACGGCGTCCTGCGCGTCAAAAAGCGGGGTCTGGCTGAGGTCGTTTAAAAGAAGGATCCCCGGCTCGCGGGAATATTCGAAATTTCTAATCAGCTGTTTGACCAACAAGTCCAGGTAAGAAGCCCTGTCTTTAAAAACCTCGACGGAAGTCCTGAGGGTCATCTTGCCCCAGTCCTCGTGCACCATCTTCTGCAAGAGGCCGTAGACGGAGGAATATTTCACCAGACGCTTCTCTCCCGCCGCCAGTTTCTGCGCGTGCTTGATGATCGTCCCGGCCAACTCCTGAGGGCTGAAGGTCTTGACCTCCTTGTGGATGTCCACCGTCAACAGGTCGAAGACGTAAACCCCGCGTACGCTGCCCGCGGCTTGAACGACACAGCGTTTGAATAAATCTTCCAGGGCGTCCCAGATGATGTCTTCATCTTTGCGGATTACGTTCAAGACGAGCATTCGGCAGGACTGGTCCTCGCGGACCGCCTTATACTTGCGCACTTTCCCCTCGAGATACCCCTCTTCCTGAATCTCGTCAAAAAGAGGCATATGCACGAAGAGGTTGGAATGCTGGATACCGCCGTCGATCAAATTTAACATAGTGACAAAACGCCAGCAAAGCGCCTGACAAAGCGCCAAGAGTGTGTTGAATCAAACGGAAATAACGTTATAATGTAACTGGAGTCCTTTAACACCCCCGGCGGCCGATATGAAAACAAACCGATTTCTATCCATAGTTTTCCTGGCTATTTTTTGCACAGGAGCATTATATTATCATTTCCGGCAATCTCAATCCAACGATATTAACTTGGAAAATAAAGCATTGACGGATATCTTCACCGGGCCCGAAAAGGTCCACCCCAAGCTGGGATCCCCGCCGCGCTATGATATTTATCAAACCCGTCCCGACAACCCTGAAGTTTTAGCTGCTGTCGCGTTTAACACTTACGATATTACCCCCAGGATCAAAGGCTATGCCGGCCCCGTCAAACTATTGGTGGCTATATCAACGGACGGAACCATCAAAGACGTCCGCGTTCTCAAACATTCGGAAACACCCTCTTACGTCTTTACCCTGGATGAATTCATGGCCCAATTCAAAGGGAAAAACATCGCGGACAGCTTCCAACTGGGGAAAGATATCGACGGGATAACACGGGCCACCATGACCAGTGAGGCTGTCGCGCGTTCGGTAGACAAAGGCGCCAAAGCCATCGGCCGGCAAATTTTGGAACTGGACGTCGGCGGCCCTTCCGGCGACCGGCCCAAGACTCTTTCCTATATCCATATCATCGTACCCCTCATGCTGTTTATTGTGGCCGTCGGCGGAGTGCTCGGCCGTAATACGTTTTTACGGGGGCTGGCCCTTCTGACAGGATTTGTCTATCTGGGATTAATCAAAAGCACGATGGTCTCCGTGGTCCAGCTCGTCAACATCGGCATGCTGAAATTCCCTGATTTTGTGACCAATCCTCTATGGTATTGTTTGGTGGTGATGACTCTTTTGTCCTCGGTGATCCTCGGGATGGTCTATTGCGGGTCGATATGCCCTTTCGCGGGCGTACAGGAGGTCCTCTTCCATCTGGGCAGGAAATTAAAATGGGAAGAACTAAAATTTTCTCACAAAGTCGCGGGGCAGGCCCGTTATGTAAAATTTGGGATCCTTTTCGTTGTCCTGGCCGCCAGTTTTATCATCGGCAATTCCAGCGCCGCCAATGTTGAAGTTTTCCTCATCCTGTTTGCGGCTCACGCGTCGCAGGCGGGATGGGCTTTCGTTGTTTTCATATTGACCCTGTCGGTCTTTCATTTCCGTTTCTGGTGTAAATTTCTGTGTCCCATCGGGGCGTTCAACGGTCTTTTGGCTGACAAAAGCATATATAAGATTCAATTCGGGCCGGAGTGCGGCGGCTGCGGCGTCTGCGACAAGGTCTGCCCCGTGGGGGCCATCCAGATGGTGGATGACAAACCCCTGATTGACTACCCTGAATGTACCCTTTGCAATAAATGCGTTGAAAAATGCCCGAAAGAAATATTATTCTTAACCCGTAACCGGCAACAGGGCTTGACAAAACATGATTAAGCCGACGATAAAATCCAGCGATAAAATTTTAGCCGTCCTCCTCCTTCTGAGTGTCTTGATGGTCGGACAAATAATGAACGAAAATATTAACTCCATCCGCCTGGCCGCCCTGTCTGGCAGCGCGAAGCCCAAGGTGGATGTGGATAAAGTCAAAGCCAAACTGCGGCAGGCCGGGCTCACGCCTTACGAGGCCAAATACTGGAAAATCATCGACGCCCGGCCACAAAAGGATTGAATAAAAATGCTGCCGATCGTTGAATGCCGCTTGTGCCATCACCGCTGCCGCCTCAATGAAGGCGAACGGGGACAGTGCCGGGTGAGGATCAACCTCGACGGAAAACTGTACTCGCTGGTCTACGGCAAACCCTGCAGCGTCCATATTGACCCGATCGAGAAAAAACCTCTTTACCATGTCCTGCCGGCCAGCGCTTCGTTTTCATTGGCGACCGCCGGGTGCAATTTACGTTGTAAATTTTGCCAAAACTGGCAGATTTCGCAGAGCCCTGCGGAAGAGACAGAGAACATTGACCTGCCGCCGGAATCCGTCGTGCGGGAGGCGTTAAACAACCAGTGCCGCAGCATCGCTTACACCTACTCGGACCCGGTTATCTTTTATGAATATATGCTCGATACCGCGAAACTGGCCAAACAAAACGGTCTCATCAATATCTTCCGGACCGCGGCGTTTATTGAGGAAGAGCCCCTTCTGGAATTGTGCCCCTTTATCCAGACGGCCAGCGTCGACCTTAAAGGCATCACCGAAGAATATTATGAGAAAATGTGCGCCGCCCGGCTGGGACCGGTGCTGCAGGCCATTAAAATCATGCACCGCCAGGGCGTGTGGTTGGAATTGACCAACCTCATTGTGCCGACGTGGAATGACAAGGAAAAAGATATCGGTGACCTTTGCCGCTGGATTAACGACAATTTGGGGCCGGACGTCCCTCTTCATTTCTCGCGGTTCTGGCCGATGCATCAGCTTAAAAGCCTGCCCCCCACACCGGAGGAAACTTTAACACGCGCCCGGGAAATCGGACTGGCGCAGGGGCTCCATTACGTCTATGTCGGCAACATCCCCGAGCATGAAGGGAACAACACCTATTGTCCGAAGGACGGCAAATTATTAATCCGCAGGGTCGGATATTCGGTCCTTGAAAATAATATCATCGACGGCAGATGTAAGTTTTGCGAAACGAATATACCTGGCCTGTGGACCTAAAGGAGGCATTAAGATGAGTCAAAAAAATCTGTCCCGGAGAGGGTTCTTAAGATTCCTAGGTGGGCTTTTCGTCGGACTTTTTGCGATCCGGTGGCAAAAAATACACGACATGTTCTCCCCCAAAGACACCCGCCCTGGCCTCAAGGAGGCGAAGCATTATTCCCGCGGCAATGAAATGGCCGGATGAGGGGAAATCACAAGCATCAATAATACGGCTAAATTCATGACTCCACACAGGACAACCACGCCCGAAATCCCCAGGATCGGGATAAAGATCACCCCGGTCAGTATCGCCCCCAGCGCCGCCCCCCAGGTGTCCGCGGCATAAAGCTGGCCGGCCGTCCTGGAAAATTGACGGTCATGAAAAGACCTCCGGGAGGATAATAAAAAGTTGGCCAGCGGATACTGCAGGCCGCCGATCAATCCCGCCACCACGGGCAAAACGCTGTAAACCGTTTCCAGCAAAACGGCCTGCCCCGGGGCGGCACCTCTTTGGACAAAAAGAAAAGCAAGAGGCAAAAGAAACGGATAGAGACATATACCTGTCTGGGTGTAGCGATAAATAGAAAATATTTTTCCCGCTCCGGGTGCAGGGTCCCGCAACAACCTGGTGGCCAAGAAGCTCCCCAGCGCCAGCCCTGTCATAAAAGAAGCCATAATAAGACCCAGCTTGTAGTAAACATAACCGTAAAGCACCTGGAACGAAAGGATGATGATCAGCTGAAAGACGATCTCGGAAAATCCCGTGGTGATGATCGAAGTCGTGACCGCGCACGACAGGCCTCGCCGGCAGAATGGAAATGAAATAATAAAAAGCAGCAACGGGGCCCACAGAAGATATTTAAGCTGCACCCATTCGGTCTTTTTCAGGATTTCACGGGAGATCTCCGTAAAGTGAGTGGCCCACAGGACCAGATTATAATAATAGCCCACGGGGTTTAGATCGGTATTCAGCCTCCCCTGCCCTTTCAGGGATTTTTCAATATAGTCAACGCGGTCCGCGCTCAGCTTGTAAGGCAAATAATATTCCCGGACGAATTTGGCGCTGATCTTCCGCTCCCGCAATCTTTCCATCAATTTTTGACTCTCATAGGTCAAGACACCGCCTTTTTTGCAAGCGAGGAAAATATTTGTATCTCCGGGGATGGATTTGACGTCGGGGAATATATTTTTCAAGGTGGTGTTAATGGACCTCAAGAAATCCGCGGCCTCCGGGCTAAGATAATTTTCAGAGGATGAAACTGTCAGGGAAAGGACCCCGTCAGGATTAAGGATACGGCTTGCTTCTTTAAAAAATTCCAGCGAATAATAACGGTTCAGCAAGGCCGAATGGGGCTCCGGGAGATTGATGATGATGACGTCGAACCGTTTGGGCGTCGTTTTGACAAATAACCGGCCGTCGGTATAGGTGACATTGACCCGCTTGTCTTTGAGAACCGATAAATATCCCGAAGGAAGGAATCTCTGCGAAAGCTGGATGACCATGGGATCAAGCTCTACATAATCGACGGAACGGACAGGGTGCTTCAGGATTTCCCTTAGACTCCCCCCCAACGCATTGCCGATAAGAAGGGCGCGCCGGGGCTCGGGATGTTCCAGAAGCGCGTAATGCACGTTCTCTTCACTGGTTAGTTCGTCCTTTGTCGAATAAGAGATCAACCCATTCTCAAACAAACTGTATTCATTCTCCGTCCGGGTCAAGGTTAGATTCCCGTACATTGAGTCGACGCTCGCGATAACCCTCAACCCCTGCCATTGTTGCCGGCGGCTTAATTGGTCCAGTCTATTAATACCCCCGAAGGAGAGGAGAAATAAAATAAGGACGACGCCCAATATCCATCTCCCAAGAATAGCAGGCCTCTTTTTAAGCGTCAGTGCGGCTGCCGCCCCGTTCATCAGACCAACAAGCCAGCTAATTTGCAAGGACGTAAATACATGAAGGAGAATTAACCCGAAGATAAGGCCGCCGAAAGCCGCCCCGGCGGACTCCCAGAGGTAAATGTTGCCTATGCCTTCGCAGGAAGATGTCTTGTCTTCATCGGGCAAACGGCAAAGAAATGTAAAAAGCATGCCTATGACAACAGCCAGCGGCATAACCACGATAAAACTCCCCCCAAAGATATGGATGATGCTTGCCATCTCACCGATCTTAAGCCCCGTGAAATTTTTAATGACCCTGACGGCAACCAGTGAGAGAGGAAGAATAATGAAAACCAGGGAAAAACATAAAGAGACGATCTTTCGTACGGTTCTTGCCTCCGGCAAGAGCCGTACGACGGCTCTTGCCGGAGGGATCAAAAGCGAAGCGGCAAAACTACCGAAGGCAATCCAGAATAGCCATGCCCCCAAAACAAAGGCATAAGTGGTTTCATTGCCGTAAAATACAACGACAAACTCGCGTAAAAGCAGGGTCTGGCTGATGATGGAAGTAACGCCGAGGATAAATGAAAGGATGATCCCAAATTTTGCTATTGCAAAATTTGCCCCGAAGGGGTTGCACGACAAAATCCGACGAGGATTTTGTCGGCTTGCAAGGTAATCCCGGATTTTTCGCCGCACCATTTTGTACATTTGCAAAATTTGGGATACCCCGCAAAACAGGACAAACTCTCATCGAGTTTGTCCTTGCGGCCCTTCGCTTACGCTCAGGGCGGATTTTTCTACTGAAAAATCCGGGATGATGAGATTCATTTATTGAATTTTAATCGAATTTCGTGCTTAAAGCAAGAAGCGGTAACCTTGAGGGCTACCGCTTCTTCGCTCTACAATAATTGTAATGGACTAGGGACGGGGTCAAGACCGATTACCGGCGAGGACCACCGCCGCCGCGCGGACCGCCACCTCCGCCGCCGGGTCCTCCACCACCACGCATTCCCGGGCCGCCTCCACCGCCTGGACCGCCCTGTCTCATCCCCGATCCACCGCCAGTCCCAAGGCCACCCATAGGGCCGGGAGGATTATTGCGCATACCTTGCCCCGGGCCGCCCATCGGTCCTGGAGGATTACCGCCTTGAAATGCTGGTCCTGCTCCCTGTCCACCGGCAGGGCCCGGTGGATTCATGTTCGTCCTAGGTCCGCCCATTGGTCCCGGTGGATTCATGTTCGTCCCAGGTCCGCCCATCGGCCCCGGTGGATTCATGTTCGTCCCAGGTCCGCCCATTGGGCCCGGTGGATTCATGTTCGTCCCAGGTCCGCCCATTGGCCCCGGTGGATTCATGT
>JACROV010000010.1:0-854 GCA_016214285.1 Candidatus Omnitrophota bacterium | reverse complement strand
GGATTCATGTTCGTCCCAGGTCCGCCCATCGGCCCCGGTGGATTCATGTTGGTCCCAGGTCCACCCATTGGTCCCGGTGGATTCATGTTCGTCCCAGGTCCACCCATTGGCCCCGGTGGATTCATGTTCGTCCCAGGTCCGCCCATCGGCCCCGGTGGATTCATGTTTGTCCCAGGTCCACCCATTGGTCCCGGTGGATTCATGTTCGTCCCAGGTCCGCCCATTGGTCCCGGTGGATTCATGTTCGTTCCCTCTCCGCCCACTGGTCCAGGCGGATTAAATCCTTGTCCTTGACCATCTTGCTGACCAAGAGGATTAAATTGCCCGCTACCCGGACGTGGTCCAAGAGGATTTCCACCACCCTGCCCACCCACAGGCCCGGGAGGATTATCCCGACGCATCATGCCTTGTCCTTGACCTCCGCCTCCGGGGCCACCCATTGGGCCCTGTGGATTGGCCTTTTCAATTCTTTGTCCTGTACCAGGCCCACCTTGCGGTCCCGGCGGATTCCCACCACCCCCAGCCCCACCCCGGGGCTCCGCCGTTAGGCCCCCGGAGGGGGGAGGATTCGGCTGGGCAAATGCCAATTGCGCCGCACCGATCAAAACAATTACCGTTAACACCATCTTGCGCACAAACATACCTGCTCCTTTCCTGATCCCAAAATTAAGACCGTTGAAAAAGTCAACGGTCTTAATTTTGGGAATAAAAACATTCGTATCACTTTAGAAGTATGACAAATAACCGTCGGTTTGAGATGTTGTCTTTGAAAATTAATGCAAAAATGTTTGACGACGATGAGAATATGGTTGTATAAATCTTCTCATGACACGGGAGAAAGCCGAGAAGATTTT
>JACROV010000034.1 GCA_016214285.1 Candidatus Omnitrophota bacterium | reverse complement strand
TTCTGCGAGAGCGGAATGAAGGGCTGAATCTGTTAGAGAACGTAGTGCCGAGACTTTACCAACATGACTAGAAGCTTCGCAAGAAGGCCACCGCTGGAAGTAGAGGACGGAATCCTTGAGTTAAAGCGGGGTGGTTATATGGCGGTGGGGGGAAGGCTAAGAAACGTACAATAACAGAAACCGCCGTATACCGAACGGTACGTACGGTGGTGTGAGAGGGCGGCGGAGGCGACTCCGCCCCCTACTCGATAATATCTTACAGGCTTGCCAGGAATCGTTTTACCTGATCATGATTTCCGGTAATCATGGCAAAACATTTGGAACCCTCGCGTCTTATTACCAGCCGGATTTTTCCTTCCACACCAGCTTCATAGAAGGGCTTGCGTAGTTGTTTGTAGAAAAATCGTGGGGCAATTTTTTGTGCTTCTGCCAAGTCGCAATTCGAGGCGTGGTAAATCATTATGGCTTTAAGAAGAAGGCGGACGGTTTCTTCTTGGCCGGCATCAAACGATTTTAAACTTCTTTCAAAAGATGGGAGGAAAGATAGCGATAGCGGCATACAAGAGATCGTTATCCAATGTTTTCAATATATTTTTTGGTCACTTTCTTGGCGGAGCTTTTTTCCTTTTGATAAAGTCTTTCCAGCTTTTCATATTCTTCATCCGAGAATTCCCTCTCTTGGACTTCAAGAGGCACGAGTTCGATCCGGTTAGATTGAACTTTAATATCAAAGAGAGATCCCCGGTGAAGACGAAGAGCATCCACGATCCTTTTGGGTAATGTAATTTGATTCTTACTTGTCATGGTAATAGTCATCTGCCGCCTCCTGGTTAATTGAAATATACCATATTTTCGGAAATTCCGCAAGTAAGGAATATTTCCCATGTTTGCTTCTATCTGGTCATCCCGTAATCTCAGGTTATGGGATCAATTCATACCCCCACTGATTCGCTTGCGCGAATCAAAGCGTGGGGGTTAATTCGCACTAACGAGTTATGTCACTACGTTCCATAACTCGTGTGCTCATTAAGGAAACGTTTTCTCGTTCGTGCCCTTTAGGCCTTGTTTCTTGATGGATGGATATTATACTTGTGGCATAAGTTGCGTTTCGCGATTGAGTACCCCATGGAACGAACTCATCGGAAGGATCCTGAATGACCGGGACAGCCAGCTACCGAATCAATAAAAATTTGAAGAATCATTACGCCCGTTTCTTGCCGTGTCAGGAAACGGGTTTTTATTTAGGTATTATTTTTTTTGTTGAAAGGAGCGGTCAATGATTCTTTTAAAACAACGCATCGGTTTGGTGTCTGTATGTTTGCTTGTCATGCTTTGCGGTTCAGCGACGCTCAGCCGGGCTAATGTGCAAATTGTAAGCGGGATTGCCTCGGCGGGGGCGGATATCGGCTGTTCGCCGGTCGCGGGACAACCGCCAAGCACATTCACATTGAACGTGTTTTATGATTGGGCGGACCTGACTGTCCATCCGTCCGGGCAC
This sequence comes from Candidatus Omnitrophota bacterium, assembly GCA_016214285.1. GTDB lineage: Bacteria > Omnitrophota > Gorgyraeia > Zapsychrales > Zapsychraceae > UBA10015. Next base: position 5,563 of record JACROV010000034.1, on the reverse strand, counting down.
ACGAATCTCTCAACAGGATGGTCGGTTGTTTACTGGAATGTTGGAGGTAGTAATGGCCTGCGTTTTACTTCCGTCGCGTCAAGCAAGGAAGGTTTCAATAATGCCAGATGTCCCGTTGGTGGTGTAACAGGATGGGTTTACGGCCGGGGCCACGCGGATTTCAGCGTCACCCTCAACTTTGACCGGCAATATCGTTACACCAACACAGGGTCAGGGACCGGCATAATCGTCGATGGCGTTCCTGGTGATACAGGCCTTATTAAGGCCGGCACGCACACATTTGCAGGCCGCTCGATCGGTAATTCTAATTTTTTCCTTGATGTTACATTGACCCCCGACGACAGTGTTTCCCGGAATGTACCGTTAACAACTTTAGTCCCCAAGAATAATATGTCCCTCACCCCCGATCCGGTCAATATCGCCACAGGAGAGATGTTCGTTTTCGCCACCGACTTTAGCGTGAAAGGCCGCGGACCGACTTTGGAACTTTCCCGCACGTACCGGTCGCAATCGGAGTTCACGGGCCTGTTCGGGTACGGCTGGCGCAGCGCCTATGATAAAAACCTTGCCGTCGACAGTGACGGCAAGGTCATCATCTACGATAAAGACGGTGTGGCCCGTTATTTTACGCCTAACAGCGGCGGGACATACACTCCCTCGCCCGGCAACTACGATACGCTGGCCAAAAACAGCGACAATACCTTCACCGTGACCGACAAACACGGTGTGGTAACGCAGTATAACACCGACGGCTGGATGACCGCCGTGACCGACCGCGACGGCAATGCCTTAAAGTTTTTCTTCAACCCTAATATTTCCAACGGGACATATATCGAAGACGCCGGCGGAAGGCGCATTGCCCTTACGCTTAACAGCGACGGACGCATTGCCTCGGCAACCGACCCGGCCGGCCATACGGTCAGTTATGCTTACGACGGCAACGGAAACCTGGTTACGATCACCGACGCCGCGGGGCATGCCGCAAATTACGTCTATGATGCCGGCCATAATATTACGGAAATGACCAATGTCAACGGCCACAAGACGTATTTCTCCTATGACAATAAAGATCGCGCCACCATGAACTGGCAAGATGGCGATGTCAACAAAGTCACGTTAAGTTTTGACAGTGACACGCAGACCACCGTGGCCGATGCCTTGGGGCACGCCACGGTCTACCAATTCAACCCCTACGGTCTTGTCACTTCGGTCGCGGATCCTCTGGGGAATGTCACGGCCAATGTGTGGGACGATAATCTCAACCGCACGGCAACAACCGACGCCCGCGGCAACACAACTTCCTTTGAATATGACAGTAAAGGAAATTTAACCGAAATTACCGACGCCTTGGGGCGCCAAACCGTTTTCAACTATATGCCGGAATTCAATTTGCCCGATTCTGTGACCGATGCCTTGGGCAATATAACCGCCTACACTTATGATGCGAGGGGCAATCTTTTGACAATCACGGATGCCGGGGGCAATCAGACACAGATGAGCTATGACTCTTATGGCAATCTCGTCGGCACAACCGATGCCCTGGGGCACACAAGCAATTTTGAATACGACTCATACGGCCGGCTGGTCAAAACGACTGATGCGCTTTTGAATATCACAGCCCTGGTTTATGACGCCGCCGGGAATAATATTTCGGTCACGGACGCAAAAGGAGCTATAACGGAATTTGTTTATGATGTCCTGGATCGTCTGATGGCCGTACACTTTACCGATGGGACAAGTGTGTCCTATGCTTACGACGCCTTCGGGAATCGGGTCAGCGTCACCGATCAAAAGTCAAACACAACGGTCAACGCGTACGATGCTTATGAGCGTCTAAGCCAAACGATCGACGCGTTGGGCGGGACAACGCAGTATGTCTATGACAAATCCGGAAACACGACGGCTTTAACCGACGCCAACGGCCATACGACAAATTATGCCTACGATGCCGACGCGCGACTCTTGAGTGAAACGACACCGCTGGGGTATACGACAAGTTACAGCTATGACGCGGTCGGCAACTTGGTGAGCAAGATGGATGCCAATAACCATACGATTACCTATACGTATGACGCGTTAAACCGCCTGACACGGACACAATATCCCGATGGAACAAGCGTTACTTACAGTTACGATGCTCTTGGTCGCCAGGTTTCCATGACGGACGGACAGGGGACAACGCTTTATGCTTATGACGCTCTCGGGCGCCTTCTTAAAACCGAAGCCCCGGAGAGTAACGAGAAAATAAGTTACACGTATGACGCGCTGGGGAATCGCGTGAGCATGACTGATCAGGACGGCCGGCCCGTGCATTACACTTACGACGCCCTGAGCCGCCTTATCACCGTTACTGATGAACAAGGGCCGACCAATTACAGTTTCGACGCGCTCTCCAACATCACGCAAATCTCCTACCCTAACGGCGCCTCCGTCAACTACAGCTACGACGCGATGAACCGGCCGTTGCTGGTGGTCAACAAAGACGCCGGGAACAAGAAGTCCGGGGTCTTTGGTTATGTGTATGATCCCGCCGGCATGGTGACCAAAATCAGCCGTGAGGACGGGACGTCGACTGAATACCAATACGATGCCCTGAACCGTCTGGCGCGGGAGACAAAGAAGCAAGAAACTTCTTCGAAGAAGCAAGAAGCAAAGATCAAATACGATCATCAATACAGTTACGACGCGGTGGGCAACCGCATGGAATGGGTTGAATATAAAGGCGATGAGCCGTGGAAGAAAGACCGGCTGGTTTACAGCTATGACGCTGACAATCGCCTTTTGTCTTGGACACGCTCCGCCGAAACCTCGCATTATTCAAAAGTTGCCGAGATTGTGAATTACACCTACGACGCCAACGGCAACCGGATGAGTAAAGAAGAAACCGATCTTGATGATGATAAGCAGGAAACCAAGATCACCTACTACAGCTATGATTACGAGAACAGATTAATGAATCTGGAATATATCGGGGATGCGGACGAAGAGGATATTCCCAGCGCTTCGTTTGAATATGACGGAAACGGCTTGCGCAGGAAGGCAACCGAGGGTAGTATGATAACGAAATATTATTATGACGGCTTGAACGTGCTCTTTGAAAAAGACGCTTCGGGATTGACGAAGAAGGCGTATACCCGCGCTCTGGGTTTCCCCGGCGGCATCGGCGGGCTCATCAGCATGAAGCGCTTCGAACAAGAAAATGACGAGCTTGAGGAGAAGACCTCTTATTATCATTACGACGCCCTTGGCTCAGTCAGAGGCCTAAGCGATCAAAACGGTAAGCTGACTGCCGAATTCGAGTACGATGCCTTCGGCAACGGCAAGCATGGGAAGAAGTGGAATACCTATCGCTTCAGCTCGAAGGAATTCGAGGATCATGCCGGACTCTACTTCTTCGGCGCCCGTTATTACGACCCCGAGATTAGCCGCTGGCTGACGCCGGATCCGTTGGGGTTCATCGACGGACCGAATAGATATTTGTATGTTGCCAACAATCCGTTGAATTTTATTGATCCGTGGGGGCTTTTAGGAGAGCGATTACCTTGGTGGGAGAAATTATCGGGAGGTTATTATTATGGAACAAGTTTTGGTACCGAAGCGGTTGAGTATTGGGCTAATCGTTACCTCGAAACCGGGAATTGGGTATATACCATTCCAGGTTCCCTTTCGTCTTTATGGACACCGGAAACTTATCAGACGACGGGATGGTTGTTAACTGGAAGTTTTGGTATTAGAAATATTTCGAATTATGACATTGTTTTTTGGAAGTACCCAAACGCAGGTGGAGCAGGACTTAATATACTCAATGAGGGCAAGAGAATCATTGGTTTTGATTGGCATAAATTTAAAATAGATGGGGAATGGGTTAATTTACCGCATATCGATATTCCTAGAATTGTAAAACACTGGCCATGGAGTCAATTATGAAAGAAAAATCTTATAAAATAGTACAAGAAATCTGCAGACAAGCATTGAAGGGAAAATTGTCTTTGGAAGATTTCTTTAAAATTTGGCCTCAAGAAAATCAAGATGTTTTCTTAAAAATTGTATATGAAGATGTCGAGGACGCCGTAGAACATCTTCCGTCCTCATTTATTACGAAGAAAATTGATTGGAACGCTTGGAAGAAAACGGACACATATAAAAATCTTTTAATAGATAACGAACTTTTAGCGCTATGGGTAAGTGATCCCCAAAAATTGTTTGAATGTCACAATATCGCTTCTAAAAAGCAATTTACATCCGAAGTTGAAATAAAAAAATTTGTTCGGAATTTTATGCCTACGATGCCGACGCGCGACTCTTGAGTGAAACGACACCGCTGGGGCATGTGACAACGTACGGTTATGACGCGGTCGGCAATCTTGCGAGCAAGACGGATGCCAATGGCCATACGATTACCTATGTGTATGACGCGTTAAACCGCCTGACACGGACACAATATCCCGACGGATCAAATGTTTCCTATGCCCATGACGCCTTGGGACGCCAGATTTCAATGACGGACACCCACGGAACCGCCACGTACAGTTACGATGACCTGGGGCGGTTATTGTCTGTCAGCGGCCCTGAATCGGGCAATACCGTTAGCTACGCCTATGATGCCTTGGGAAATCGTAAAACCATGACCAATCAGGACGGGGCAACGGTCAGTTACGGTTACGACGATTTGGACCGGTTAACCGCGGTCACGGACGGCGAAGGGGCAACGGCTTACAGCTACGACGCGCTTTCCAACATAACAAAGATCGTTTATCCAAACGGAGCCTCCATTAATTATAGTTATGACGCGCTGAACCGGCCGCTGTCCGTGGTTAATCAGGGTACTAACGATAATAATGATAAGGCCTCCTTTGCCTACACCTACGATCCTGCCGGCATGGTGACCAAAATCAGCCGTGAGGACGGGACGTCGACTGAATACCAATACGATGCCCTGAACCGTCTGGCGCGGGAGCAAGAGAAGCAAGAAGCAAAGAAAAAAGAAACAAAGATCAAACGGGATTATCAATACAGTTACGACGCGGTGGGCAACCGGCTGGAGGTGATCAAACACAAAGGCGAGGAAGACGGCCGGCAGATCAAAGAGACCTACAGTTACGATACTGGCAACCGGCTTCTGAGTCTGACACGGAATAAAGAAAAAGACGGCCTGCCGGTTCCTGTGAAGATGCTGACGTATACCTACGACCCCAACGGCAACCGGATGAGCAAAGAACAGGTCAAGTTTGACGACGATGAACAGAAAACGGAAACTACTTACTACAGTTATGACTATGAGAACCGGCTGACGAATCTGGAATATACCGGAGATCCGGACGAAGAGGATATTCCCAGCGCTTCGTTTGAATATGACGGAAACGGCTTGCGCCGGAAGGCAACCGAGGGTAGTATGATAACGAAATATTATTATGACGGTCTGAACGTGCTCTTTGAAAAAGACGTTGCCGGACTTACCCAAAAGTCCTACACCCGCGGCTTGGGCTTCCCCGGCGGGATCGGCGGACTCATCAGCATGAAGCGGTATGAAATGGAAGACAACAGGCTCGAGGAGAAGACCTCT
>JACROV010000033.1 GCA_016214285.1 Candidatus Omnitrophota bacterium | reverse complement strand
AGTCAATTATCTCTAAAGCCCAAAACCTATCCGGAAAGCATGGGCGTATATGTGGCGGGTATAAGCGGGAAGGTAAGTGTGCATTACCCGGGGAGGTCTGCCCTGTGTCTAAACAGTTCCTACCCGAGGAGGATGGAACGGCCTGAGTCTCCTAAGAGCGGGATGACCGCAGTGCAGAAGTCAGCAGAGGCCATATTAGTTCTGCGAGAGCGGAATGAAGGGCTGAATCTGTTAGAGAACGTAGTGCCGAGACTTTACCAACATGACTAGTGCACCGTCAGGAAAGTTTTCTTATAGTTTCGTAACGGCTGGCGAGTTTTTCGCGAGCCTTGCTCTTTGAAAAAGACCACTCAATTGTGATGCGCTTCTGATTCCGGCGTTTGGTCCAGGGTATGACTTCATTGGCCAACGCGGTCTGGTTGTCGATGCGTCGATCCAGACATTGTTTGGACAGCGCCGACAGTTCAATCTCAGCCATGTTCAGCCAACTGGCCTTCTTGGGCGTATAGACCATGTCAAATCGTTCTGACAACGCGAAGGCCTCAGGTGCCGGGAAAGCCTCGTAAAAAGACGACGGATTATGCGTGTTGAGGTTGTCCTGAACAAGCGTAATCTTTTCCGCCTGCGGATACCGCCGTTCGAGTTCTTTCATGAAGTGCGCGTAGTCGTCCTTGGTTTTTCTTTCGGTGACTTTTACGAATCGGCGGCCCGCTAAAGGCTCAACGGCCATAAGAACGACGCATGTCCCGTGCCGTTCGTAGTGATAATCCTCTTTGCGTACTTGTCCGGAACTCATGGGAATGGGCGTCATGATGTCTCCCAGTAACTGGCACGGACGTTCGTCGAAGCAAATAACTGGTCGTCGAGAATCGCAGGGTCTTTCATAAACATCCAGAACGTTTTCCATGCGCCAGGCAAACTCCGCGTTGAACTCCGTAATGCACCATTGCTTCTTTAAATGCGGCTTGAGTTCGTTTTTTTTAAAATTACGGCAACGGTGTCGTAAGAAATCGTATCGACGATATCCAGTTCCACCGCTTGATCGGCCAGCAGCCGCAACGTCCACCGGCTGCGTCCTTCCGGCGGCGTGGAACAGGCCAGCGCCGTTATCCTGGCTTTATCTCTGCCGGTAAAAGTTGCCGGGGTTCCGGAGCGCGGTCTTTCATTCAGCGCGTTCCCCAGACCGCCTTGCTTGTAACGCCGGAGGATTTCGTCTACCGTCACAGGAGCCACCGCAACGGCCCCGGCGATCTCGACTCTCTTTTTGCCCTTGGAGGCCAGAAGCAGTATCCGGCACCGGTTCAGTTTTCGCGCCTTTAATGTTCCAGAACGTGTTAGACGTTCGAGTTCTTTTAGATCGCCTGCTTTGAACTTGAGTGGTTTTTTCTTTGCCATTGGTTTGGGCTCCTTTCCTTATACTTATAGAATACCAATGGCTTGCTTAATCGGATCAATTAGTTAGAAAATTTTTCTGACGGTGTACTAGAAGCTTCGCAAGAAGGCCACCGCTGGAAGTAGAGGACGGAATCCTTGAGTTAAAGCGGGGTGGTTATATGGCGGTGGGGGGAAGGCTAAGAAACGTACAATAACAGAAACCGCCGTATACGGAACCGTACGTACGGTGGTGTGAGAGGGCGGCGGAGGCGACTCCGCCCCCTACTCGATCCCAAATCAGTGAATGAAACCGCCCCGAAGTGCCGGAAATTGTTGTCTTTTATTAATAGCGATTTTTTTGATTTCTGCTAATATAACTCCTATGAATGCTTCTATTCTTTCGCGATTATCAGCCATAATCCTGGCAATCTTTTTTTTATGCCCGGGAACCACGGTCTGGGCAGGGTTGGCGGATGTTGAAACGGCAATCCTGAAAGGGGATTACGCCGGGGCCCGGGGATTGGCGGATGATGTCCTTGCCAATCAACCCCAAAATCAGGAGGCCCAGAAGGCCAAGTATTACATCGGATTAAGCCAATTAAGGCAGGCGCAGTATAAGGAAGCGCTGGAGTCGTTTAATAAGATCAAAAATGAGAAGTTAGGGGTGCAGCTGCGCGAGCGCGTTTATCTCGGGCTTTTCGATGCCTACTACTTGCTGGAGGAATACCAGGAAGCCGACGCGGCGCTGCAGGAGCTTTTAAAAGAAGGCGCCAAGCCGGAGGCGATGAGCCTGATCTATTTCAAGTTGGCGAAAGTCAACATGAAATTTGCCCGCTGGAGCCAGGCGATGGACTATCTGGAAAAAATCGTTCGGTCTTTTCCCAACAGCCTGGAGGTGCCCGCGGCAAAACAGTTGCTGGAAGAGAAGCATTACTTCGCCGTGCAGGTCGGTGCTTTTATGGAACGCCGGCTGGCCGAGGCGCTGGTCGACGAGTTAAAGCAGAAAGAGGAATACGCTTACATCATCGAATCAGGTGACTCGCAAAATCGAAAATTTTATCGCGTGCGCGTCGGCCAGTTGGCCATGCTCAAGGAAGCCCAGGCATTGAAGAATAGATTGGCCAAATTCGGTTATCCCGCCCAGATTTATCCGTAAATTAGACAAAGTCACCACGTCACAAAGCCACAAGGTCACATGTAAAGATTTAAATCGGTGACTTGGTGACGGGTGACCTTGTGACTTTATGTGCATGAATTTTCAGAAAATCATTTTTATTGTCGGCCCCACCGCCATTGGCAAATCCGGAATCGCGTATTCCCTGGCACAGCGTATCAACGGCGAGATTGTATCCTGCGATTCCATGCAGATATATAAAGAAATACGTGTCGTGACCAGCAAGCCTTCCGCGCGGATGCTTAAGGCGGTGCCGCATCATCTGGTCGATTGTGTTTCGGTAGGAGAAGAATTTGATGTCGCCCGGTTCAACACGCTCGCCCTTGAGGCCATCTGCGCCATTCACGCGCGTCATCATGTCCCGATCATTGTCGGCGGCAGCGGGCTGTACATGCAGATCCTCCTTGATGGGATCTTTCCGGGAGCGCCCAAAAATGAGGCCGTCCGCGAGGCACTTAAAAAACAAGCCCGGCGTTATGGCAGCGAATATCTTTACAGGAAACTCCAGAAAGTCGATCCGCAAGCGGCATTAAAGATCCATCCCAACGACGTGCGCCGGATCATCCGCGCTTTAGAAGTTTATAAGACGCGCCGGGAACCGATCTCCAGCCTGCATAAGAAGCGTTGCGGGCTTTGGGGGAAGAGCGACATCAAGTCCTTCGCCCTGACCATGGACAGAGATGCTCTTTACCAGCGTATCAATCGGCGCGTGGATGAGATGTTCGCCCACGGGGCCGTCAAGGAAATCGAACATCTGCGGGACGTTCCTTTGAGCCCAATGGCGCAGCGCCTGATCGGGTTGCGGGAGATCCGCGGATTTCTGGACGGTTCGTACGATGAAACTCATGCCCGGGAACTGATGAAACTCAACACGCGCCGGTTCGCCAAACGGCAATTGACCTGGTTTCGAAAAGAAAAGAGATTAGAGTGGATTACGATACAAGAAAATGATACGGTGAAAGACATTACGGATAAATTGATGGTCGGCATTGAATAGCAGATAAGGAAAAGGATGAAGATCACGCGAAAAGAAGGTAAGGAAAAGGTCCTCCTAGTTATTGTTGATTTCAAAAGGGACCGGGCGCGCTGGCCGGCCCAGGAAGTTCTCGCGGAGATGGAAGATCTGATCGCGGGATGCGGGGGAGAAATCGTTGAGCATATGGTTTGTCCTTTGGAGAAGGCGTCAGCCACCTATTTGATCGGGTCTGGCCGGGTGAAGGATATCGCCGGGGCGGTCAGTCAGAAGGCGATCGAGACGGTTGTGTTCAGTTATGATCTAAGGGGCAGCCAGCAGCGCAACCTTGAGGAAGCCGTTAAAACGAAAACGATCGATCGCACGCAGCTTATTCTGGATATTTTCGCCAGGCACGCCACCAGCAAGGAAGGAAAAATGCAGGTGGAATTGGCCCAGCTGGAATATCTTCTGCCCAAGCTGGTCGGCCACGGTATCGAACTCTCGCGTCTTGGCGGCGGTATCGGGACCCTGGGTCCCGGTGAAACCAAGCTCGAAATGGACCGCCGGCGTATCGCAGAACGCATCACCCGTTTGCGGCACGAGCTAAAGGAAGTAACAAGCCAGCGCGCGCTCAAACGCAAACAGCGCAAGGATAAAGGTGTGCCGACCGTCGCGCTCGTTGGGTACACCAACGCGGGCAAGTCCACCCTGATGAACACCCTGACGCAGGCTAACCAGGTGACACGCGAGACTCTTTTTACGACGCTCGATTCGCTGGCACGTCAGTTTGTCCTGCCCAATCATCAGAAGATCATCATCTCCGACACGGTCGGATTTATGCATGAATTGCCGCATCATTTAATCGAGGCGTTCAAGGCGACGCTGGAGGAAGTCCGGGAGGCGGATCTTTTGCTGCACGTGATCGACGTGAGCCATCCGCATTTCCATCATCTGCGCGAGGCGGTTGAGGTCGTTTTAAAGGAATTGGATTCTTCCGAAAAACCAACGGTCGTTGTGTTCAACAAGATCGACCGGCTGGAGAACCGGCAGGGGCTCAATCAGTTCCAAGGCGCCCAGGATCATACGGTATGTATCTCCGCGAAAACGGGAGAGAACATACCACTTCTTATCGAGAAAATCGGGGGGATGCTTTCCTCCATGGTCGAGGAGATCAACGTGGATATCCCGATCAATCGCATGGACCTGGTCAATCTCGCGCACGAAGAAGGGCAAGTGTACTCAATCAAATATTACGCGGACACGGTCAATATTCGCGCCGTGGTGCCGACCCAAGCCGCGGGTAAATTCTACAAGTACGACATCCATTCTTCCTCCTCCTCCCCCTCGGACAGAGGTTCCCTCCCCGCGGGGAGGGAACCTCTGTCCGAGGGGGAGGAGCCTGCCGGCCGCGAGGAGGAATAAAATGTTCTGGATCGTTACCATAGTTCTCGCTCTTTTGACAGGCATTATTTTGCTCAAGAGTAATATTTTGTTCCATAAAGCAACAAGGGAACAATTTTTGCACGCTCTGGAGAATTTCTTGGAAGGGAAGCTGCGGCCTATCGACGGCCAGCCAGGAGGCATGCAGATCGATTTCTTTTTTGAAGGACAGTCGTTTGTTTACGAAGATGTCCCGGACCGCGGGTTCAAGGAAGAGGCCCGCAAGGGCTGCCTGAAAACCAAGGTTCATGCGGATTTTACTCTTTATTTTACGGAAAAACCGCGTTCCACGACCATCAAAACTGATGTCTTTATCTCTTCCCGGATACCTGATGGGCCGACCCTCCCGGATGCCTGGGTCGCGCTTCCGCCATCCTTAAAAGGGTTGGATGTTCAGACGAATAATATCCGATTGGCGAACAAGCTTTTAGCCAATGCCAGGATCGTCGACATTTTGCGGGAGTTTCGCAACATCGATTCCCGGGGATCTCCATCCATGAGTTGGCGGATCATGGATGGGATGATGCTCCTGGAATTTCATCCTGCCGGAAGAAAAATCCCGAATTATCATGATTTGACCGGCCGGATCGCTTCGATCGAGGACTATTTGGAAGAACTCGTGAAGATCATCCGGTTCTTTAAAGAGCTTTCGCCCGAATAAGCTTTCTGTTCCTTGGTCCGTCCCAAATTTTTTATTGACAAGATTTGATTTTTTGTTAGAATCCAACTTAGCATTCTTGCTATTAGAGTGCTAAAATTTATTCGAAACAAAGTATCTGTTAAAAAACGTTTAAGGTTAAAATTTTAGATGACACCACGCAAAGCCGATTTACAACCAAGAGGCTTACTTCGGCCGATAGGCTCCCTGCGGGAGGAGGAGAGAAAAGAACGGATATTAGCCATCACGGTGGATCAGTACATTAAAACCGTTTCACCAGTCAGTTCTTCCTGCATTGTCCAGAAGCATGGGGTGGATCTAAGCTCGGCAACGATCCGCAATGTCCTCGCGGAATTGGAGGAGGAAGGATATTTGACGCATCCGCATACTTCTGCCGGGCGCGTTCCAACGCAGAAAGGGTACCGTTATTACGTGGATCATCTGATGCAGGAAATTCAGCTCCTGGAAGATGAAAAAGCGCATATCCGTGCCGAATACAAACGGGAATCGGCCGAATTGGACAATCTTTTAGAGAAAACCTCCCGGGTGTTGTCGGAAACGACCCATTGCACGAGCCTGGTTTCCGTTGACGGATGGGGAAACCGGATTTTTTGCCAGGGAATGAGCTTTGTTGTCGAATATCCGGATTATCAGGACATCGGCAAGATCCGGGGCATCCTCGTTGCCTTGGATGAGAAAGAACGTTTGTTGCAGCTCATTAACAAGGCATTGGAAGAAAGAACAATGATATTCATCGGAAAAGAACTTGAATGCGAAGATATCGACACGTGCTCCCTGGTCGTTGCCCGCTATCAAGCCAAAGATGGCCTCAGCGGCCGCATCGCCGTCCTGGGCCCCACCTGGATGAACTACAAACGGGTCGTCTCCGCCCTGGATTATTTTTCGGACCTCATTGAAGAGATCCTCTGATATCTCTCAAAAGATTATTTTTATGAACGAGAAACAAAAAAAACAGGATGAACTATCGGGTCAAGAGACCCCTGAAGATAAAAATGCCGGGTGCCAGAAATTGGCGGAGGAAGCGGCCAAGTACAAGGATCAATATGTCCGGCTCTACGCTGAATTCGAGAACGCGCGCAAACGTATGGAGCGCGAGCGGCAGGAGTTTATCAAGTACGCCAGCGAGGGGTTAATCACGGAATTTTTAAGCATTCTCGACAATCTGGAGCGATCCGTCGAAGCGGCGCAGGCCAAGCATGAAGATTATGAGGCGTTTTTGAAAGGTGTCGAGATGATCATGGCGCAGATCTACGAGATGCTCAAGCGTAATAGTGTTAAGCCCATTGAAGCCAAGGGCAAGATGTTCGATCCTCACAGTCATGAGATCTTGATGCAGGAAGAAAGCGAAGCGGCAGAAGAAGGAACGGTTCTCGAAGAACTTCAAAAAGGATACACCCTGGGCGCCCGGGTGATCCGGACCAGTAAAGTTAAAGTAGCGAAGAAAAAGGAAAAAAGTTAGGTCACTCCCGACGCGCCATCTTTGATGTCGGTCGGAGCAGGTCACCAGTCACAAAGTCACCATAATATCGGGTGACGTGTGACCTTGTGACCTTGTGACATTGAAATAAGGAGGTGTTAAAATGGCAAAAGCAATTGGTATTGATTTGGGAACTTCGAACTCCGCCGCGGCGGTCATGGAAGGCGGACGTCCGACGATAATTCCTTCCGCGGAAGGCGCGGGGGTCGCCTCGGGCAAGGCGTTCCCTTCGTTTGTGGCGTTTACCAAAGATGGGCAGCGCCTCGTTGGAGAACCGGCCCGTCGTCAGGCACCGATGAATTCGGAAGGCACCATTTACGCGGCCAAGCGCAAGATGGGAACGGATTTTAAATACAAAGTGACCGGGAAAGAATTTACCCCGCAGCAGATCAGCTCGTTTATCCTGCAGAAGATTAAGACGGACGCCGAAAAATTCCTCGGAGACAAGGTCGAAGAAGCGGTCATCACGGTCCCGGCGTATTTTAACGATAACCAGCGCCAGGCTACCAAAGACGCCGGTGAGATCGCGGGGCTGAAGGTTATGCGCATCATCAACGAGCCGACGGCGGCGTGTCTGGCGTACGGCCTGGATAAAGCGGGTAAAGAGCAAAAGATCATGGTTTTTGATTTCGGCGGCGGGACGCTCGACGTCACCATCCTGGAGATGGGCTGGGACAATGAACACAAGGCCGCGACCTTTGAGGTCTTGTCCACCAACGGCGACACCCAGCTCGGCGGTACGGACATGGACAATCTGCTCATCGCTCATATCTGCGAACAATTTAAGAGGGAAAGCGGGATCGATCTTAAAAACGACAAGATGGCTTTTCAGCGGTTGCGTGAGGCGGCTGAGAAAGCCAAGGTCGAGCTTTCCAGCACGGTTTCAACGGATATCAACCTGCCTTTTATCACGGCAGATTCCAGCGGGCCCAAGCATTTGACCTTAACGATCGACCGCGCCAAGCTGGAAAGTTTGGTGAGTCCTTTGATCGACCGTTGCCGTGGACCGATCCGACAGGCGATCAAAGACGCTTCGTCCAAGCCGGGCTGCGAGAACATCAAGATCGACCGCATCATTCTCGTCGGCGGGCCGACCCGCATGCCGATCGTGCAGCAATTTGTCGAAAAAGAGATCGGCCAGAAAATTGAGCGCGGGATCGACCCGATGGAATGCGTGGCCCTCGGCGCCGCCATCCAGGCCGGGATCATCAAAGGCGAGGCCAAAGAGGTCCTTTTGCTCGACGTCACGCCGTTGACGCTGGGCATCGAAACGCTCGGCGGGGTCTTTACCAAATTGATCGACCGCAACACCACGATCCCCGTGCGCAAGAGCCAGGTTTTTTCGACGGCCGAGAGCAATCAGCCCGCGGTCACTATCCGTGTTTTGCAGGGTGAGCGTCCCATGGCCAACGATAATACGGAACTGGGACGTTTTGACCTCGTGGGAATTCCGCCGGCCCCGCGCGGTGTCCCGCAGATCGAAGTTAGTTTTGACATCGATACCAACGGGATCGTCCACGTGACGGCCAAGGATAAAGGAACGGGCAAGGAACAATCGATCCGGATCACGGCGCCGACCAAACTTTCCCAGGAAGAGATCGATAAAATGGTCAAGGAAGCCGAGAAGTACGCCGAGCAGGACAAGAAACGCAAGGAAAAAGTCGAGCTTGTCAATCAGGCCAACGCGGTCCTTTATTCCACGGAAAAAGCCGTGGCGGATTACGGCGACAAGATCTCGGCCGCCGAAAAATCCCAGGTGGAGAAGGAATTGAATGACCTCAAAGAGGCCATCAAGACCGAGGATGAAGGAAAGATCAAACAGGCCATGGACGCGTTACAGAAATCCAGCCATAAATTGGCCGAGGAAGTGTACAAGGCCACGGCCGCTCAACAGGCCGGCGCCGGAGCCGCGGGTGCTTCTCATGGCGGCGCCCATCAACATGGAGGGGCAGCCGATCAGGATACGACGGGCGGCGGTAAGCCTAAGGGCGATGATGATGTTATCGACGCCGATTTTAAGGCGGAATAAATAATAGAAGCAGGGAAACAAGAGGCAAGAGACAGAGAAAAGGCAAGAAAAATTACATTGTAGGTAGAGAATTTTTCTTTGCTTCTTTGTTTCTTGCCTCTCTGCTTCTTGAGAAATTAAATGAAAAAAGATTATTACGAAATTTTAGGCATTGCCAAGAACGCGGCCCCGCAGGAGATCAAAAAAGCCTACCGTTCGCTTGCCTTGAAGTACCATCCTGACCGCGTGCCGGAAGCGGAGAAAAAAGAAGCCGAGCACAAGTTCAAGGAGATGTCCGAGGCCTACGGCGTTTTGTCTGATCCTAAAAAAAGGCAGATGTACGATCAGTACGGTCATGCCGGAATCGATCAACAGTATACTTCCGAGGATATTTTCCGTGGGGCGGATTTTAGCGATGTTTTTGAAGGTGTGGACCTCGGGAACATCTTCGGACAGATCTTCGGCGAAAGCGATCTGGGGGATATTTTCGGCGGGGGCGGCGGAGGACGCCGTTCGCGGCGCTCTCAGCGGGGACGTGATATCGAATATGAGGTGGAAGTCACCCTTGAGGAAGCTTATAACGGTGTGTCCAAGAAGATCACGATCCCGCGTCACGAGCACTGCACGACCTGTAATGGCTCGGGCGCGAAATCCGGCAGCAAGATGCAAACGTGCCGCCAGTGCGGCGGCCGCGGGCAGGTGGTGATGTCCAGCGGATTCTTTCGCATGCAACAGACCTGTTCGGTTTGCGGCGGCCGCGGGCAGACGATCACGGAATTTTGTTCCCAATGTCAGGGCAAAGGTATGGTGCGCGTGACGCGCAAGATCGATGTGAATATTCCCGCTGGAGTGGATAATACCTCGCGTTTACGGGTAAGCAGGGAAGGAGAGGCCGGCAGTGCCGGCGCCGGTGACCTATATTTGTATATCCGTGTCCTGCCGCATAACGTTTTTGAGCGGGATGGGAACAATATCCACATGCGCTTGTCCGTTCATTTTGTGAAGGCCGCTTTGGGTGCGGAGGTTTCCGTTCCCACCCTCAACGGTTCGGTCGCGATGAAGATTCCGGCGGGAACGCAAAGCGGGAAGGTTTTTCGGCTTAAGGGCAAGGGCATGCCGGATGTGCACAGAGGCGCCCCTGGCGATCAGTACGTGCACGTGATGCTCCATGTCCCTGAGCGATTGAACGCCGAACAGCGGAAGTTGCTGGAGAAATTCGCGGAAATAAGCGGGGAAGATATTAGTCCTTCGAGCGAATCCGTTAGTGAAAAGATTAAAAAAGTATTCAAGTAACCAGTCTCCAGCAACCAGTAACCAGAAAATTCTGTACATTATAAAGATTCAAATCTCGTCTGGCAACTGATTTCTGGTTACTAATTTACAAAAGGAGCAGCCAATCATGCCAACTTATCAATATGAATGCGACGCCTGCGGCCATGGATTTGAAGTCCTGCAGTCGATGGTGGATAAAAAATTCAAAAAGTGCCCCAAGTGCGGAAAGTTGAAGTTACATCGGCTGATAGGCGCGGGAAGCGGCATTATTTTCAAAGGTACCGGATTTTACGAAACAGATTATAAGAGAAAAGATGCTCTTAAAGAAACCTCTTCAGCCAAACCCACATCTTCTGCGAAGGCCGGCGGCCCGGGAGGAGCGAATTGCTGCGGGGGCGGCGCATGCGGCCGTTGACCTCAAGAGACCCTTCGACTCGCCCTGCCGGCCGCAGGCTCAAATTTCTCAAATTTTGGTTTCCTGTCTTTCTTTATTCTGGTATTATTTTTTATGCTTCTTCACGGCCTGATGTGAAGCCGCCCCTGGGAATAAAGAACATTGACAAGGCCATACATGTCCTCGAATATTTGCCTTTCGGTTTCTTGTTAGCCAGAGCGTTCATCCAACAGTGGCCCGCAGTCAAAATTTGGCAGGTGGTCACTATTTGTTCATTGTTGTACGGGATTAGCGACGAGTACCATCAGGGCTTCGTCTCAGGGAGGGAATCAAGCGTCATGGATGCCGTCGCCGATACTATAGGTGGATTTTTAGGAGTATGGATATATCTGTTTCGTCAAAAGAGAGTCACGAGCAAACAAAAAGCCGGCTAGCCATGTCGAGCATCAAACCATTTCAGGCGATTCGTTATAATACCGAGAAAATAAAGGACTTGGGAAAGGTGATGTGTCCGCCTTATGACGTTATATCCCAAGAAGAGCGCGAGGAGTTTGCCGCCCGCAGTCCGTATAACTTCGTGCATGTTATCTTGTCCAAGGACGCGCCGGAGGAAGACCGCTACAAGCGGGCCAAAAGGATATTCTCCGAATGGCGCAACGGCTCTATTCTGATCCAGGATGAAAAGCCGGCCATTTATTTTTATAAGCAGGAATACAAATCCCTCGGGCAGAAATACAGCCGGCTGGGGTTCATTTCCCTTATGCATTTGCGCGATGGCGAGGAATCCAGGGTCAAGCCGCATGAGAACACGCACGCCCATGCCGTGGAGGACCGGTTCAAACTTTGGCGCAGCCTCAATGCCAACTTAAGCTGTATCTTTGTCTGCTATTCTGACAGACAGAAAAAAATAGAGAAGATCTTTACGAAAAAGGTGTTGGCACAACAGCCTCTGGTGGACATTGTCGATGACGACGGCGTCGGTCATCGGCTTTGGCGCCTGGATGACATGGCGGTCATCGGCGAGATCAACGTGTCGATAGGCGACCAGCATCTGTTCATCGCCGATGGGCATCACCGCTATCGCGTGGCCCAGGAACTGCGCCGGCAGAAACTGGCGAAGATGACACAGAAGCCGACCGGCGATGAGCCGTTTAACTATGTCATGACCTATTTTACGAACATGGATTCCCGGGACCTGCAGATCCTGCCCATGCACCGTATCGTCAAGTCGTTCCCGTCGGATCTAGGCATCCTGGAGGAATGTTTCCGGATCGACCGGCTGCCGAATAAAGGCGAACTGCTCATCCCGTTGGCGCGCGCCGGGAAAAACGAGCACGCGTTCGGGTTATACACAAAAGGCGGCGTGCGGCTATTGCGGTTGAGGAACAAGCTGCTGGTGGATAAGTTCATTAACGAAGGCTCCAGGGAATACAAACATCTGGACGCGACCATCCTGAAACATTTTGTTTTTGACAAGGCAGGTATCAGGTCTGAAGACATCATTTACACGAAAGATTTCGATGAAGTGATCAGCATGGTGGACCAGGGGCAGGCCGCCGCCGGTTTTATCATGAATCCCGTCCCAATCGCCCAATTGCAGACCATCGCTCTTAACGGTGAGAAAATGCCGCCCAAGACGACCTATTTTTATCCCAAGGTGCTGTCTGGCCTGACGGTTTATACGATGGATTGATCAACTTCAATGACCAAGAGACAATAACCAAAAAAATTTCAATAAAACAATGCTCCAAATTGTACATTGGGGCATTGTTATTTGAGTATTGTTTGATGTTTGTTTCTTGTATCTTGGGTATTAGGAAAGTTAATTATGGCTTTGTTCGGAAGTAAGAAATACACGCTGGTCACGGTCAAAAAGAAGGACATCCCCTCCGGGTTGTGGACGAAGTGTCCCGACTGCGAAGCCCCTACCTATAAGAAAGAACTTGAGAATAATTTTCACGTTTGCTCCAAATGCGGCTATCATTTTTATTTGTCCGCGCGTCAGCGCATCGATATCTTCCTGGATGAAGGAACGTTCCAGGAGATGGACGCCGATCTTGTTTCAACGGATCCTCTGGGTTTTAAAGGTCCGAAGACGTATAAAGAAAAGCTGGATAGCGACCAGAAGGCCACAGGGCTCAAGGATGCCGTTATCACGGGGACGGGAGTACTCAAAAAGAAGCCCATCGCGCTGGCGGTGACGGATTCCCAGTTCATTATGGGTTCGATGGGGTCCGTCGTCGGCGAGAGGATCACGCGGCTGGTGGAACACGCGACGGCGGACCGCTTGCCTGTCATTATCATCTCCGGATCCGGCGGCGGCGCGCGTATGTATGAAGGCGTTTATTCTTTGATGCAAATGGCGAAAACCTGCGCGGCGTTGTCGCGTCATAATAAAGCGGGATTACTTCACATTTCTTTTTTGACCAATCCTACAATGGCCGGTATCATGGCTTCTTTCGCGGGTATCGGTGATGTTATTATTGCCGAACCCAGGGCCTTGATCGGGTTTACCGGTCCCCGGGTCATCGAGCAGACGATCCGTCAAAAACTGCCGGAAGGCTTCCAGCGCTCCGAATTCCTGCTGGCGCACGGCTTGATCGACATGATCGTCAAGCGCAAAGACAGCCGGGATGTGGTCAGCCAGATCATTGAATATACGGCTTGACAGGGGACAAATAAACCGTTGCTTTTCAGGGTGTTTTTTTATAGAATGAACACTCAATTCAATAACCAAGGAACAATCACTAAAAAATACCCAATAAACAAATCACAAATTACAAACAATACACAATACCGAAATCCGAATGACAGAAATGGTCTTTTAGAGCGGATGTTTGGGGTTTGGTTTTTGGGAATTGTTTATTGTTTGTGGTTTGGTATTTGGTGCTTGTAATTTATTTGGCTATTGTTTCTTGTATCTTGATTATTTAAAACAATATGGCCCAGATCAGCGTTCGGGATGTAAGCAAAATTTATAAAGACGGTGTTAAGGCCGTCGACAATGTCAATTTAGGCATTGAGAATAAAGAGTTCATGGTCCTTGTCGGGCCTTCCGGCTGCGGAAAATCCACCACGTTGCGCATGATCGCGGGACTGGAAGAGATGAGCGGCGGTAATATCTGGATCGGCAACCGCCTGGTTAACGATGTCCCCGCCAAAGATCGCGATATCGCGATGGTTTTTCAAAATTACGCCCTGTATCCCCACATGAGCGTCTTGGAGAATATGTCCTTCGGGCTGAGACTGCGCAAATACCCCAAGCATGAGATCGTCCGCCGTGTCCAGGAAGCGACCGAGATCCTGGGGATCAAGCATCTTTTGGAGCGCCGGCCGCGGCAGCTCTCCGGAGGGGAGCGCCAGCGCGTGGCGCTGGGGCGCGCCATCGTGCGTAAACCCCAGGCATTTTTGTTCGATGAGCCTTTAAGCAACCTGGACGCCAAATTGCGCGTGCAGATGCGCACCGAGATCCATAAATTGCGCCTGCGCCTGCAAACGACCTTCGTGTACGTGACCCATGACCAGACCGAGGCCATGACCTTGGGCGACCGGATCGTCGTCATGAAAGACGGTAAAATACAACAGTGCGCGGACCCGATGACGATTTACGATAAACCTGCCAACAAGTTCGTGGCCAGCTTCATCGGTTCGCCGCCGATCAATCTGATGCGAGGACGCATCATCAAGAAGGAACGCAAATATTATTTTGACGAAGGAAAATTCCAGGTCAAACTGGTCGAGGACATGTACGGGGTCATGGCCGTTTACGAGGGGAAAGAAGTGATCTTCGGGATCCGGGCTGAAGACATTTATGACAAGCTGTTTGTTTCCGAAGCTTCACCGGAGAATACCATCCGCGCGGCCTGCGAGGTCGTTGAGCCGCTGGGATCGGAAGTCTATTTGTATTTGCATTCGGGGAGGAATACGTTCATCGCGCGGGTTGGTGCTCATAACAGACCGGAAGTTAATCGGGACATGGATCTTGTGTTGGACATGAGCAAGGTACACTTTTTTGAACGAGAAACCGAAAAAACCATCGTATAATCTTTATTTCTTCCTCCCTTCCGCATTAGTTTTTATCCTCATCGCCTTTTTTGTCTACGCGATTTCTTACGAATCCACATTCTTTATCTTTCTTGCCATCGGCTTGGCCGCCATTTTGTTTTATTTGTTCCCGCTTTATCTGGGATTGAATAAAAAACAGGCGGAGATCGTCTTGCAGAGCCAGAACCTCGAAGAAAAACGAAATCTTGTCGAGGCCGAGATCAAGGAAGAGAAACTGTTCATCAAGTCTTTGCGTGAGAAGATCGCTCTTTACGGTGAGCTGAGGGTGCTGACGGAGCGTTTGAGCCAGTGCCTTTCCTTGAACGACACCTCGACGGCCCTTTCCAGGGAGGTCAACAAACTTTTCGGAGAAAAGGACCGGACGATGATCCTTTATCTGTTCCATTCCTCCTCCCCGCGGCCAGAGGTCCCCCGAGGGGGAGGAGCCTTTGGCCGAAGGGAGCCTAACGGCAAGACCGGGGAACTGGGTATTTTTTCCTCGCATAAAGGCGAAATGCGCGTCAACATCAAATCGAAAAAAGGAGACCTTTTCGATCAGTCGGTCGTGCGCACCATGCAGCCGTTGCTGATCGAGGACACCAGAAAAGATTACCGTTTCGATGAAGAAAAAGTGGCCGGGGAAGAAATAAGACCTGTTCGTTCTTTGATCAGCGTGCCTTTGATGATCGGCAAGAAGGCCCTGGGGATTTTGCGGATAGACAGTCCTCATCAGAAGAATTTTACGACCGAAGATCTGCGGTTTCTGACCACCATTGCCGACGTGGGAGCGGTCGCCATCGAGAACGCGCAATTGTACGAACGCCTGGAGCAGCTGGCCATCAAGGACAGCTTGACCGGCCTTTATTTGCGTCGCTATCTTCTCGAACGCCTCACGGTCGAAGTCAGCCGGCAGATGCGCCGCAAGGGCGAGCTTTCGTTTCTCATGTTCGATCTGGACAAGTTCAAGCAATATAACGACAAGTTCGGGCACGTGGCCGGAGATATTGTCTTGCGCGCGGTGGCCATGATCTTGACCGATTTCTTCCGCCAGCCGGGTGATCTTGTTTGCCGTTACGGCGGCGAGGAATTTTGCGTCCTGATGCCGGATTGTCCGGAGACCAAGGCCGTCGAGCTGGCCGAGGCATTGCGGAAAAGAATCGCGGAACAAACGATCGTTCTGCGCCGGGAGAAAACCAGGATAACCGTTTCCATCGGGGTCGCCTCTTTCCCGAAAGACGCGATCAATCCCAGGGAATTGATCCATAGAGCGGATCTGGCCCTTTATCAGGCGAAAGAAAAGGGCCGGAACCAGGTGTGTGCCGCATGATGGTTGTGATGCCTTTAGCCGTTGTCACGTATGCCGCGCTCGTCGCGTACTGCGCCCTGAAAGCCGCCGGGGCCCTGGAGCTCAAACAACAGGACAAGATCCTCGAAGAGAGCGCGCGTTCGCAGCACCTGGTCAACCAGAAAGAATCGTTCTATGTGGAACGATTGCGCCTGGAAAACGAGGTGCTGGAAATCCTGACGCTCTATGAGATCACCAAGGAGATCACCCAGAGCCTCGGCGAAAAGGAGGCCTTCGGGATATTTCAGAGCAAACTAAGCGACCACGTCAGCTTCACGGAATGCCTGCTGGTGCATCCGCTCTGCGATGAGATCAATGATTACAAGAAGTCGATGGAGTATTTTCTTTTCGCGCTCCAGGGGAAAGCCGGGAAGATCGGTTACCTGGTCGTCAAAGGGATCTCTCAGGAACATCATGAAAAATTTACGATCCTTGGCCATCAGTTCGCCCTGGCCTTGCGGCGCATCAAACTTTATCACGAGATCGAGCGCATCGCGGTCACCGACAGTCTCACCGAATTGCACACGCGCCGTTACACGACCGAGCGTTTCCAGGAAGAGCTGAAGCGTTCCCAGGCGCGCGGCATGAAATTGTCTTTTTTAATGATCGATGTTGATCATTTTAAGACCTTTAATGACCAATACGGGCATCTGATGGGCGATCAGATCCTTCGGGAGGCGGGTAAACTGATCCAAGAGAGTACCCGCGAGATCGATATCGCGGGACGTTTCGGCGGGGAGGAATTTTGCGTGATCCTGCCGGACACCGACCGGGCCGGGGCGCGTTATGCCGCGGAGCGTATCCGCCAGGCGGTGGAGGCCAGCTCCATCAAGGCCTACGACGCCGAGGTCAAGATCACCGTGAGCCTGGGTGTTGCCACTTATCCTGAAGATGGGGCCCAAATAGAGGGATTGATCGACAAGGCCGATTGGGCGCTCTACCGCGCCAAGCGTGAGGGCAGAAACCGCATTTGTTCTTTCGGCATTTATGATTGATTCCATCAACTCCGTTTTTATCGTTTGCCCAAATTTCTGTTGTCCTGTAGAATAACGGCTTAAGGTCGATCCCCCGGATACTTCGATCCCTCCAAAACTGAAAGGGGAAAGACTATGAATCAAGAGCAAAAATATCCAACGGCTATTTGCCAATGGCCCAAACTTTTCTTCTACAGTTCGAAGGCATTTTTTGGGGGTCAGATTTCTATTCTCGACGGAGATTGGCCGTAGCGGGCGCGAATTTTTTAAAAATGCGGTGCCAGGGAAGCAGCGGTTAGTTCTTGATTTTCGACGAGGTT
>JACROV010000009.1 GCA_016214285.1 Candidatus Omnitrophota bacterium | reverse complement strand
ACGAGAGATTTGATCCATGGGCTTGGCCCTCCGGATAATTAAGATAGTTGATTTCCTGGGGGGAGGCAAGCACAAAAATCAGAACTCTCTGTAAAAACAGAACTTAAGAAGATCAAAAGCTAAAACTTTTGACAATACGCCCAACAGAAAGGGGAGGCGACCTATGGAAAGAAAGCGAAGGGCGTTTGTGATTGGTGTGATCGGTGTGATCGCGTTTTATTTTTGTGTTGTTCATGTGGCGGCGGCCGATGAAGTAAAACAGTATTTAGTGGAAGATGAGGGGTCGGTCGCGTTGATTCAAAAGGCATGGGAAGCGCTTGGGGAAAAAGACCTGGAGAAGGTATTGTTTTATACGAATAAATGCGTCAAGCTTTATGGCCGCAGGGCCGCGAGGATGCAGGGGAAATTGAACGGCTATCCGACGGAAGAGGCCGAAATCCATCGTTATTGGGCCCTGAACGATGTGGCCACCGCTTATTTTATCCAGGCCGAGGCTTACCGCAAGGCGGGAGATCTGGAGAAGGCGCGCGAGGCGTACAAGACCATTATTGAGAAGTACGCGTTCGGCCAATGCTGGGACCCCAAGGGCTGGTTTTGGAAGCCGGCGGACGCCGCCGGGGACGCGATTGCCATGATGGATAAGGGATTGGATCTGGATTTTGGAGATTATCGTTCCGTGACCCTTGTTGTCAATGCCTGGAAGGCCCTGGATGAGGAAAAACTTGAGGAGGTTCTTGTCTATACCGACAAGTGCATCAAGCTTTACAGCCAGGAGGCCGCCAGGATGCAAAAAGCGTTGAAAGGATATCCGGAAGGAAGCGATGAGGAGATTTTCGCGTATTGGGCCTTGAACGATGTCGCCACCGCATACTTTATTCAAGGGGAGGCTTATCGTAAAAAAGGAGAGGCGGCAAAGGCGCGGGAGGCCTATCAGAAGATCATCGACGAGTTTTTTTATGGCCAATGCTGGGACCCCAAGGGCTGGTTTTGGAAGCTGGCGGACGCAGCCGCGAACCGGTTGAATATTTTGGAGGAAGACAGGGGAATTCGGGACACGACATTTAATTTCTCACAGAAATAAGATTGTGTCCCCTTATAATGCGATCCCGACGCTCGCTTCTCTCGGTCGGGATTCCGATCTGAGCGAAGCGAACGTCGGAACCGAGGCTTTAGCCGAGCGTCGGAGCAAGTCACACGTAAATATCTGTTTGCCTTTTCTGCGCTTGGAATGTATTATTAGTAGCAAGTCATCCCTAGGTAATCCTGGCTTCGATCGCCGTCTGATCCCCCTTAATGATTCAGTAAGTCCCAAATAAAGTTTGCATTTTAGTAACATATATGTTACCTTATGATCAGGATCGAAGAGTACATCACAAAAGAAGGGGCCAGCCCTTTTGCCGATTGGTTTGAAAGCCTGGACGCACGGGCGGCAAACAAGGTAAACACCTATTTGACCCGGATCGCGCAGGGGAACACCTCGAGCCTCAAGCCCATTAAGGGCGCTCTCCAGGAAGTGCGCATTGATTGGGGGCCCGGGTATCGGATTTACACAGGCAGAGACGGCAATACCTTGATCATCCTTCTTGGCGGCGGAACAAAACAACGCCAACAAAAGGATATTGATAGGGCGGCGGAACTTTGGGAAGAATATAAAAACCGCAATAAGGGACAATAAACGATGGCGATCACACGCGACTTTAAAGAAACCGTACAGGCGCGGGCTTTGCAGGACCCCGAATTCCGGGAGGGGATGCTTCGCGAAAGCATTGAATGCATGCTTGCCGGGGACCTGAAAACAGGCAAAGCGCTTCTGCGGGATTATATTAATGCCATTGTGGGTTTTGAGAAATTGGGTAAATTGACAAAAAAAGATCCCAAAAGCCTGATGCGGATGCTCAGCACCGATGGTAATCCAACGGCTTCCAATTTGTTCGATGTGATCTATGCTTTGGAAAAGAAAGAACATATTCACTATCAATTGCGCCCAGCCCAATCATGAAGAAAAAGAACAC
Organism: Candidatus Omnitrophota bacterium; assembly: GCA_016214285.1. Lineage (GTDB taxonomy): Bacteria > Omnitrophota > Gorgyraeia > Zapsychrales > Zapsychraceae > UBA10015. The sequence continues at coordinate 12,054 of JACROV010000009.1, read as the reverse complement.
AGAAAAGATCAGCAAAGAAGTGAAAAAATTGCTTCGAGCCATTCAAAAGAAACCCAAAAGGCTTAACTGTGTCGCAACGGAAAAATGTCAGATCAATTTTGAAGCGTAGCGGTCGTTCTGTGGCTTGCAGTTGAGGATATCTGGTTGAGGATGTCCGGCGCGATGGTCTTGCCGATCTGTTTGATTTGGCTTAAGTGATTCACACCGGACACACGACGTAAATTCGCTCCCTTTCCTTAGAACATTACTTCTTGATCCGATCTTGAATTTCAGAAATCACGGCAAGTTTCCGGCGGGAGTCGACAAGCGAGGGGTCGAGCTTGATGGCGCGCGTAAAGGCGTCTTCAGCTTCTTTGAACATTTGGCTTTTAAGATAAATGTTCCCCATATAGTAGTGGGTATCCGCGCTATTGGGGTTCAGGGCGAGTGATCTTTTAAAATAATCCAGAGCGGCCGCGAAATTCCCCAGACGATATTCGCTTAATCCCAGATTCCCCAGCGTTTCATAATCCCCTTTACCTGTTTCCACGATCTTTTTGAAGTACCTTCGCGCCTCCTGATAATTCTTGTCCTCCAAATAGGCGTATCCCAGCCAGAAATTCGGCCAATAGTGATCCGGCGATACCGTGAGCCAGTAGCGGCAATATCTTATTTGATCCCCCCAAAGATAATTGTAGTGCCGGGAAGAAAAAACGTAGAACAAAAGAAGGGCCGAGATCGCTGAATACCATATCCTTTTGCTGACGCGGTTTTTGAGCCGGGAGAAGACGATCGCCAGCAGCAGGAAGTATCCGATCGATGAGAAAATGAGCCAGTGCGGCTCGATGATAATGCCAAACTCCAGCCTTGAAAGACACGCCGGCACGACTGGAAGAAATCCGATCAGGATCCAGGATATGGCAAATAAAGCCGGGTTGGGCCTTGGATATTTTATTCCTAGCCAGACAACCCCGGCCAGGCTCGTCGCTAAACTCAAGTTCAACCCCCAGGCCGCCAGCGAATTTTGTACCACCGGCGTATGCCAGATCAGGACAATGCCTTCCGGCGAAACAAGTTTCGCGGCATACCAGCCGATGAGTTTGGCGTATGTCGCCAAAAAGCTGAAAAAATGAAAGTCGCCGCGCAGGGCCGGGCTTATGACATTGGTGTTTAGGCTGAAATAGGTTGTTCGAAAGAATAAATAGGCCGCCATGGCCGCCACGGGCAAGGCCAGTTCCTTCGCGATGTCCTTCACCCTTTTGTTTTCCAGGAACCACAGGATGGACGCGAGGTAGAGTGGAAAGGCGATGACGAGCTCATGACACAACAGGGCGACGATCATCCAGACCAGCCCGAGACCCCGGTTCAACGGCGCGTCGTGACCGCGGGATGCCTTCACAAAATGAATGAGGGCCAGGATCGCGGCGACGACCAGCAGAGCGTAACTGGGAGCGTTTTTATAATTGACCAGCACCCCGTTGATCGGATGCGTGCAGAAAAACAGGCTTGTTAACAACGCGGTCTCCTTGCTCTTGAGGATTATGGCGAGCAATTCGTAGAGCAAAAGACAGGCGAGGTAGAACAGACCCAGATTAAAAATGTGATATCCGGCGGGGTTCTCGCCGAAGAGGCTGTAGGTGACAAGGTTCAGGATATGGCAAAGGGGACGAAAATATTTTTGCGGTTGATGAGCGTCGATATTAAGCTGCAGGAAGGAGGGGTCCCCGATCTGCAGGTTCTTGATGAGCATGGGATAATCATCCATGAGGAAATCATTATGGAGGCTGTTCCCGTAGGTCAGAAAGCAGAGGCCCGCGAAAAGCAGGGCGATGAAAAGATTCTTATCGGGCATCGGAAATTTGCATTAATATGCTCTCTCCTAAGGTCTTGCCGATCTGCCTGATCTGGCTTAAGTGATCCACGCTGGCGCGGTTGAAGTCGGAGAGACGTTTGAACCCTTTTTCGTGCAGGATGCGCGCGCGGATACGGCCCACCCCTTTAAGCTGGACGAGTTCCAGCAGTTCTTCCTTGATCCCGTAGCGCACGCGGTTGCGCAAATTTTGCAGTTGGAATGTCAGCGGTTTGTGATGTAAAAGATCCGCGATCCTGCCCGCCGCGTACAAAAGCCACTGGGTCGATTCCATGTGCCGGTAGATATCGCCGGGCCCGATCCCGAACTGGTCGCAGAGCAGTTCTTCTTTTTCTTCCTCGATCCACCGCAACAAAAGCCACGACGTCTTAAGCGTGGAAGCGTAACGGTAATAATCATCGAGATCCGCCCGGTTCTCGGGGGTGAAGATGAATTCCTCGCGGAACCGCGTGGCGAAATGTTCCAGATCTTCCGTGTCTTTTTTCCCCGTGGAGAGCGCCGGCCCGTCCGGGCAGCAGACGATCAGATGTAAGGCGCCCACCGCTGAGAACGTTCCTTTTTTCGCCAAGGCGTTGAGCCCGTCGCGTAACGTAATGCTCGTGACAGGGTCAATGTACAAACGGCTGGTGAGGTTGCCCAGCGTGGTGGCGAAGAAACGATACCCGCTTTTTTCGATGAATTGTTCTTTGTGCAAGAATTCGAAGATCTCGCTGATAAGAGAAAGCAAATTCGCGTTTTGGCGCTGGTGGTAAAGGAACGTGTGCTGAATAAAATCCAGCATGCCCTTGACGTCGTGCACGTACCCGCCGGCGATGGAGGCCAGGATGTGGACGCGCAGTGCCCGTTCGTCGCCCAGCTTGGAAACGACCGGTTCCGGCGAAGCCTGGACATATTTTTCCAAAAGTGTATTGGCTTCCGAATACGACTTGGCAATAAGGACGGCTTCGCCGTAATCGTCGTATTGTGGGCGACCTGCCCGACCAGCACATTGCTTATATTCTGAAACAGGAATGTATGTCTGTCCGAGCCCGTTCTCGTAACGCTTGCAGTCGCGTATGATCGCCCGGCGCGCCGGAAGGTTGACCCCTGCCGCGAGGGTTGGCGTGCAGGCGATCACTTTAATGAGATTATTTTTAAAATTTTGTTCGATCAATTCCCTCTGGGTGGGTTTGAGCCCCGCGTGGTGAAACGCCACTCCGGCCAGAACAGCGTCGGCGAGTTTGCGGCAAATTTTGGTCGTGTCGCTGGCGTTGCCCGCGATCTTTTTAGAAACTTGGACGAGCTTCCCTTTTTCTTCGCTGGTGACCGTTTTGGCGACGTCACCGGCGATCTGGTGCGCGACCGCTTGCGTGGAGCGCCGGGAATTGACGAAAATCAGCACCTGTCCTTTGCCGCGCAGCGTGTCCAAAGTCAGTTTGCTCAAATCATCCGGCGGCTCTTCGTTGATAATTTTTGTCCCGTAACGGTGGAACTGGATGCGTTCGCTGTAATAAACGCCTTCTTTCAAGGGAATTGGCCGCCAGCTGCTCGAAACCAGTTCCGCCTTGAGCCACTTGGCGATTTCCTGGGCATTACTGACCGTAGCGCTAAGACCCAAGATCTGGATATCGGGATTGAGTTGTCGCAACCGTGCGGCGAGGATCTCGAGTGTGGGCCCGCGCGAGCCGTCGTTGATAAAATGAATTTCATCCAACACCGCGACCGACAGGGAATTGATCAGCCATTGCGCCCTGGAACGCAGAAGAGAGTCAACCTTTTCAGCCGTGGCCACAATAATTTTGTACCGGTTCAAGTGTTGGGCGGGGCTGTCGGCATCACCAATGGCTAACCCGACCTCGATACCGAGCGGCGCGTATTTATTTTTGAAGTCATTATATTTTTCGCTGGCCAAGGCTTTCAGGGGGGCGATATAAAGGCAGCGTCCGTCATTGGCAAGGATCGATTTGACCATGCACAATTCAGCGATCAGCGTTTTACCGGCGGCAGTGGGAACCGCCATCAAAAGACTTTTGCCGTTGAGGATGCCTTTCTGAATTGCTTCGGCCTGGGGGGGATAAAGGTCAACAATGCCGCTCTCCGTAATGCGTTCGATCGCGGCCGCGGGAAATTGATTCTCTTCCAATATCTTTTTTAAGTTCATAGCATTGAGTTTTAACATAAACCGGAATTAATGTCAACCCTTCGACGACACTCGTTTACGCGACGAGCCCGCTCAGGGTTGACACTGAGCGACCACTGATAAAAAAATGTCAAGCGTCGCCGAATGTGTCTAATCTAGTTGACCGCCAAGTTAATAATACTTATAATCAAACTATTTCAGGAGATCCGATGAAAGCCGTCGTGCAAAGAGTCCTGAACGCCAAAGTCGAGGCGGATAAAAAAATCGTCGGCAAGATCGATCAAGGAATGCTGGTTTTTCTCGGCGTGGGCAAAGACGATACCCGCGAGGACGCCGAATATCTCGCCCGAAAGATCGTTGAACTGCGGATGTTCGAGGACGCGCAGGGGAAGATGAACCTTTCGCTCGCCGATGCCCACGGCGGAATCCTAGTCGTTTCACAGTTTACGTTGTACGGCGATTGCGCCAAAGGCCGCAGACCTTCCTTCGACCAGGCCGCGGACCCGGCCAAAGGGGAAGAGTTGTATGATTATTTTGTCACGCAACTGCGTCAATACGATTGCCCTGTTGAGACCGGACAGTTCCGGGCCATGATGGATGTCTCGTTGACTAATGATGGACCAGTAACATTCATTCTGGAAAGTCGTCAGTCTTCAGACGTCAGTCGTCAGATGAAAGCTGATGTCGGATGACTGAAGACAGAAGACTAAGCTCGCGGTTATGACTATCATAGATACTCACGCCCATTTAGACCATTTGGAAAATCTCGATCAGGCCCTGAAAAATGCCGTCGAGGCCGGTGTCGAGGCGATCGTGGCGGTCAGTATGGACTTGAATTCCTGTCGCAAAAATCTGGAGATCAAGAAAAAGATCCGGCAACCGCGCATTGCCTTGGGGATGGGGATGCATCCGTCGGAGGCCAACCGGCAGGACGTGGGCGCGTGCCTGGATCTGATCCGCGCCAACGCGAAGGAATTATCCGCCGTCGGCGAGATCGGGCTGGATTTCTGGTACAAATGGGTGCGCAAGGACCAAGCAAAAAAGGATGAACAGCGGGAAGTCTTCCGCGCGTTTCTGGAAACGGCCAAAGAACTGGATCTGCCGGCGGTCATTCACGCGCGCGGGGTGTGGCGGGAATGTCTGGAAACGGCCCAAAGTGTCGGCGTGCGCAAAGCCGTTTTTCACTGGTACAGCGGCCCGGTCGACGTGTTAAACGATATTGTCAAACAAGGTTATTTTGTTTCGACAACGCCAAGCGTGGCGTACAGTCCGCAGTCGCGCGAGGCCATCACCAGCGCGCCCATCGAGCAGACGCTGATCGAAACGGATTGTCCGGTCCATTTTAAGGACCCGGAGACAGAACAGGAGTATCAGGCCGAGCCGCGGGATGTCGCGCGGACGCTCAAGGCCTATTGCGCCCTGAAGCAAATGGATGAAGACAAAGTCCTGGCGATCCTGAATAAAAACGCCCGGGAATTTTTCGGGATAAAGGTTTGAATGCCAGATATGCGAATTTTAAATACGAAATTCGAAACTCGAAATCCGAAACAAATTTAAATAACTAAAATTTAAATGCCCAAAACAGAAACATTTGATATGCAATGATTTTGTTTTGATCATTTGGTCATTTTGAATTTAGAAAATTGTTTCGTATTTCGGATTTCGTGCTTCGAGTTTAAAGTTTGCGAAGTCTGATATCTGACAATCAGGAATTGAAAAATGTTCGTGAAACGAACCATTATCGTTATTTTGATTGTCCTCGTTATTATCGGCGCGGGGGTGGGATTCTTCCTGTGGCGGGGCAAAGCGCTCGCCATTGAAGATGTCTTGCCGCAAGGCGCGTTATTTTACGTCAAATTCTCCGGCGTTGACAATAATTTCTCCGCGATCAAGTCGACCGCTTTCTGGCAAAGCCTGCAAACGGTGCGCTGGGATTATCTCATGGGAAAAGGCGGCTTCAGCCGGCATCAACAAGAACTGCTTAAATCTATCGGTGAAAAATTCGCTGACCCGTCAACCGCGGCCGTTTTGAAAGAGTTTTTCGGCCAGGAATTCGCGCTCGCGTTCTATCCGCCGGCGATGGATCCCCGGGAAATAACGATCTTGTCGGACAAGGACATGTATAGTTTCGCGCGCAAGATGTTTTCCAACGTCCTTTTGGTGACCCGCGCGCAAGGCAAGGGCATATTTGTCGATCTTTTAGCCCGGGTTTTGCGCTACGACGCGAAACTCCAGCCCGAGACGGAGGACGTCGAGGGCTACACGCTGCATTATGTCACCTTGCCCGGCACGGACCTGCGGATTGGTTTTGTCAATATCCATGATCTTCTTGTTATCGGGATCGATGAGCATATCCTCGAGCAGAGCGTAAGAACATCGCGCCGGGAGATCCCCGCGTTCTCTTCCGACGCGCATTTGCGCCGGTCCCGCGAGCGGGCGATGGTCCCGTCGGAATTCGACGGCTACTGGAACATGGCGGAAATTTCCGCGTACACCAATGAATATTTAGGCGCGCTGGTCAGCCGCATGGAAGAGGATAGCCGCAACACCGCCGCGCCGCAAGAGCAGGACTCCTCCGTAAGGAACGGAAGGAGCGAAAGGCAAGAAGAAGGCAACGCGCGGCAGAACGTGGAAAGCATCAAGGCGTGGCTTACGGAGCGCACGCGCCTGGCCGCCGGACTGGATGTCCTGGGAGTTTCCGGGCGCCGGGACGATATGTTAGCGTTCAAGTTCGATCTTTATTTCGACCGGGATAAAGTGGACCCCCAAAAGGGCGCGACGTACAGTTGTCCCGCGGCGACTAACGCGACGCTGGCTTTCATTCCGGCCGACGCGATTGTTTACCAATGGAACAATTGTCTGGACCTGAAGGCGTCGTGGGATGAGATCAAGCAGGAAGTCGCGGCGGCGCATGCGGGCGTCGAGGACGCGGTCACCCCGATCAACGCGCTTGAGACCGTTCTGGATATGAATATTGAGGAGGATGTCCTTCCGGCCTTCGGTGATGAAATGGGCGGCTATCTTAAGGATGTTCGTGTTGCCGATAGGCTCCCTTCGGGAGGAAGTCTGTTCCCGGTGCCGGAGTTTTTGTTCTTCATCAAGATCGGGGATGAAGCGAAGACCAAAGAGCTTTTGACGAGGTTTGAAGATCGTTTTCTGGAACATGTGCGTCAGGAAGAATATAACGGTATCCCGATCGGATATGTTGTCAGTCCGGCCGGTGGAGATATCGAATTGGCGTATTGTATTCTGGACAAGTATTTGTTGTTTTCCCTGAGCCGGCCGATCATTAAGGGCGCCATCGACACTTATCAGAACCGCGCGCCTTCTCTGGCGGCGTCCGACGCGTATAAGGCGGTCCGCCTGGCCGATTATCCGCAAAGCCGCGCGATCCAGTTCATCCGCATCGACGAAGCCGCGGCCGCGTTGCAGAATGTTTTGACCTGGGCCAAGACACGGCAAGCCGCGCAGGGCGCGCAGAAGGAAGCGTTCCAAAAAGGAAGCGCCCGGCGTCTGGCCGATGTTGCTAAGGAAATGGAATCCCAAAAGCAGGAATTTGAGGAAACAAAAAAGCGGATCGCCGCGCTCAACGATGAGATAGAAAAACTGGAATCCCAGCAGGTCGACGCCGCCATGCAGCGCGCGGATCTGGAACAGTCCCGGGAAAAGGCCAAGGCGCTGGAAGAGGGAATAACGGACGCGCAGGCGCGGCAAAAAGAACTGGAAGAGATTCTCCGCGGCTATGACCGCTATCTGGTCGAGCGCAAAAATCGCGAGGAGATCGAGGTGACCGCTATCTGGTCGAGCGCAAAAATCGCGAGGAGATCGAGGCGAACGTTGTTTCCCCTCTTTTAAAAAGTTTTATGTCCCTGAAAGCCTGGGGCGTCCGGACGACCCTGGAAACCGGCGCGTTTGAATCGAATGTGTTTTTGAAGGTAGAATAATTTGGGATTAGCCATGTTATCATTCGCTCAGACATCCTCGTCCCTGTTGCTTTGCTTCAACAAGTGAAGCAAAGCAAAGCGCTGGGACTGCGGAACTCGCTCGGTGATAACATGGCTAATCTCAATGGCCGCGAACTAAAGGTCACCGGTCAATGCCAATCTGCCGAGTAGGCTCCCTGCGGGAGGAGTGAGCGTGCTAGCGAACGAAAGATTGGGATTGACAACGATGGCGAATTTTGGAGCAAAAGGTTTAATCTCCGGGTTGGTTTTTCCGTTTATCAAATGGATAAGGCCGTTGAATTCACTTAAAAAAATAGTTCTCGTTCTTCTTTTATGCGCGATGTGCACCACTTCCAGCGGCTGCGCGTCGCTGTTGCAGGCGCCGCTGGCATTGATCAAACTGCCGTTCCAGATCTTGAGCCAGGCCCTGAAGTTCGCCGCCAAAATGCCCAAACCACCCCCGGGGGTATTTTTCTAGACCGATCTTCACGCGAAGGAGGGACCAACATCGTTTCCGGCAAATTATGGCGCGAGCCCGGATATGTTTTGTTCTTTCTCTGGGCGGTTACCTTGATCGTGTTTTCCCCCATGTTGGCCGGCCAGTTCACCGCGCTCGACGATCCCGGACACCTGCTGGAAAATCCGCAGGTCATTTCGCTGGCGCCGGAAAATATCACGGCGATCTTCCGGACGACGGTCAATGACACCTACATTCCGCTTACGGTCCTTTCCTTCGCCGTTGAACATCATTTTTTCGGGTTCCGGCCTTTTGTTTATCATTGGGACAACCTCCTTTTGCATATGTTTGTCGTGGGGCTCCTTTTTGGCCTCGGCCGGCGCATGGGGCTTAGCGCGCCGGCTGCCGGCGCGGGTTCGCTTTTGTTCGCGGTGCACCCGATGCACGTCGAATCGGTGGCGTGGGTGACGGAACGTAAAGACGTCCTCTACGCGTTCTTTTACATGCTGGCGCTGTACCAGTATTGCCGGTATCTGCAGGGAGGGACGGGGCGCGCTTTTATTTTTTCGGTCGTCTTCGGCTTCTTAAGCATCCTGGCCAAGCCCATGGCACTTAGCCTGCCGGTTGTGCTGTGCCTGTTCGATCTTTTTTACGGAAGGAAATTCAGCGGGCGCTGGCTCGCCGAGAAACTGGTCCATGCCGCCTACATTATCCCCGTGGCCTGGATAACCGCCTCACTGCACCAGCGCCGCCTGATGGACAATTGGGCCGAGGCCGCGCTGACCGCCGCCTGGAGCTTTGTGTTTTATATCCGGAAATTCATTTATCCGGTGGACCTTTCGCCGTTGTACGCGACACCGTCGCCGGTTTCGCTAGAAAATCCCGAAATTCTGTTTTCCGTGATCTTGTTTGCCGGGTATGCCGCGTGCCTCGCGCGCTACCGCGGGAACCGCTGGTTTTTTTTCGCGAACGGATTTTTTATCGCGTCGATATTCTTTCTGGTGCGGCTCCGGAGTTCCTGGGGACTGCATGAGGTGGCCGACCGGTTTATGTATTTGCCCAGCGCGGGGTTTTGCCTTCTGCTTGGCTTGGGTGTTGAGCGGTTATTCTTGCGGGCGGGGGCGCGGAAAGCGGCGAATGTTGTGCTTGCCGTGGCACTGGCGCTTTTGTTTTTAGTGTTGGGTGCGCAGACCTACCGGCAAACACAGGTTTGGGAAAACGATACGACCCTGTGGGCGGCAGTCATCCGGAAAGGGGCGACCGACCGGCTTGCTTATTTTGCCCGGGGCAAGATGTATGACGAAAAAGGCGATCATGTCAATGCGGTGGCGGACTATACCATGGCCATTACTTTGGACCCCCAATTTCCCCGGGCCTACAATAACCGCGGGATCATCTACGGAAAGCGGGGAGATTATCCCCGGGCCCTCGCGGATTTTAATCGGGCGCTGGCGCTGTATCCCGCATTCGCGCAGGCGTACAACAACCGGGGGCTGATATATTTTTATCTGCGTGAGGACCGCCTGGCCCTGGAGGATTTTAACAAGGCCATTGAACTGCGGCCCCGTGTCGCGTCTTCTTATGTCAACCGTGCCCGGCTTTTCCAGGTGACCGGGCAATACCGTCTGGCGGCCGTGGACTTTACCCGCGCCTTGCAGCTCGAGCCGGGCAGCGCCGTGATCGCGGAGGAGCGCGCCGAAATTTACCGCGCGCTTGAAGGCGTTGTGAAGTGAGTCTTCCCGGCGCCGTTTTTTATCATTTGCCCAAATTCCTATTGTCCTGTAAAATAACGGTTTAAGTGAAAGAGTCGATCCATCGAATGCTTAAAAGGAGCAAATGTTGTGTATAATTTCTGCCATTCACGGGATCCGAAGCACCCTAAATGACTGGATATTATTGCGAATAAGTAAATAGGGTTATGCCCTTGACTACCACTTCCAGCATACGATGGGCACGAAATCCTGTTGCACTGTTCATCAAAGGCATAACCCTATAAGTAAATAAAAGGCGCTGTTCATTTCAGGAAGGAGCATCAATGGCTGGTAACGGTAATGGGGATTTAAGTTTTGCCACAAAGCTTTGGAAAGCGGCGGATAAGATGCGTAACAACATGGATGCCGCTGAATACAAGCATGTTGTTTTGGGACTAATATTCCTGAAATATATCTCTGATGTGTTCACGGAAGTTTTTGATGAACTTAAGAAGGATAAACTTGCCGATCCCGAAAATATCGACGAATACCGCTCGCGAACCGTTTTTTGGGTCCCGCTGGATGCGCGCTGGTCTTATCTTCAAAAGAACGCCAAACAGCCCACCATTGGAAAGATAATCGACGATGCCATGGACGCCATCGAGCGGGATAACCCGTCGCTTAAGGGCGTTCTTGCAAAGAATTATGCGCGCCCGGCCCTAGACAAACAGCGCTTGGGTGAATTGATTGATTTAATCGGCACGATCGGCCTGGGGGATAAGGAAAATAGAAGCAAGGATCTTTTAGGCCGGGTATACGAATACTTCTTAGGTCAATTCGCCGACGCTGAAGGCAAGAAGGGCGGACAATTCTATACGCCACGCTCAATTGTTAACCTGCTTGTTCAAATGCTTGAACCTTACCAGGGGCGGGTCTTTGACCCATGTTGCGGATCGGGTGGCATGTTTGTTCAAAGTGAAAAATTTATTGAAAACCACGGCGGCAATGTCGGCGATCTTTCCATTTACGGGCAGGAATCCAATCAGACCACGTGGCGTTTGGCAAAAATGAATCTGGCTATCCGCGGGATTGACGCCAACATCGCCTGGAATAACGAAGGGAGCTTCCTGAAAGATGCGCACAAAGATCTCAAGGCCGATTTTGTGATTGCTAACCCTCCATTTAATGACAGCGATTGGAAAGGCGAGCTTTTGCGTAATGATGTTCGCTGGCAACATGGGACACCCCCGGTCGGCAATGCCAACTTTGCCTGGGTACAGCATTTTATTTATCATTTAGCTCCAGCTGGTGTAGCCGGTTTTGTCTTGGCCAACGGCTCCATGTCTTCGAATACTTCCGGCGAAGGGGATATTCGCAAGGCGATTATTGAGGCGGATTTGGTGGATTGCATGGTGGTCTTACCTTCACAGCTATTTTATAACACGATGATTCCGGCTTGTCTTTGGTTTATCGCGCGGGATAAAAAGAACCATAAATTCCGTAACAGGCAAGGCAAGGTGTTGTTTATTGATGCCCGTAATTTGGGAGAGATGATCGACCGCCGTCATCGGGAATTGACCGATGGGGAGATCGGAAGAATCGCCAAGACCTACCACGCCTGGCGGGGAGAAAAAGGCGCCAGCAAGTACGAAGACGTCAAGGGTTTCTGCAATGAAGCCACCCTTGAAGACATCCGCAAACACGGGCACATCTTGACGCCTGGTCGTTATGTAGGCGCAGAGGAAGTTGCAGAAGATGGCGAGGCATTTGAGGAGAAGATGAAACGGCTAACCGGGGAATTGGCCGGGCAATTTAAGAAGTCGCATGAATTGGAAGCCGCGATAAAGAAGAATCGATAGTGTCAAAAGTTCTATGAAAAGTACACGTGGCGAGGGCGGATGATATGAAAATTTTTGATAAAGGATCTTGCAATTTTTTGTCACCCCCCGAATGTTTTAATCGGGAGTTGAGGAATATATAAACTGGATTTTGGA
>JACROV010000031.1 GCA_016214285.1 Candidatus Omnitrophota bacterium | reverse complement strand
TTGAATGTCTTTAATGTACCAAGGATCTTGAATATTAAGAGCAAGTTCAAATAACGGTTGGGTAAACATTGGCTTCCTCCTGGTTAAGGTTTTTCCAGGATTATAGCAGATTACCCATTCAAACTTTCAAAGAGGCTAATTTCATAAATCATATTCCTTTCTTCCTCCCTCCCTTTTATCCTGCAGTGTTAATTCCACCTCCCGGATTAATTCTTTAGAGCAGATCGGTTTGTTGAGAAACGTGTGAGCGCCGGCCTCGTAGCACTCAAGCAACATGTAACCGTCTTCAGCGACCGTCAGGAAGATAATCGGAATATTTTTGGTCCCGGGATTTCCCTTAAGAATCCGGCAGACTTCCAAACCGCTTAAATCCGGCAGGAAATAGTCCAGGACAATCACATCGGGGGGCTTTTGCTTGGCCATCGCAACCCCTTGCCGGCCGTTTTCAACCGCCATCACCTCAAAATCAGCTTTGCGCAGGACGTTTTGAATAAACACCCTGTCCACCGCGTTATCCTCAATGACTAGGACAGATAGGATACTTCCTGCGGCTTTTGACGGTTCCATTTAGCTATAAAATTAAACATACGTATTTTGTTTCATAACTTATTGGCACTAAATATAGTATATACCATCATATGTGAGGGTGTCAAGACTAGGGACACCATGTGATAATGCGGTTGATGTCAAACCCCATAAACCTTAAATTAAGCCAAAAGATTAAAGAAATACGGATGAAGCGAGGATACACGCAGGAAGACTTGGCCGAATTAGTGAAGACCAGCTATAAATACATCCAGAGGATTGAGGGGAAAAATCCACCTGACCTGCGTGTCAGTTCAGTGGAAAAGATTGCGAAGGCTTTGGGAGTTAAACTTGGTAGGCTCTTAGACTATTAAGATCTGCCTGTAATCTATAGAACGCTCATCCCAAAGCCATCCGCGGGCTGGGGACGCCGGGGATGGCCACCGTACTGTTCGCCGTACTGCTGGCGCCGGAGGCCAGAGTGCCGATGGAGTGGGTGACTATTCCCATGCCCACCAGGAGAGATACTGGCCAGAGGGATGATGTTCCTTCTCTCCAGTGACGTTGTATGATATACTTATTTTAGTCGTTCACAGGAAGGAGATTGAATCCGATGAAACAATATCACCTGACAGCCGTTATTTGGAAGGAAGGTAAAAAATACGTCTCAAAATGCCCGGAGCTAGGGGTTGCTTCTTATGGCTCGACGCCAGAGACAGCCCGCAAGGCGCTGGGAGAGGCCGTCGAACTCTATCTGGTCAATGCTAAAAATCTCCACATCCTGGAAGATGTAGAACCCTCTCTGATGTCTGAGACGCGTTACACAACGGGCTTTGAAATCGCTGCTGCTTTCTAATGCGTCTGCCATCCCTTTCATCTCAAAAAATCATCCACGCTCTTCGGAAAAATGGTTTTGACGAAGCTCCTCATCGCGGGAAAGGAAGCCATCGGGCATTTGTCAAGATTGACCCCTCCGGCAGAACCCGCCTTACGATCGTCCCCCACGGCAAAGATATTCCCCGCGGAACCCTTCTCGCCGTCCTCGAGCAGGCTGGGTTGAGCCGCGAAGAGTTTCTAAAACTCATCTGATTCTTACCTTACGAATAAAACGAAACTGTGGGGGGGTATTTGCAGAAAGCCAATCTGTGCGCAAAGTTCGATCTGGACCTGGTACGTGAAGTGCGCTTCGTGGGCAAATTCCGCGGGATGCCTTCCGACGTGCGGGAGATTATTTGGTAATAATTTCATAAATCATATTCCTTTCTTCCTCCCTCCCTTTTATCCTGCAGCGTTAATTCCACCTCCCGGATTAATTCTTTAGAGCAGATCGGTTTGTTGAGAAACGTGTGAGCGCCGGCCTCGTAGCGCTCAAGCAACGTGTAACCGTCTTCAGCGACCGTCAGGAAGATAATCGGAATATTTTTGGTCCCGGGATTTCCTTTAAGAATCCGGCAAACTTCCAAACCGCTTAAATCCGGCAGGAAATAGTCCAGGACAATCACATCGGGGGGCTTTTGCTTGGCCATCGCAACCCCTTGCCGGCCGTTTTCAACCGCCATCACCTCAAAATTCATCTTCTGCAAGACTCTCTGAATAAACGTCCTATCCGTTACGTTATCTTCAATAATCGGGACAGAGCTTAAAGTCAATCTTTGTCTCTTTTTAGCGTCAAATTTGCTGAATAAGTCAAACATGGCCCCTCCATCACCACAAGCTTAACACAAAAATAATCAAAATGATACTTATAGGTAGTCGACTTACAGGTAGCACAATCTTAGAATGTGCTCATGCAGCAAGCCGGAGGTGCTACGTGGCCGAGATCAGCAAAGAGGTAGGAAAGCGAATAAGACTTTATCGCGAAAAGCATGGCTGGACACAGGAACAATTGGCTTTTGAGGCTGACTTGCATCGTGCGTATATAGGGCAAATTGAACGGGGAGAAAAAGCTATTGGAATTGAAAATTTGCAGAAAATTGCTCAAACGTTGAAGGTCAAGATGTCAAAACTGCTTGGGGAGTAGCGGGGGTGGTTAACCGAGGCGGGGGCCTCGGTTAACCACCAATTTGAAACATTTCCACTTTATGCGCGGGTTCCGGGTTGGAGCGGATTTTGGTACGCAGTTCGGAATAACGGTCAGTGCGGTTCTGCCAGACATTTTTAATGAGCGCTGATAACTCCGCTTCGTTGGCGCCTGCACGTAACGGCGCGCGCAAGTCAACCCCTTCGCTGGCAAAAAGGCAAGTATAAAGCTTTCCATCGGCGGAGATACGTCCGCGTGTGCAGGTGCCGCAAAAAGGGCGGGTCACAGACGAAATGAACCCCACCTCTCCGCCGCCATCAACAAATTCGTAACGCGCGGCGACTTCACCGAACTCTTTGGCCGCCAGCGGCCGTAACGGGAACCGCGCGCTGATCAGATCGACAACTTCCCGACTGGGAACGACGTAGCGCCGCTCCCAGTGGTTGCAATTCCCGACGTCCATATATTCGATAAAGCGCAGGACGGCCTTTTTCCCTTTAAAATAGCTCACCATATCCAAGACCTGCCCGTCATTGACGCCTTTTTGCAGAACGACGTTGATCTTGATTGTGTCGAAATCCAGACCCTCGCACACGGCGATGCCTTCCAAATTTTTTTGCAGGTTGCCTTTGCCGCCATTCATCTGACGAAAGAGCCGCGCGTCCAAGGCATCAAGGCTGACCGTGATGCGGTCCAGGCCGGCCTCTTTGAGGGCGCGCGCGTATTGCGTGAGCAAAAAACCGTTGGTGGTGAGCGCTAGATCTTTGATGCCCGGGATTTCCCGCAACTTGCCAACAAGCTCGACTAAGTTCGGGCGCAACAACGGCTCGCCTCCGGTCAAACGAATCTTGGTCACGCCGCAATCGACGAAAAGTTTCGTCAAGCGGATGATCTCCTCAAAACTCAGCCATTCCCCGGGTTTTAAAAAAGAATACTGGCGGGAGTCTTCTTTATCCGGCATGCAGTACGTACAGCGAAAATTACAGCGGTCGATGACCGAGATGCGCAGGTCGCGTAAAGGTCTGTAAAAAATGTCCTGAAGGAAATTTTGCATAAGTCTTAGATTATCCGGGGATCAGGCTATCCGGGACTAGGAAATCCGGGTATCCGGTTTGCCTAGTACTTTGTTAATTTTGTTTTTAATAGTTGATTTCCTCAAAGGTTCAGGGGGATCAACTATTAAAAACTTTTCTAACAAAGTACTAGTCACGAATTCCCAAATAACCGGATAACCCAATCATTCCGTAGTTACCGTTTTCACTTTATCCAAAGCGCCTTTCATGGTGTGCCAGCAAAGACTCGCGCATTTAACGCGCGCCGGGAAATGCCAGATCCCCGAGAAAACGGAAAACTTGCCCGGCACGTTAGGATCCTTGTCGGGATGAAGTTCGCCTTTGATCAAATGATTGAACTGCTCGAACAGAACGTCAGCTCCTTTGAGTGTTTTGCCTTTAAGGCTCGTCGTCATCAGGGAGGCCGATGCTTTGGAGATCGCGCAGCCGTCGCCTTCGAAGGAAATGTCATCGATCACGCCGCCGGGCTCCTGGACGTGCAGATAAATGTGCAGATGATCGCCACAGAGCGGATTATACCCTTCGGCCTCGTGGGTGGCGCCGGGGATCTTGCGAAAATTCTTCGGGCTTTTATTATGCTCGATGATGACCTGCTGATAGAGTTCACTGCGGCTGTCGTGGGTCATGGGAACACTTCCCTCACCTTCAGCAAGGCCTCAACCAAGCGGTCGATCTCGGCGGTTGTGTTGTAAAAAGATAACGACGCGCGCGAAGTGGCCGGCACGCCGAAATGTTTCATCACCGGCTGCGTGCAGTGATGGCCCGTGCGGATCGCGATGCCTTCATCGTTGACCAGCGTACCGATATCGTGCGGATGCACGCCGGGCAAAATGAACGACAATACCGCGGCCTTTTCCCTGGCCGCGCCGATCAATTTCAACCCCGGCACTTTCTGCAAGGCGCGGGTTCCGTATTCCAAGAGACTTTGTTCGCAGGCCTCGATACGCTCGAACCCGACCGATAGAACGTAATCGATCGCCGCGCCCAAGCCGATCACCTCGGCGACCGCCGGCGTCCCGGCCTCGAATTTGTACGGCAGAGCGGCGTAGGTCGTTTTCTCGAAGGTGACCGAGCTGATCATATCGCCTCCACCGTGAAACGGCGGCATTTTATTCAAAAGTTCCGCTTTACCATAAAGCACACCAACCCCCGTTGGCCCGAAAAGCTTGTGCCCGGAGAAGGCCAGGAAATCACAATCCAGATCCTGCACATCGACCCGGCGGTGGCCCACAGCCTGCGCCGCGTCAACGAGAACAAGCGCGCCGCGCGCGTGCGCGGCTTTGATCATCTTCTTGACCGGATTGATCGTGCCCAGCGAATTGGAAATGTACACGATCGAAAGCAGTTTTGTTTTCGCCGTTAAAAGCCGCTCAAATTCCTCGTAGATCAGTTCGCCTTGATCGTTAAAAGGAATGACCTTAAGGATGCACCCTTTTTCTTCGCAGAGCATCTGCCAGGGCACGATGTTGGAATGGTGTTCCATCTCCGAGATGAGGATCTCATCGCCGTCTTTGAGAAAATGCCGGCCGTAGCTGTAGGCGACGAGGTTGATCGATTCAGTGGTCCCGCGGGTAAAGATGATCTCTTTGGAGTCGCGGGCATTGAGGAACTTCTGGACTTTGCCGCGCGTTGCCTCGTAGGCGGCGGTCGCCTTTTCGCTTAGTTCGTGGATGCCGCGGTGCACGTTGGAGGCGTACTTCTGGTAATACCCGTCCATCGCCTCCCAAACTACGCGCGGCTTGAATGTGGTGGCGGCGTTATCGAAGTAAACCAAGGGCTTACCGTGCACACTGACGTGCAAATTGGGAAAATCCTGCCTGATCTTTTTGACATCAAGGTCCATGACGACCCCGCTCATCCTTCCAGGACCGCAAGGCTGGGAGCGACCAGCTGCGCGACTTGCTCTCTGACGAAATCGCGCGTCAGACGGTTTAAGACGTCATCGACAAAGCCCTGGGTAAGCAGCCGTGTCGCTATTTTACGCGGCACGCCGCGTGCCTGCAGGTAAAAGATCTCATCTTCGTTGAACTGGCCGATCGTGGCGCCGTGCGTGCATTTAACGTCGTCGGCGAAAATCTCCAGCTGGGGCTTGGTATCCACCCGGCATTCCTTGCCCAGCAATAAATTTTTGTTGAGCTGATAAGAATTGGTCTGCTGCGCGATCGATCGGACGAAGATCTTGCCGTTGAAGACCGCGCGCGCGGCGTCGTTAAGGACGCCTTTGTACAGCTGGTTGCTCGTGGCATTAGGTGCGCGGTGGTCGACCGAGGTGTGGTTGTCCACGTGCTGGTCTTTGTACACGCTGTACAGGCCATTTAAGAACGCCGCGGCCCCTTCACCGTTAACGACGATATCCAGATTATTGCGCGTGATCGACGCCCCGGCGACCAGAGAAAACCCGTTGAAAGTGGAATCCCGCGTTTGCCACACGCGGGTCGAGCCCACGTGATAGGCATTGAGGCTTTCTTTCTGGGCTTTGGAATAATGCAGCGTCGCGTTCTCTTCCAAAAGCACATCGGTCAGCGGGTCGGCGAGATAAATATTTTCGTCGTTTAATCCGACGTGGGTTTCCAGCACGCCCGCCTCGCTCGATTTGCCCAGGCGGATCACCGTATGCGGAAACATGGCGATCGCCTCGCCATCGGCCTGCGTCACGTGCAGGATATGGATCAACTGGTTCGCGATGATCTTATCCTTGACGTGAATGTAGATCCCTTCCTGCGTGAGCGCCTTGTTCAGGGCCACGAACGCGGGATCCTTTTGCGGATCGTAATGCGCCCAAATCTCTTTTAACGCAACCGCGTCCTTGAGCAGCGCGTCCCGGAGCATCGAAATCTCGACGCCCGCGGCCGGCAGGCTCTCCCTCCCGTCGGGGAGCCTCTGTCCGCGGGGAGGAGGAATTCTTCCAAAATTCGACAATTCTTTATCGAGCGCGCCGTTGACGAAAACGATGTTCACGTCCGCTTTGCCGCAATAGCGCGCAAGGACGTCTTTACGCTGCGCGGGACTCAACGTGGATTTCGCGCTCAGCGCGTAGCGGTGTCCTGCCAGGGCGGAAAGGTTGGTGTACTTCCATTCCTCGTCTTTGACCGTCGGGATCCCCAGTGTCCGGAAACGGACCAGCCCTTCTTCGCGTAATCGGGCGAGCCAGTCGGGGGACTTTGCTTTTTTAAGCGGGCCCGTGAGCGCGGCAAGCTGATCCATAAACATACTGTTTTTCCCGGTATTTGCGATCATAGTATTTGCCATTATCATCGTTATTTCTTAATGAGCCAATCGTATCCCTTGTCCTCAAGCTCCAGGGCCAGTTCTTTTCCGGCAGATTTAACGATTCTCCCATCCACGAGGATGTGGACAAAATCCGGCACGACATAATTCAAAAGCCGCTGATAATGGGTAATGACCAGCATGGCGTTGTTCTTGCTTCTGAGTTTGTTGACGCCGTCGGCGACGATGCGCATCGAATCGATGTCGAGCCCGGAATCCGTTTCGTCCAGGACCGCGAAACGCGGGTTCAAAACGGCCATCTGCATGATCTCGTTACGCTTTTTCTCGCCACCGGAGAAATCCACGTTGACCGGACGGTTGATGAATTTCTCGTCCATCTCCAGCAGTTTCATTTTCTTGCGTAAAAATACGTCGAAGTCCAGCGGGTCCATTTCCTCCGCGCCCTGATGGCGGCACAAGGCGTTAAAAGACGCGCGCAGGAACGACGACATGCTCACCCCCGGAATTTCCACCGGATACTGGAACGCGAGGAATATTCCTTCCTGGGCACGCTCTTCCGGCTCAAGTTCAAGGATGTTGACCTTTTTGAAGTTCACTTCATAAAGGATCTCGCCTGCGGTGACCTCATAATCGGGATGCCCGGCGATGATCTTCGCCAAAGTGCTTTTACCGGAACCGTTAGGTCCCATAATGGCATGCACCTCGCCGGCGTTGATCTTCAGGTCGATCCCGCGCAGGATCCCGGTATCGTTGATTTTGGCGTGTAGATTTTTGATCTCGAACATTGGCACTAACCTTTCTGTTTGCTTAGTCGTCAGTCATCAGTCTTCAATCGTCAGATGAGTCTGAAGACTGACGTCTGATGTCTGACGACTCTTTTATCCAACACTCCCTTCCAGTTTCATTTGCAGCAGACGTACCGCCTCCACCGCAAATTCCATCGGGAGCTCGTTAAAGACTTCTTTACAAAATCCGTTGATGATAAGCGAGATCGCGGCCTCCATGTCCAGTCCCCGCGATTTGAGGTAAAACACCTGTTCGGCGTTGATCCTGGAGGTCGAGGCCTCGTGTTCCAATGTCGCGGTGCTGTTCTTGACCTCGATATAGGGAAACGTGTTGGCGCTGCATTTGTTGCCAACCAGCATGGAGTCGCACTGGGAAAAATTCCGCGCGCCGTCGGCCGAAGGCATGATCTTCACCAGCCCGCGGTAATTATTGTTGGATTCATCCGTAGAGATCCCTTTGGAAACGATGGTGCTCGTCGTCTTTTTCCCGATATGGATCATCTTGGTCCCCGTGTCCGCCTGCATCCGGTGATTGGTCAGGGCCACCGAATAGAATTCTCCAACAGAATCATCGCCCTGCAAAATGCAGCTGGGATATTTCCAGGTGATCGCCGCCCCGGCCTCGACCTGCGTCCAGGAGATCTTGGAGCGCCGGCCCAGGCATTTGCCGCGCTTGGTCACGAAATTGTAAATACCCCCGAGGCCTTCCTTGTCACCGGAATACCAGTTCTGAACAGTCGAATATTTGATCTGGGCGTCATCCATAGCGATCAGTTCGACGACCGCCGCGTGCAATTGATTCTCATCGCGCATCGGTGCGGTGCAGCCTTCGAGGTAGCTGACATAGCTTCCTTCCTCGGCGACAATAAGCGTGCGCTCGAACTGTCCGGATTCAGCCGCGTTGATCCTGAAATAGGTCGATAATTCCAAAGGACATTTCACGCCTTTGGGAATATAGCAAAATGAACCGTCGCTAAAGACCGCCGCGTTAAGCGCCGCGAAAAAATTGTCCGAATACGGCACGACGGAGCCCATATATTTCCTGACGAGGTCCCCGTGGCGCCGGATCGCCTCCGACATGGAACAGAAAACGACGCCTTGCCTGGCCAACTCCGCCTGGTGCGTTGTTCCAACCGAAACGCTGTCAAAGACCGCGTCGACCGCGACCCCGCTCAAACGTTTTTGCTCGCCCAGCGGAATGCCCAATTTTTCAAAAGCCTTGCGCAATTCGGGGTCAACCTCGTCAATACTTTTGGGTCCCTGTCCCGCCTTCTTCGGCGCGTTGTAATAGCTGACTCCCTGGTAGTCGATCGGACCGTATTTGAAATTCGGCCAGTGGGGTTCTTTCATCGTCAGCCAGTGGCGATACGCCTTCAGACGCCACTCGAGCATCCAGGCAGGCTCATTTTTCTTCCGGGAAATGAGCCGGATCGTTTCCTCGCTTAGCCCCTTGGGGATACGGTCGGTCTCGATGTCCGTGTAAAAACCGTACTTGTAGTCCCGGCTGGTGAGGACATTTTCCTCGATCATTTTTTCATTCAGTATTTTCGTTTCTTCTTTACGCATGATTCCCTATTAAATAACCTTATTCGTTGCGTGCGCCCGCCTCTTTGACGATGGTTTTCTGACGGATGCTCTTTTCCCAGTGATGCCTGGATTCGATCAAGTCCGTCACCATGATCTCGGCGAACAATTTGTTGAGCTTCTCATTGAGGTTGAGCATCGGCGCGATGATGTGGCACGTCGCCGTGATTCCGCAGTTGGAATAATCGTTGTGAAAACAGTTGGCGATCTCAATGGGCCCGATGATCATATCTGAAAGTTCGCGCATCGACACCTTCGAAAGATCCCTGATCACCTGATACCCGCCCTTGGCCCCTTGTTCGGCCTGCACAATACCGCGCTGCGCCATGATCTGCAAGACGCGCGAGGTGGGATCAAAGGGCGTGTTGTACATATCGCAAATTTCCTTGGCCGATGTGATCTGCCCCGGCGCCTTGTGGCTCATGTACTTGAGGGCAATGAGCGCGTATTCAATCTTTCTATTAATTTTGAACATATTCGTCACCAAGTCACCAAGTCACCAAGTCACCAAGTCACCGGTGACCTGATGACTTTGAGACCTTGTGACCTTAAATTTTTGTGACCTGCTTTTAGAACGCGTCGGCCAACTCCACCACCACGTCAGGGTTGAACTGGTCCTTCAAAATGTTTTCGATGGCCTTGAGCGTACCCATCGTCGCGCTGGGACAAGACCCGCACGCCCCCTGGTAAAATACGCGCAAGACGTTGTCTTTATAATCAACCAGATCAATGTCACCGCCGTCCATCTGCAGGGCCGGGCGAACCGTCTGGTCGAGGATCTCATTGATCTGCGCCATTTCCGGAGAATCGCCGCCTGCCGGCGCCGCTTTCTTCTCCGGTTCCGGCGTTGCAAAGTCGGGATTATGAGCGCCAATCTTCTCCATGACCGTCTTCTGGATCTTCTCTTCCAAGCCTTCCCAATCCACACCGCCGTCCTGCGTGACGGTAATATAATTGTCGAAAAAGTAGACTTCCTTGACGTGCGGGTCTAACACGAAGATCGCGCCGGCCAGCGGGTTCGCCGCGCATTCTTTGGCGGATTTGTACGTCCAGTTCCCGTTCGTTTTGACGGGCGTATTTAAGACAAATTTCAACGCATTTGGATTGGGTGTGCTTTGGATCATCAATTGCGTTTTCATCATATTCTCCTTAGAAAATGCGCATTTCCAGGATTTCCTTTTCCGGAAGCGCATCCCTTTTATTTAAAGTTTACCATAAAATACTCTTAAAAGTGACGTATTTATCATAACGCGCCCGTCAAAAAATGCAAGGGGGAATTTACCCCGGCATTAGGCGGTAACGTCATATCTTTCAACCAGATACAAGGCGAATGGAAAAGCGCAGGTAAAAGCGGGCGAAACGGCGTTTAGAACGTGAACGCTCTGGCGGTCGCCTTCCACGACAAAATCCTGGACCAGATGGCGGTTGCGGGTATCCAGCAGTTGCGCGCGGATGCCGGGCAAAGTGTGTTCCATGAATCCATCAGGATCGATGTGGCGCACCATGCGGCTGGCCAGATCGACCATATAACGCTTGTTGTATTTCTTCATTTCTTCGAACGCGAGATCACGGAACCCAAAACTGTTGGCGGCGAACAGATGCGCTTCCCGCGCGCAGATCTCCACAAATTCCGCGAAAGAAAAATTCGCCAGACGTTCGTAATTTTCCCGCCAGAACGCGGGGATCGCCGTCGGACCGATCTTGATCTCGCCGGAGGCCGTCTTGGTGAAATGCACACCAAGAAATGGATTCTTCAAGTTCGGCACCGGATAAATGTTAACACGCACGTCCGTTTTGTTCTTGGTGTATTTCCAGTAAATTCCCTTGAACGGAATGATCGTGTATTGTTTCCCGAACCCGAAATCCTTGGCGATCTTGTCCGCGTATAATCCGGCGCAGTTGATGATCTTCCCGGCGTCAAATTCACCCGCCGTCGTGCGCGCCACGTTTTCCGAGTGTCCCAGATATTTTGTCCCGAAGAAAAATCCCACTCCCTGCGCCGTCAGGTCTTTGCGCAGCGCCGCGCATACCAGCTTCGGATCCACGCTCGCCGTGTCCGGTGAATACAGGGCTTTTTTGAACGTGCGGACGTTGGGCTCGATCTCGTGAGCCTTGTATTCATCGACGATCTCGACCTTTGCGCCGTTACGTTTGCCGCGGCGCTCCAGTTCGTAGAGCTGCTCTAATTCTTTTTCGTTCTGCGCGACGACGAGCTTCCCGCACAGATTCACCGGAATACTGTGCTGGCAGCAATACTGTTTCATCGTGCGATTACCGGCGACGGTGAACTGCGCCTTGAGGCTGTCGGCGGTGTAATAGAACCCGGCGTGCAAAACCCCGCTGTTACGTCCCGAGGCGTGCGCGGCCTCGCTCTCTTCTTTGTCGATGATCAAAACGCGCGCCGACGGAGTCTTGCGTTTGATCTCGAAAGCGACCGCCAGGCCGATGATGCCGGAACCGATGATGAGGTAATCGTAGTGTTGAGACATGACTTGACGAAGTTTCCGGGTATCCGGATAAGCGGATACCCGGATATCCGAATCATTTTTTTTCTTTATCTGCCCACTTCTTGTGTGTTCCGTCGCAAAACGGCTTTTTCTCGCTGCTCTTGCAGCCGCACCAGGCCACGGTCTTCGTTTCGGTGATCACTTCAATGATGGGGCGCATGCCGGTTTTTTCGTGGGAGCCGTCGCAGAAGGGTTGTTTTCGGGATTCGCCGCAGGAGCACCAGGCGTAGCGGCCCGGCTTCATTTCAAGAACAAACGGGGCATTTTGCGCGTGAGGAAATTTTTTAGACATACTTTCGAGTATTCGTATCTCGTCGTCCGTATTTCGTATTTCGTATTTCGTATCTCGTAAAACTTTAATACGATATACGGGATACGGGATACGGGATACAAGTGACGAAATTTATTTTTCCAGCAAATACAATCCCGTATGCGCGAAGAGATTCAGCCGAAAGCCCACGCGTTTGCTGCCGCTGATGCCGACCTCATCGAGGATATTGATCCCGTTGTTCTTGCAGAAATAACGGAAATCCTTCAAGCTCAAAAATCGCAAGTTCGGCGTGTCGTACCATTCGTAGGGCAATTTTTTAGTAACGGGAACGCGGCCCTGGAAAAAAATCTGCAAACGGGCGCGCACGTGACAAAAATTAGGAATGCCGACGATGACCTTCTTGCCGACCCGCAGCGCCTCAAGGATCACCGTGCGCGGCTGCAGGACCTCCTGCAAACTTTCGTTAAGGATCACGTAATCAAAGCGCTTGTTGGAATAATCGGCGAGGCCCGTGTCGATGTCGATGTGCGAGACCGTGAGGCCCTTTTCCATGCACCGGTAAATGGCCTTTTCGTCGATCTCAACACCGGTGCCGTGGCAGCCGCGATTTTTGATCAGAAGTTCCAGCAAAACACCGTCGCCGCAGCCCAAATCCAGCACGCGGGCGCCCTTCTCGACCCACTTGATGATGATCTGATGATCGAAACGGATGCTCTTGTCGGCTTCAGACATGCGCGGCGCCTTTCTGCATACGGGCGAGAAAATGTGAAATGAGTTTTGTCTGGCCTTCGACCTCGACTAAAAACGCGTCGTGGCCGTAGGAAGAATTGATCTCGATGTCCGAGACGTCCAGATCATTGGCCTTGAGCGCGCGCACCATTTCCTTGGACTGGTACGACGGATACAGCCAATCCGAGGTGAAGGAAATGACCAGAAAATGCGCCCCGGCCTTCGCGAAGACGTCCGTCAATTTCCCGTCGGAGGAAAGGTCGAAATAATCGAGCGATTTGGAAATATACAAATAGGAATTGGCGTCGAAGCGCTGGACGAAATTGCCGCTGCGGTATTTGAGGTAATTCTCCACCTCGAAATCGTGCGAGAAGTCATACCCCAGGCGCTCTTTGGCGATCAGTTTACGTCCGAATTTCTCGTCCATCGATTTGTCGCTCATGTAGGTAATGTGCCCGATCATCCGCGCTAAGGCCAAGCCCCGCGCGGGGATCGATTTGCCGTAATAGTCGCCCCCCTGCCAATCCGGGTCACCCATGATGGCCTGACGCGCCACTTCGTGCAGAGCGATCTGCTGGGCGGTGTGGCGGGTGTTGGTGGCAATGGCAATGACCGACTCAACGTAATCCGGATACCGGGTCGCCCAGATCAAGGCCTGCAACCCGCCCATCGAGCCGCCGGCCACGCACAGAAATTTTTTAATGCCCAAATGATCAACGAGATGTTTCTGCGCGGCGACCATGTCATCAATGGTGACGAAAGGAAAGCTTAAGCCGAAAGGCTTACCCGTCTTGGGATTGATCGACGCAGGGCCGGTACTTCCCCTGCATCCGCCGAGCACGTTCACGCAGATCACAAAATATTTGTCCGTGTCAAAGCCCTTGCCGGGCCCGATCATCGTGTCCCACCAGCCGGGCTTCTCCTCGCCTTTGTGATAGAACGCGGCGTGCGCGTCGCCGGTCAGGGAATGGAACACCATAATGGCGTTCGACTTATCTTTGTTGAGCGTCCCGTAGGTCTCGTAGGCGAGGGTAATGGGCCCGAGGCTCACACCGCTTTTAAGCTTGAGCTCCTGCGGCGGCCCGGCGAACGTATAATATTGGGTTTCAACGATGTGCATATGTGGAGAATATTAACACAGGGCTTCCGGCGTGTCAATTCTACTGCCGTGTGTAATGAAACATCGCCTCAATGCACTTGGCCGCTTTTGGGCGCACCGTTTCATCAAGGACCACGCGGTCGCGCGGGGCGGGGTTTTTCAAGACCCGCAGGATATCTTCAAGGGTATTGGACTTCATGTAGCGGCACAGCGTGCAGGTTCCGACCAGCTTCTTGTCGGGGAATTCCTTCTGCAGCCGCGAAGACAGGCCGCATTCGGTGAGCATCAGAAATTCTTTGGACTCGGTCTCGCGCATATAACCCAGCATCTCGGCGGTTGAGCCCACAAAATCCGAATTGGCGACGACCGCGGGGTTACATTCCGGGTGGCTGACCACCTTCACATTGGGGTATTCGGTGCGGATACGGAAGATCTGATCGGCGCCGTATTCCTCGTGAACATAGCAGGCGCCGGTGTAGTAGCTGATCGTTTTATGCACGCCGCGCATATGCATCTCATTGACCAGGTTCTGGCCCATCAGCTTGTCGGGCAAGAAGTAGATCTTGCCGCTGGGGATGCGTTCGACGATCTTGTAGACGTTCGATGAGGTGACGCATACGTCGCATTCGGCCTTGACCTCGGCGGTCGTGTTGATGTAGCAAACAAAAGTATAATTTGGGAATTGCTGGCGCAGGCGCCTGACATCTTCGGCCGTGATCGAGTCGGCCAATGTACAGCCATCCAAAGCCGTGGGGATCAAAACCTCTTTTCCCGGGTTCATGATCTTGGCGGTTTCGCCCATGAAACGCACCGCGGCAAAGACGATCAGATCCGCGGAGGTTTCCATCGCGTTCTTGCTCAAGGCGTAGGAATCGCCCACGTAATCGGCGACCCCGTAGACGATCTCCGGGCTGACGTACGAGTGGACGAGGATGACGGCGTTAAGCTCTTCCTTGAGATCGTTGATCTCGTTGATGATGGGAACCAACTCCGCGCATTTCTTGAGGGAATAATGGCAGACCGTGCCGCCGACCTTGATGTTCTTTAAGGATTCGTGGAGTTGCTCGGGGGTTATTTGACGCTGTTTAGTGAGCATGGTTTTCGTATCTCGTATCTGGTATCTCGTATTTCGCATCGCCACGAGATACGAGCGACGAGATACGAGATACAATTTATACAACATTTTTTATAAAATTGCAACCCCTTTTCACGACTGTCCCATTATAAGTTGAACAAGGTCAATTGGTTAGCGTTTTGAGCATTTTGTTTATTGATATCAGTTTTCGTAAGTGCTTGCGATATCGGCGTTTTCTCGAAAATAGTCACGCTCAAAATCTGTAAAATTAT